>NZ_CAMLJP010000029.1 GCF_946480385.1 uncultured Azospirillum sp.
CTCGCGGCCGAGGGTTTGGCCGGGGAGGAGTAAGGCGAGGGATCAGGCGGCGCGGTTCAACGCGGACGCGCCGATGATCTCGGCATAGTCTGCGCGCTCATTGCGCAGGTTGGCCAGAAGATCGACCAGACTGTCACGAACGAAAGCGTCGTCCTGCTCGACGATGGTGTCTTGCGTCAGTCGAATGAACTGATCGAGAAGCGCGATATGGGCCGCAGATGACGCGTTGATCTTCTTGGTGTTGACGGCGCCGATCATGTAAATCTCCCTTGGCCTGAGCGTTCCCGATGACATCATTAGGCCATCGGGCCAGTTAAAGACTTCCTAACGGGACTATGCAGCAGGTGGTATCTTCGGGGGTACTTCCGATCTATGGTCGCGTCGCCTACGACCACTCCGAAGAGTTACCCCGAACGTCGAAATCGACGCCCGATACCCTGCTGCGATGGGTCACCGTCGGATGTCCCGGCAGGTGTCTTGCACTATGACAACACGTACCGTTATGTCAGGTTGCTCAGAGCGCCAGAGGGAATTGGAGGGAGAGACTACCAAAGGGTGCAGTCCCGTCAACCCCGTTGGGGATCATGACCTCCCTGGAAATGCTGGCGGTTGGAGGGGATCAGGCGGCGCGGCGGGCGTTCAGGCGGTCGCGGGTGTCGGCGCGCTCCAGTGCGCGGGCGACCAGATCGTCGAAGATCCCGCCGATGGGCGCATCGAGCACCGCGGCCCTCCCGGCCAGCATCGGGCCTTCCATCAGGACCGATCCTTCCTCCCCCGGGCCGAGAACGCGCCAGCCGCGGCTCTTCATCTCCGAAACGCGCGTCCGGGCAATGAAGGCGCGGATATGGTCGTGTGCCAGATCGTCCATTCTGTTCCCCCTGTCGCTGTCGCCGTGTCGCTGTCATGACCGCCGGACTTGCGGCGGCTCAACCGGTCACTCGGAAAAGGGTACGGAAGAACAGCGAACGCAACAAGAACAAATTCGGGGGTGAGGCGAGGATTCCTGCCGAGTCGCCCAAGCTCCCGCTTAGACCGCCCCGAAACGCCCCTTCAAACCGCCCCTTGCCGTCCGCACCTTCACCGCAAAGATCAGGCGGGGCGGGAGCATTTGCAACCCGCCCCATCCGTGACCAAAAGCGGCGATCAGGAAAGGTCCGACCATGAGCGGTGTCCGCACCGAAACCGACAGCTTCGGCCCCATAGACGTTCCGGCCGACCGTTACTGGGGCGCGCAGACCCAGCGCTCGCTCCAGAATTTCCGCATCGGCGGAGAGCGCATGCCGGTGCCGCTGGTGCGCGCGCTGGGCATCCAGAAGCGGGCATCCGCCGCCGCGAACCTGAAGTTAGGCGTGCTCGACCCGAAGCTCGGCGCCGCGATCATGGAGGCGGCCGACGAGGTGATCGACGGCCGGCTGGCCGACCATTTCCCGCTGGTGGTCTGGCAGACCGGCTCCGGCACCCAGTCCAACATGAACGCCAACGAGGTGATCGCCAACCGCGCCATCGAGAAGCTGGGCGGCAGCATGGGGTCGAAGACGCCGATCCACCCCAACGACCATGTCAACATGGGGCAGTCGTCGAACGACAGCTTCCCCACCGCCATGCACATCGCGGCGGCCGACGAGATCGTGCGCAGCCTGATCCCGGCGCTGGAGCATCTTCGCAGCGCGCTGGACGCCAAGGCCGACGCCTTTGGGGACATCGTCAAGATCGGCCGCACCCATCTGCAGGACGCGACGCCGCTGACGCTGGGGCAGGAGTTCTCCGGTTATGCCGCGCAGGTCTCCTACGGCATCGCGCGGGTGAAGGGCGCGCTGCCGCAGCTCTACCGGCTGGCGCAGGGCGGCACGGCGGTCGGCACCGGCCTGAACGCCAAGCCCGGCTTCGCCGAGGCCTTCGCGGAGGAGGTGGCGGCCTTCACCGGCCTTCCCTTCGTCACCGCCGAAAACAAGTTCGAGGCGCTGGCGACCCATGACTCGCTGGTCGACATGCATGGCCATCTGAACACGCTGGCGGTGTCGCTGATGAAGATCGCCAACGACATCCGCCTCTTGGGCTCCGGCCCGCGGTCGGGCATCGGCGAGCTGTCGCTGCCGGAGAACGAGCCCGGCTCCTCCATCATGCCCGGCAAGGTCAACCCGACCCAGTCGGAGGCGATGACGATGGTCTGCGCCCAGGTGATGGGCAACCACACCACCGTAACCGTCGCCGGCGCCACCGGCCATTTCGAACTGAACGTGTTCAAACCGGTGATCGCCTTCAATGTCCTGCAGTCGATCCGCCTGCTGGCCGACGCCGCGAACAGCTTCACCGACAATTGCGTGGTGGGAATCGAGGCCAACCGCGACCGCATCGCCAAACTGGTGTCGGACAGCCTGATGCTGGTGACGGCGCTCAATCCCCACATCGGCTATGACAATGCGGCGAAGATCGCCAAGAAAGCCCACAAGGAAGGGACAAGTCTAAAGGAGGCCGGACGCGAACTCGGACTCCTGACGGATGAGCAATTCGATCAATGGGTTCGCCCCGAACGGATGGTTGGTCCCGGTTAAGCTTGGGGTTAGGGTGGGGGTGTGTCGTTCCCGGCCGTTCCGGCCTTCCTCTGACCACCCCCATCCCCCAATTGCGATGCGTGCGTGACCATGAAGAAGCGTTCGGTCCTGATCGCCGGCCACCCCACCAGCGTCTCCCTCGAGGAGGAGTTCTGGGATGCCCTGAAATCGGTCGCCCAGTACCGCGGCCTGTCGGTGAACGCCCTGATCGAGGAGATCGACCAGACCCGCAGCGGCAATCTCTCCAGCGCCATCCGCGTCTATGTGCTGAAGGCGGTGCAGGGACGCGGGGAGGGGCGCGGGACGGGGGAGGGGTAAGAGAGGACCTCGGCGGACTGCCACGATGGACAGCCGCCCGCCACCGGCGTACACGCTTGCTCGCCGTCCGCTTCCCGACGAGACCCCGCCGCCATGTCTCCCGCCATACCCGCCGCCATACCTGCCGATGTCACCACGCTCGACATCATCGCCTTCGTCTGGTTCGTCGGCTCCTGGGTCGGCTTCACCGTCACCCAGGATCATCTGCTGACCGGCCGCAACGTGCTGAATCAGCATCTGCGGATCGTGCGCCGTCACTGGATCGAACGGATGCTGGAGCGCGACAACCGCATCCTCGATTCGCAGCTGTTCGGCCACACCATGCACAGCTGCACCTTCTTCGCCTCCACCAACATGCTGGTGCTGGCCGGCCTGATCGGGTCCTTCGGCGCGGCGGAGCGGGCGCAGCAGTTCATCTCCGACCTGTCCTTCGCCGTCCAGACCTCGGCCCAGCTGTTCGAAATCAAGATGCTGCTGATGGTGGTGATCTTCACCTTCGGCTTCTTCAAGTTCACCTGGGCGCTGCGCCAGTACAATTACTGCTGCGCCCTGATCGGCTCGGCTCCGATGCCGCCGGTTCCGCCGGACGACCGCAAGGAAATCGCCCGGACCATCGGAGAGGCCCTGACCCTGGCGATCACGGCGCTGAACGGCGGGATCCGCGCCTATTACTTCGCGCTGGCGGCGTTGGTCTGGGTGATCGGACCGATTCCTCTGATCGCGGCCTCCAGCGGCGTGGTTCTGGTTCTTACCCGCCGTCAGGCCTTTTCCGCCACCGAGAAGGTCATCCGCGTCCAGACCCAATGGCTGGAGAGAAACGATTCAACCAAGATGAAATAACATTTAAAAAGCCACCATATTTTCCGCGTGTGCGACCAAATATCCTCTACCTGATGGCGAGTTGCGGTGTCTAAGGTCGACGCATTGAAAGACGGCGCGACGAACTTCCCGCGCCACGCAGAAGATAAGAGGGCGACGATGGACGCCGATACCGCACTGAGCATCATGGAAACGCTGGATCAGGCCGAAGCGCTGCTGCGCCGCATGCACCTGCGCGACGGCTGTGCGGGCGCCAATGCGCTGGCCCATAACCGGCAATTGCTGACCGCCGCCCGCCACCGGCTGGAGCAGGTCCACAGCATCGAGGGGATGGGCGCCTTTGCCGGTGCGCCGGCGCTGGCCTGATCCGGCAGTTCATCCCGTCAGCCCGGCTCAGCCCTTAAGCAGCACCTTTCCGCCGCTGCGCACCTTCGACCAGTCCTTGGCGAAATAGGCGAAGTCCCGCGACGGCCGGCTGAACAGGAAGCCCTGGGCCAGCGACACCCCCAGCCCGGCCAGCAGGTCGGCGTGCACCGTCTCCTCCACCTGCTCGCCGATCAGGTCCAGCCCCAGCTGGCGGCAGACGTCGACCATCGACCGCAGCATGGCCATGTCGCGCGGGTTGCCGACGGCGCCACGGACGAAGCTGCCGTCGATCTTGGCGTAATCGGCTTGGATGCCGTACAGCGACTGGAAGCTGGTCGAACCGGCGCCGACATCGTCCAGGCAGATGCGGAACCCGCATCCGCGCAGCTTCTGCAGCACCTCGTTCAGCTTGGCGATGTCGGTGACGACGACGGTTTCCGTTACCTCGATCAGCAGTTTCGCGGCCAGATCGCCATAGGGGGCGACGACCGACTGGAACTGTTTGAGGAAAATCGGGCTCATCAGCGTCTTGGCCGACAGGTTGATGGCCACGTCCGGCAGCTTCGGCTCCTTGCGGAACTCCTGCAGGGTGTCCAGCACCGTCCGGGTCAGCAGCAGGTCGAAATCATAGATCAGCCCGACATCCTCGGCGAAGGTGATGAAGTCGGCCGGCGAACTCATGCCGTCGACACGGGTCAGCGCCTCCAGATGGTGGACGGCGCCGGTGCCGATGTCGACGATCGGCTGGTAGACGACGATGAAGTCGCGGTTGTCGATGGTCGCGCGCAGCTGGCCGATTCGCTCCACCGCCCCGGCCATCAGCCGGTTGGCGCCGTCCTCCAGGCTGGAGATGGTGAACTCCCCGCCTTGCGCCGAGGCGAAGGCCTGCACCGTATAGACCAGCGCGCGAGCCGCATCGGCCGCGTCCAGCCGGTCGTCGGCCATGTCCAGCGTCCAGGACCTGATGCCGCCGGGCAGGGCGCCGCCCGCCGCCTCGATGATCTGGGCGATGTGGCCCTGCACCTCGCGCCCGTCGATGTCGGCGGCATGGACGATGCCGTACCGGTCGCCGGTCAGCTGGCCCGCGCTGTCGCCGTCGGCGGAGATGCCGCGCAGATAGGCGTCGATACCCTCGCGCACCTCCGCCGCCGCCCCTTCCGGCATTGCCTCCACCATCGCCTGCAGCCCCTCGACCAGCAGCAGGGTCAGCCCCTGGTCGAGCCCCCTCTCGCGGGCGGCGAGGATCCGCTCCTCCAGGATGCCGGCGAAGCCGCTCTGGTCCAGCAACTCGCCCTGCGCGGCGGCGGCGGCGGCGCCATGGCGCGGCGGTGCGGTCAGCAGGACGGTCAGGAACAGCGACCCCGGACAGGAATCGAGCCGGCAGCCACCCAGCAGGGCCGGGAACTGTTGTCCGTCGAAGGCCTGGAACAGCACGCGCGACGGCTTGATCCGCGCCTTCTCCCGGATGCGGTCGAACAGGACATGGACGTATTTGCGGTCGCCGGGGGCCACCACCTCCATCAGGTTGGTGCCGACCAGCCCGCCGACCTCGCCCTTGGTCAGACGGCAGCGCGCCCCGGCGGAAAACAGGATGTTTCCCTGCGCGTCCGTTTCGATCAGCAGGTCAGCGGCGGCAAAGGCGAACCCGACGAAGCGGTCGCGGTCGCGGCTCGACGCCGGACGGCGCGGCGCCGCCGAACCGGCAGCCGGCGTCACCACCGGGCCGACGACCGGAGCCATCACCGGGGAGGAACGTCCTGCACTGTCCTGCGCCAAGGGCATCGTCATGAGGTTACAAATTGCATCAAAGTTTAGAGAGTTTCGGGATGAATGTGACCGAGAGTAACCAATATCGGCATAGGTTAGAAGAGAGTCTGTTGCCGATGACCTTCGGCCGAACAGAACGCGACAATTTGTGACATCTATCCCGAAAATCCCAATGATCGAGCGGCATATTGCCTTATGCTGTTTTTCCGGAAATTATCGTTACCGAAAACTTGACGTGATTATTCCGGCGCCGCAACGATCGCCGTCGGAGGTGCCGGCCGGGGAGCGACGGCCCCCGCCAGCGCACCGGCGGGGGCCATGGTTTCCGCATCCGGTGTGCCGGTTCACGTGACTTCCACGGTCGCCGGCTGGATTGTGGGTTTGCGCCGGCCCAGAAGCAGCGCGTTGAAGCTTGCCTGACCGGGCATCTCGACGAAGCGGTAGGTCAGGGCGGACACCGCGACCACCGTCACCAGATAGCAAAGCGCAAGCCCATCCATCACCCAGGCGCCACCGAAGAAGATCAGCCGGGTCTCGCCGCCGTCGACCGCCAGATCGGCGAACATCGGCTGGCCCAGCAGCTTCTGCATCACCGCCGCTGCCTTCTGGTACAAGGCGATGACCAGCGCATGGACCATGTAGATGGAGTAGGAGCGGGCGCCCAGCCACTGGAACGGCCCCTTGGCGAGCAGCCGCGAGAACAATCCACCCTCGAAGGCGAACACCCAGACCACCAGGCCGAACAGCAGCGGCGAGGCGAAGGACAGGGCGTTGCCATGCGCCGCTGCCACGAAAGCGACCACCGCGGCCAGACTGGCCGCCTCGATCAATCCCGCCGCCGGCAGCTTCTCCAGTCCGGCGCGGCGGGCGGCTATGAACAGCCGATAGACGACGTGTCCGGCGAAGAAGCCATAAAGGCAGCGGAAATAGCCGAGGTCGAAGCTGGTGTCGATGTAATGGTCCGACCATCCCATGACGACGAAGGCCCCGGCGGACGACAGCGCCACGGCGGCCGCCGTCACCAGCCATGTGCGGCGGGCAAGCAGGCAGACCAAGGCAAAGGTGATATAGGCGAAGACCTCCGCGCTGATCGACCAGCTCGGCATGTTCCAGGTCAGCTCGCCCTCGACGCCCAGTGAATGGACCAGGAAGAGGTTGCTGAGGATGGATGACGGCGCGAAGCGGCCGGTGAAAGCCGCGGCCTCGCCGTGGATCGCCAGCGCCTTGACGATCTCCAGCGGAATGAAGGCGACCAGCGTGGCCGCGTGCAGGGGCCAGACGCGGCCCAACCGCCGGACCAGGAAGGTCCCGGTATCCGGGGCCGAGTTCAGACGCCCGAAATAGGCGTGGGAGATGACGAAACCACTGAGAACGAAGAAAAAGTCGACAAACAGATAGCTGCCTCGAACAAACGGATTGAGATAAAAAGTTCCAAAAGCGCTAAAATGGAATAAAGCCACGAATAAGGCGCATAAGCCGCGCCAGCCGTCCAGAACTGGGAAACGCATTGGGTTTCTCCTAATTGGGGCGTCAATTCAGTCAGGTCATGTCGATTGCCGATGCTAAAGTTGCGGCCGATTATTCCTTCGGAAGGTAAGGAAATTGCTCCTGCTTACCGCCGGGTGAACGTAAATGCCGGGCGCGCAACCAAACAGTCGAAAATGCGGTTTATTTCGAATGATGGCCGGCGATTACCCCGGTCGGATTTCTTGCGTCGGATGTGCAATTGCTGGGGAGTGCGGATTTGCCGGATTGTGCGACGGCCATAGCGCCGATGGCGCGATCCGCCACACGGATTGGACTTCCCTGCCACCGGCTGGGTGCCGCCGGGGCAGTACGCCTCCTGCGCCCAGCGGTTGAACCTTCTCACGATTGTGCCCGGCCGTGCGGCCCGGCATCCTTCCTCCATCTCGTCGCGGCCGAAGAACCGGATGATGCCCATCCACCGGCGCAGCGCGTGCAGTGGCTGCAGTTCGGCCGTGGCGAGAACGAATTCCGCCCCGACATGAACCCTGGCATGAAAAAGGCCCCGCGACCGGTCCGGTCGGCGGGGCCTTCAGGTCTTTAAGCGATACGGACCGTCAGCGGCGCGCGAACAGCCGGTTGACGTGGCCCATCTTGCGGCCGGGCCGCGCCTCCGTCTTGCCGTACAGGTGCAGCCGGGCGCCGGGTTCGGCCAGCAGGTCGGGCCAGCGCAGCACGTCGTCGCCGATCAGGTTGGTCATCTCGGCGTCGGCCACCCGCTCCACCGATCCCAGCGGCAGGCCGCAGACCGCGCGCACCAGCTGCTCGAACTGGCAGGTGGCGCAGGCGTCCATGGTCCAGTGGCCGGAATTGTGCGGGCGCGGCGCCATTTCGTTGACCAGCACGGCCCCGTCGGCGGTGACGAACATCTCCACCGCCAGCACGCCGACCAAATCCAACGCCTCGGCGATGCGGCGTGCGATGCGGTCGGCCTCCGCCGCGGTCTCGTCCGACACCTTGTCCGCCGCGGCGGGAGCGATGGTGACGTCGAGGATGCCGTCCTTGTGGCGGTTCTCCACCGCCGGATAGGCGACCATCGCACCGTCGGCGCCGCGGGCGACGATCACCGACACCTCGCAGGCGAAGGTGACGAAGCCCTCGACGATGCCCTCCACCCCCGGCTTGCCGCCGCCGATGGCCGCCCAGGCCGCCGCCGGATCGCTGCCGCTGTCCAGCCGCGCCTGTCCCTTGCCGTCATAGCCGAGCCGCGTCGATTTCAGAACGCAGCGCGGACCGACCTCCGCCACCGCGCGGGCGACTTCATCGGCACTGTTGGCCGCGCGCCAGGGTGCCGTCGCGATGCCGAGCGAGTTAACGAAGCTCTTCTCGGCGATGCGGTCCTGCGCCACCGACAGCACGTTGGGGCCGGGGTTCAGGTTGGTGAAGCGGCGCAGATGCTCGGCCGTGGCGACCGGCACATTCTCCCACTCCAGCGTCACCACATCGACCGAGCGGGCGAAGCGCTCCAGCGCCTCCAGATCGTCCCAGTCCGCCACCGTCGCTGCGGCGCTGACCTGCGCCGCCGGGCTGTCGGCCGCGTCGGGAGCGAAGACATGGGTCTTGTAGCCCAGCCGCGCGGCGGCCAATGCCGTCATCCGGCCGAGCTGTCCGGCACCCAGCATGCCGATGGTGGAACCGGGGGCGAGGCGGGGCAGTGGGGTGCCGGTTGGCTTGCCGGTCATGGCGGTCTGACTTTCTCTTGATTAGGTCGGATCGTCGACAGGGGCCTCGGCCACCGCGGCGGTCTGGCGGGCGCGCCAGCCGTCCAGCGCCTCGGCCACCGCCGGGTCCATCAGCGCGATGACCGAGCCGGCCAGCAGCGCGGCGTTGATGGCGCCGGCCTTGCCGATGGCCAGCGTGCCTACGGGCACGCCGCCCGGCATCTGCACGATCGACAGCAGGCTGTCCATGCCCTTCAGCGCATGGCTTTCGACCGGAACGCCGAAGACCGGCAGCGGCGTCATCGACGCGGCCATGCCCGGCAAATGGGCGGCGCCGCCGGCTCCGGCGATCACCACCTTCAGCCCGCGCGCCTTGGCGGTGGTGGCGTATTCCACCAGCCGGTGCGGGGTGCGGTGGGCGGAAACGATGCGGACCTCGTGCGGGACGCCCAGCGCCGCCAGCGTGTCGGCGGCGTGCTTCATCGTCGTCCAGTCGGACTGGCTGCCCATGATGATGCCGACCAGCGGCTGGGCGCCGGCAGCCGAGGGGGTGCTGTTCGGGGAGTGGTCGGCAGTCACGGCCTGGCGCTTTCCTCAAGGTCCGGAAAGCGGCGCATTATAGGAAGAGTCGGGCGCCTGTCCAGAGGCGGCGCCGCACCGCCACGCCCGGACTTGAGGAATCCGAGCCTGCGGCTGCGACATTCCGGCCCTTCCGGTGAAACATGGTTCCACCTATGGTGCCGCCTTATATGGACTGGATAGACCCTGCTCATTCCCAGAACCGGACCCAACGCATGACCGACGCCGCTCCCACCGAAGATCACCACGACGACCGGCGCAAAGAGCACCGCGACATCCGCGCCGCCATGGCGGAGGAGCGGATGGCCGCCGTCGGCATCGACGAGGCGTCGATCGAGACGCTGGTGCGGACCTTCTACGGCAAGATCATGAAGGACGAGGAACTGGGTCCGATCTTCGGCCGCGCCATCACCGATTGGGAGCCGCATCTGCGCAAGATGATGGATTTCTGGTCGTCCATCGCCCTGCTGACCCAGCGTTACGACGGCCGCCCGATGCCGGTCCACATCTCGCTTGGGCTGGAGCCGCCGCACTTCGAACGCTGGCTCGGCCTGTTCCGCGAGACCGCCCACGAGGTCCTGCCGGCCGAGGGCGCCAATTTCCTGATCGGCAAGGCCGAGAACATCGCCCGCAGCTTCCAGATGGGCATCCAGTTCTTCACCGTGCCCAAGAAGGGGTGAGGGGACATTGGATCTCCCTTACCCTGGGTCTCCCTTACCCTGGGGGAGAGGAGACCATCAGGCGATCACGCAATGATGTCCGGCAGCAGCCGGCTTTCCAGGACCATGATCTGGTCCTTCAGCATCAGCTTGCGCTTTTTCAGCCGCTGCATCTGCAGCTGGTCATAGGGCGCGCGTTCGACCAGCCGGGCGATGACGTCGTCCAGGTCGCGGTGCTCGCTGCGCAAGCTCGCCAGCTTTTCCTTCAAAATCTCTTGCTCGTTCATCGCGCCCGTTAGGAATGGCCGTTGCCCCGGGTGGATCGGGGGTGCTCTTGCGGGTGACCCGTTGGCTGGGCGGGCCGGACTATACCAGAAATCCGGCGGCACGGCACCGGCAAACCGCCGGTTCGATCCTTTGGCCATCCGGGATATCTCCGCGGCGAGGGGGTCGGCACGATGCCTCCTTTGCGGATACCGGCAATGATTGCGGGAAACGCCTGTTCCGGTAACATGGTGGTCCATTTCAATGAACAGGCGAACGGGACGGGAAACTCTCAATGACTGCCCCAAATAAAGCCGGCAAGCGCATCGGCATCCTGACCAGCGGCGGCGATTGCGCCGGGCTGAACGCGGTCATCCGTGCGGTGGTTCACCGCGCCACCGGATATGGCTGGCAGGTGCTGGGCATCAAGGAAGGCACCCAGGGCCTGCTCCAGCGTCCGGTGCAATACCAGACGCTCGATCTCGGCTGTGTCGACGGCCACATGATGCGCCAGGGCGGCACCATCCTGGGCACGACCAACCGCGGCGATCCCTTCGCCTATCCGATGCCCGACGGCACGCTGAAGGACCGGTCCGACGAGATCATTGGCGGCTACCGCGAACTCGGCCTGGACGCGCTGATCGGCATCGGCGGTGACGGCAGCTTCGCCATCCTGCACAAGCTGGCGCAGAAGGGCGGCTTCCCGATGGTGGGCGTGCCCAAGACCATCGACAACGACCTGGGCAAGACCGAGGTGTCGGTCGGCTACGACACCGCCGTCGCCGTGGCGGTGGAGGCGCTGGACCGTCTGCAGCCCACCGCCGCCAGCCACCACCGCGTGATGGTTCTGGAGGTGATGGGCCGCGACGCCGGCCATATCGCGCTGGCGGCCGGCATCGCCGGCGGGGCCGACGTGATCCTGATCCCGGAGATCGCCTATTCCATCGAAAGCATCGCCGCCAAGATCAAGGACGTCCGCGACTCGGGCCGCAACTTCGCCCTGGTCGTGGTGTCGGAGGCGGTGAAGACCCTGGAGGGCTCCGGCGTCAAGAAGGTGCTGCAGGGCGGCGAGAAGCGCTATGGCGGCATCGGCGACTACATCGGCGAGAAGATCGCCGACGCCACCGGGGCCGAGACCCGCGTGACCGTGCTGGGCCACGTCCAGCGCGGCAGCATGCCCAGCCCGCGCGACCGCCTGATCGCGTCGGCCTTCGGCGTCCATGCCGTCGACCTGATCGCGGAGGGCAAGTTCAACCGCATGGTCGCCTGGTCCAACCGCAGCGTCATCGACGTGCCGATCACCGAGGCGATCGAGCATTACTCCTGTGTCGAGCTGGATGGCGCGCTGGTGAAGACCGCCCGCGGCCTGAACATCAGCTTCGGCGACTGACCGGGCGCCGGAAGCCGATGACTTTGTCGGCGAACCCCTTCTGGGACTTCTCCCTGGCCATCTACGGACGGCCGGGGGTGCCCGCCTGTTGCCTCGCCCTGCAGGACCGGCGCGGGGTGGACGTCAATGTTCTGCTGTTCGCCGCCTGGGCCGGGCTGGAGTGCGGCATCCGCCTGTCCGCCGCGGATCTCGCCCGCATCGACGGCGCGGTGTCTGGTTGGCGCGACGAGATGGTGCGCCCGTTGCGCGCCCTGCGCCGCCGCGCCAAGGCGGAGGACGACGCCCTCTACCGCCGCATGAAGGCCGCCGAACTGGAGGCCGAGCGCGTCCAGCAGGACCGCCTGTTCGCCGCCGGCGGGCTCAAACCGCAGCCGGGCGGCAGCGTTGAAATGGCCGCCGCCAACATGGCGTTGCTGGTTCCCGGCGGCGACCCGGCGCTGGACGAACTGGTGGGGGTGCTGAGTTAGACCGCCTACCTGTTCAAGATAAGCTCGTCCGGATTGCGGGTGACGTTCGACACCAGCACCGGCTTGCCCGCATAGAATGCGCTGCAGCGCTTGCCGCTGACCAGACGGGTCAGCGCCGCTTCCCACTCGCGCCCCTTGGGGCCGATGATGCGCAGCTTCAGCTGGTCGACCAGCGGGACCACCTTGAAGGCCTCGATCTCGATCGGCTCGGCGCTGGTGGTGGTGAAGACGTCCTGTTTCAGCGTCAGGGTCTTGCCGTTGATCTCCAGCGTCACGTCCTGCGCCCACGGGCAGCCGTTGGACTTGGCGCCTTCGTTGGCCTGCGCGGCGCCGATTCCGACTCCCAGCATCAGGACGGCGGCGAGAGTGGCCCGGCGGAGGCCGGATTGGCAAATTGCCCGGATTGGGCGGGAGGTCATGGTCCGCTCCTTGGAATGCGGCGCGGACAATAGCGATGCGTCAGCCTCATGACAATCCAGGGAAAATCCTGATTCTGTGACCGTTTGCGACGATTTCCGACCGTGTCCGGCTGGACCGGGGAGGGGCGCCGGGGCATGATCTGCATCCCGGCAGCGCGTCCGCCAACCCGCAAGAGTTCCGATGGTTACTTTGTCGCAGGCCCTGCTGATCGCCCTCGACCACCATCAGGCGGGCCGGGTGGCGGAGGCGGAGGACATCTATCGCCGCATCCTCGACGCCGATCCGGAACATGCCGACGCCATGGAACTGCTGGGCGTGCTCGCCGCCCAGACCGGCCGGTTCGGCGCGGCCGGGCGCCTCCTGCGCCTTGCGGTGGCGTTGCGACCCGATGGGGCCGGCGGCCTGTCCAACCTCGCCGGGGTGGAGCAGTCCGCTGCTGCATTGGACAGCGCGGTGCGGCTCTACGGCCGGGCGTTGCGCCTGCTGCCCGACCTTGCCGACGCCCATGCCAGCCGCGCCGGTGCCCTGCGCCGGTTGGGGCGAGCGGAGGCGGCGCTGCTGGCCGCCGCAAAGGCCCTGGCCTTGGCGCCCGGCCATGCCGACGCGCTGGCGAACCGGGCCGCCGCCCTGCTGTCGTCCGGCGATGCGGTGTCGGCCGAGCGCTGCGCCCGCCGCTCGCTTCGCCTGAACGCCCGTTCCGCCGTCGCGCACGCGACCCTGGCTGCCGCGCTGGCCGCGCAACGCCGTTGGGCCGAGGCCGAAGCCGCCGCCCGCGACTCGCTGGCGCTCGACCGGAACGCCGGCGAGGCGTGGGAGGTGCTGGGCGCCGTCCTGGCCAAGCTCGGCCGCTTCGCGGAGTCGCTGGAGGCTTTCACGGCGGCCGAACGGCTGCGGCCCGGCCCGTCGCCGAATTCGTCGCTGCATGCGGCGCGCGGCACCGCCCTGATCGCCATGGCCCGCCCGGCAGAGGCGGCGGCCGACTTCGACCGCGCCCTGGCAGAGCGTCCGCAGGATGCCGGCCTGCATTGGAATCTCGGCTTCGCCTGTCTGATGGCCGGCGATTACGCGCGCGGCTGGCCGGAGTTCGACTGGCGCCGCCATGACGACCGCGCCGAACCGCCCTGGCGCCGCCTCAATCAGCCGACATGGCGCGGCGAGCCGCTGAATGGCCGGACCATCCTGCTCTATGCCGAACAGGGGCTCGGCGACACGCTGCAGTTCCTGCGCTATGTCCCGCTGGTGGCGGCCCGCGGCGGCCGGGTGGTTCTGGAGGTGCAGCGCTCCCTGCTGCAGCTGATGCCGGGCGTCGAGGGCGCGGCGCAGGTCATCGCCCGCGGCGACCCGTTGCCGCCCTTCGACCTCGAATGCCCGCTGATGAGCCTGCCGCGCGCCTTCGCCACCGTCGTGGACAGCGTGCCGGCCGATGTCCCCTACCTGCGCCCCGATCCCCTGCGTGTCGCCCGCTGGCGCGACCGGCTGGGGCCGCAGGACACGATGCGCGTCGGACTGGTCTGGGCCGGCAACCCGCGCTTCCCCGGTGACGAGGAGCGCTCACCCAAGCTGGCCGGCCTGCGCGGTCTGCTCGACGTATCGGGTTGCCGCTTCTTTGGCCTGCAGATGGGGCCGGGCCGCGCCGATCTCGCCGACGCTGTCCTGCCGGACGGCTTCACCGACCTGGGGCCGGAGATCGCCAACTTCGCCGACACCGCGGCGATCATGGCGAACCTCGACCTCGTGGTGTCGTCCTGCACCGGACCGGCCCATCTGGCCGGCGCGCTTGGCGTGCCGCTGTGGCTGGCGTTGCCCTTCTCGCCCGACTGGCGCTGGTTGACCGGCCGCGACGACAGCCCCTGGTATCCGACCGCCCGCCTGTTCCGGCAGCCGGCGCCCGGCGACTGGTCATCGGTCGCCGGGCGCATGGCTGCGGAACTGGCGGCGTTGGCTCAGCGCTTCAGCCCGTCGCCATAGCGCGAGCAGTCGTAATCGTCGGTCCCGGCCTCGGCCCGGCCGCCGTTGGAGGTGTTGTAGCGCGGATCCTCGCAGCGGCCGTTGCGGGCATAGGACGAATCGGAATTTCCCGACCCGAACAACCCGCCGCCGCTGCCGCCGAACAGTCCGCCGCCACTGCCGCTGCTGCTGGTCTGGTTGCAGGCGGCGAGCGCAAGCGGCACGGCGGCGACGATAAGAACTCGAAGTGCGGTCTTCATGGCATTCCCTTCCCGGTTGGTGGTGGCGAAGAAAAAGCGTTCCTTCGCCTTCAACAGGGCAGGGCGCCGGTAAATTCCCGCGCCTGTGCTTCGGCTGATCGTTACTCGCCGATCGTTACTCGAACGGCTGGAACAGGCGGGTGGTGGGATTGATCGCCCACATCTCGCCGGTCTGGATGTCGAACCACCAGCCATGGATGCTCAGCGTGCCGGCTTCCACCCCGTCGCGCACGAAGGGGAAGGTCATCAAATTGTCGACCGACGCGCGCACCGCCGCCCGCTCGATCACCGCCGGGGTGTTCTGCAGCTTTTCCGCATCGGCCCGCGCCTGTTCGGAGCCTTCCGGCCCGACATAGGGGTCGAGCGCCGAACCGGCGATCGACACCCAGGGGGACACGAAGTCGTCCTCCGCCTTCTGGCCGGCGCGCAGCCGGATCAGGCCCTGGATGCCGCCGCACTGGGCGTGGCCCAGCACGATGATCTCCGACACCTTCAGCGACTTGACCGCATATTCGATGGCAGCCGAGGTGCCGTGATAGGCGCCGTCGGGCTGGTAGGGCGGGACGAGGTTGGCGACGTTGCGCACGACGAACAACTCGCCCGGCTCAGCCATGGTCAGCAGGGCGGGATCGACGCGGCTGTCGGAACAGCCGATCACCAGCACCTCCGGGTGCTGCCCTTCGGTCACCAGCTGCCGCATGCTGTCGGGGCGACGCTCGTAATAACGGGCACGGAAAGCCTTGATGCCGGCCAGTAGCTGGCGGATGGGCTCGCTCGGTTTGCTGCTGAAGGGCATGATCGGCCTGTTCCCGTTGCTGCCGGCCGGCGGCGTTGCCGGCTCCGCGTCATGAATCATCGACAGCGGTATAACGGCATTGCGTCCGCGCACCAAGCCGCCTGTTGCGCAGTGCCGCAACAAGCCGGTCGCGGCGGCGGCCGGTCAGGCCTCCGCCGGCCGTTCGCCCCACCGCCGCAGGTTGCCGGCGTCCAGTCCGAACAGGTCCAGCACCCGCCCGACCGAATGGTCGACCAGATCGTCGATGCTCTGCGGCTTGGCGTAAAAGGCGGGGACCGGCGGCGCGATCACCGCCCCCATTTCGGCCAGCGCGGTCATGGTGCGCAGATGACCCAGATGCAGCGGGGTCTCCCGCACCATCAGCACCAGCCGCCGCCGCTCCTTCAGCGCCACGTCGGCCGCCCGCGTCAGCAGGGTGGAGGTGACGCCGCTGGCGATCTCGCTCATGGTGCGGACGGAGCAGGGCGCGACCACCATGCCCAGCGTGCGGAAACTGCCGCTGGACACCGCCGCCCCGATGTCGGTTGCGGCATAGCAGACATCGGCCAGCGCCCGCAGCTCCGCCACCTTCATGGCGGTTTCATGCGCCAGCGTGACTTCGGCGGAGCGGCTGACGACCAGATGCGATTCGACGCCGATCCGCCGCAGCGTCTGCAGCATGCGGATGCCATAGATCACCCCCGACGCGCCGCTGATGCCGACAACGAGCCGGGGCGGAGGGGTGGCGGGATCGGTCATGGGGTTTTCCGTGCCCTAATCAAGCCCTCTCCCGTCCCGGGAGAGGGAGGGGACCCGCGCCGAAGGCGTGGGGAGGGTGAGGGGTAATTCAAGGATCCAGAAGCGCATGGCTTCGCACCTCACCCCTCACCCTTCCCATGCTGCGCATGGGCCCCTTCCCTCTCCCGGGGCGGGAGAGGGATATCCTCTCAGCGAGCGTCTTCCTGTTCGGAATAGCTGTCGTCGTCGCGGTTCTCGCCATAGAAGTCCTCGGCGGCTTCTTCCGGCGGGCGGGGCACGCCGCCGCGGCGGATGGCCAGCGCCAGCGCCTCTTCCAGCTCGCGCTGGGAGCAGAGGCCCAGCATCACCGGGCTGCGCGGCTTGATGTTGGCGACGTTCCAGTGGGTGCGGTCGCGCACCGCGGCGATGGTCGGCTTGGTGGTGCCGATCAGCCGGCAGACCTGGGCGTCCGACAGCTCCGGATGGTGCTTCAGCAGCCAGGCGATGGCGTCGGGCTTGTCGCCGCGCTTGGTGATCGGGGTGTAGCGCGGGCCCTTGGAGCGGGAGGCGACCTGCGGCAGGTCGGCGACCAGAAGCTTCAGGCGCAGGTCCTGGTTCTTCTCGCAGCGCTCGATTTCCTGCTTGGTCAGCTGGCCGTTGGCGATGGGGTCCAGCCCCACCATGCCGACCGCGACCTCGCCGTCGGCGATGGCCTGGACTTCCAGCGAATGCATGCCGCAGAAGGCGGCGATCTGCTCGAAGGACAAGGACGTGTTCTCGACCAGCCAGACGGCTGTCGCTTTCGGCATCAAGGGCAGTGCCATCATCCCTCCTGACAAACTCTTCACCGGTCGCACCCGCTGGCGGGTGGTGCGGCCGGTCGTTCGAACTGGTTATGCGGTGCGGGGGCGGCTTCGCGGCCCCAGGGTGACCCCCGTGGCGGCCGCCCCATTCTCGTCACCACGATATAGGGCGAATACCGGTCCGCGTAAGCATGCTTGCGCAGGCGCACCGGGAAATCCCGGCCGCCCGCTCGCCTCTGCTAACCTGTCTTGCCCGTTGATGGCAAGCCCGACGGCGCCCATACGGCGAAGAAAAGCGCAAAATCAGGCCGCCTCCGGCCCCACCGTCAGCACGATCTTGCCGATATGCGCGCTGCTTTCCATCAGCCGGTGCGCCTCGTCGGCCTGCTCCAGCGGGAAGGTGGCGTGGATCTGCGGCTTGATGCCGCCGGACTCCAGCAGCGGCCAGACATGCTCGCGCAGCGCCGCGGCGATGCGGCCCTTCTCCGCCACCGGGCGGGCGCGCAGCGTCGATCCGGTCAGGGTCAGCCGCTTGGTCATCACCGGCGCCATGTTCAGCGACACCTTCGACCCCTGCAGGAAGGCGATGGAGACGTGGCGGCCGTCCACCGCCATGATGTCGATGTCGCGGGCGATGTAATCGCCGCCGACCATGTCCAGCACCACGTCGACGCCGCGTCCGCCGGTCGCCTCGCGGATCACCGCGACGAAATCCTCGGTCCTGTAGTTGATGGCGCGGTCGGCGCCGAGTTCCTCGCAGGCGCGGCACTTGTCGTCGCTGCCGGCGGTGGTGAACACGGTGGCGCCGAAGGCCTTGGCCAGCTGAATCGCCGTGGTGCCGATGCCGCTCGACCCGCCATGGATCAGCAGGGTCTCGCCGCGCTTCAGGGCGCCGCGCTCGAACGCGTTGGTCCAGACGGTGAAGAAGGTCTCCGGCACCGCCGCCGCCTCGACCATCGACAGCGGGGCGGGGACGGGCAGGGCCTGCACCGCCGGCACCACGCAGTATTCGGCATAGCCGCCGCCGGCCACCAGCGCGCAGACCTTGTCGCCGCTGGCCCAGCTCTCGACGCCTTCGCCGATGGCGATCACCGTGCCGGACAGCTCCAGCCCCGGCAGGTCGGACGCGCCCGGCGGCGGGTCGTAGCGGCCCTGGCGCTGCAGCGTGTCGGGACGGTTCACCCCGGCGGCGGCGACCTCCACCAGGATCTCGCCGGGACCGGGCACCGGCGCCGGGCGGCGGGTCGGGCGCAGCACCTCCGGCCCTCCGGGCTGGGTGATCTCGACGCAGCGCATGCTGTCGGGCAAGGCAAGGCCCATGGCGGTCGTCCCTTCGGTTTTGTCTGTTTGGCAATGTCCGGCCCGAAAGGTAGATTTGCCCATGCAGCCTGACAAGGCGGACAAAGTGGCAGGGGAGGGACCCACACCATGGCCATCGACGACCGTTTCGAGGATCTGGAACCGCGCAAGGCCAAGCCGGCGCCCAAGGACCTGACCGTGATGGGCGTGGCCGAGATCGAGGCCTACATCGCCACGCTGGAGGCGGAAATCGACCGCGCCCGCGCCGCCATCGCCGCCAAGCAGGCGCAGAAATCGGCGGCCGAGGCCTTCTTCAGGAAGGGTTGAGGCACAAAAGGAAAAGGCCTTTCCCCCGGTGGGAAGGGCCTTTGCTTCCAAGCGTTTATCTTACCGCCCGATGCCGACCAGATCGCGGTAGCAGTGCCACGACGCATGGCCGATCACCGGCAGGGCGATCGCCAGCCCGAGGAAGGCGGTGACCATCCCGGCGCTCATGAACAGGGCGATCAGGAAGCCCCAGGCGATCATCGGCTTGATGTTGGCGCGCACCACGGCGATGCTGGTCGCCATCGCGGTGAAGACGTCGGTCTCGCGGTCCAGCAGCATCGGCACCGACACCACGGCGATGGAGAACACCGCGGTGGCGATGATCCCGCCGAACACCGTCCCGGTCAGCAGGAACGGAATGGTCTCCGCCGAGAAGAAGATGCGGTCGACCAGCTGGTCCAGCGCCGGCGGCTCGCCGGAGAAGAACAGGGCGAAGATCAGGAAGGCGACGCGGATCCAGGCCAGCATCGCCAGCATCAGCACCAGTCCGACCCCGGCGATCTGCACCCCGTTGCGGCGATAGGCGGCCACCACCTTGCCGAAGGTCGGCCGTTCCCCCAGCTCCAGCAGCCGGCTCGTCTCGTACAGCCCGACGGCGAACAGCGGCCCGACCAGCATGAAGCCCGCCGCCATCGGCAGCAGGAGATATTCCATGTCCAGCGACGCCAGCCCGACGACCAGGACCAGGCTGGAGATCACCGCCAGCGCGCCATAGGCGAAGCTGATGCCGGGCGCCGCCATCATGTCCTGCCAGGCCGACGCCAGCCAGACCCACGGACGGTCCATCTCGACCGACCGGATCGGCGGCAGCCAAGCGGGAGTGTGGCCGGGGGTGTGCGTCTGTGGCGATTGAACCGATCCGCGAAACGACGTCATGTCGACCATGTTGACGGCCCTCCCCAAGAACCCAAGGACAGCGCCCGCCGGCGCTCATTAGGGCACTCTCACACAGTCCCGCTGATAGTCGCAATAGGGAACTATTGGCATACCCAATAGTAACAAAAGAGCTGAGGTTATTCCCACTCCCAAGCTTGGTCTTTTCCGTGCTTTCGTCCTGACCGCTCAGTCTTCACCGTCAAGCTTATGTCCATCCAAAGTCTGAGTTCGCCGCTCGGCCTCCTTAAGGTCGCGCTCCTTCTCCGCCTTGGTGCGGCCGAATCGGGCCCGATTCGCCTCGGCTTCCTTGGCGCGCTCGGCCTTGTCGCGGGTCTTGCGGAAACGGTTGAGGTTGACCACGTCGCCCATGGCACGGTCTCCGATGGCTGATTTCAATGGTTCGGGCGCCGCGCGGCCGGTCGGTGCGGTCGGCGGACGGCAAATTTTGCGGAAAAAATTCGGGCCGGCCCCGACTTGGCCGTGGGATTGCCCAAATTGCTTGTTTCTTCTGCGGGCGCTAGCTTACCGAAGGACGGCGCGCACCGGAAGCGGACGGTGCGGCGGGTGGGGGAACGAGTCTTTGTATCGACGTGGCAAAGGGGCTCGGCCGACGACAAGGCCGGTCGCAGGGAAGGCGGAAACCCGGTGAAGAAGATCCTGATCGCTGCACTGGCCGGACTGGCGGTTCTGGCCGGCCTGCTGTTGGCGGCGCCTAGCCTTATCGACTGGAACGCCTATAAGGGCGCCATCGCCGAGCGGGTGTCGCAGGCGACCGGCCGGCAGGTGGAGTTGCATGGCGACGTCGGCTTCACGCTGCTGCCGTCGCCGGCCCTGACCGTGCGCGACGCCCGGCTCGCCAACGCCGCCGGCGCCGCCGAACCAGACATGGTGCGCCTGAAGAAGCTGGACGCCCGCGTGGCGCTCGGCCCCCTGCTGGGCGGCCGCATCCAGGTGGAGAGCATCGCGCTGGTCGAGCCGACCTTCGTGGTGGAGGTGCTGAAGGACGGCCGCATCAACTGGGACCTGTCCACCGCCGGCCCCCGCGCCGGCGACGGTCTGGGTGCCGCCGAGGGGTTGGTCTCCGCCGTCAGCTTCGATCAGGTGATGATCGACAACGGCACCATCATCTACCGCGACGACCGCAACGGCCGGACCGAGACGGTCGAGAAGCTGAACGCCCGCATCGCCGCCGGCAGCCTGAACGGCCCCTTCCAGCTCCAGGGCGATTTCCGCCTGCGCGGCCTGTCCCTGCATGGCGAGGCGACCGCCGGCCGCTTCACCGAAGGGGCGGCGGTGCCGGTGCGCGCCACCCTGTCGATGCCGCACACCGACGCGACCCTGCGTTTCGCCGGCATCCTGACCGGCGGCAATGGCGGGACCAACGCCGGCGGCGGGTCCAAGGTGCAGGGCGACCTGCGCGCCGAGGGCAGCGACTTCGCCAAGCTGGTGGACGCCCCCGCCGCCGGCTGGGCTCCCGCGGCGCTGAGCCAGTCCTTCAGCCTGCGTGCGACGGTGGAGGCGGGGACCAGCCTCGCCACCTTCTCCGGCCTGGAAGCGCAGCTGGGCGACACGCGGGCCACCGGCAACGCCACGCTGCGCGCCGGCGACCCGGCCAAGCGCGAGAGTCCGCGCACCGAACTGACCCTCGCCGTCAACCGCCTGGACCTCGATTCCTGGCTGGCCCAGGGCGGACGCAACGGCACGGCGGCCAGCAGCGGCAGCGGCCGGGGCACGCCCGCTCCCGCCGCCGGCACCGCCGCCGCCACGGGCGACAAGGCGCCGGCTCCGTCCTTCGCGCTGCCGACCGGCGTGGAGGCGAAGCTGGACGTCGCCATCGACGCCATCGGCTACAACCGCGGCGTGGTGCGCCAGGGCCGGATCGAGGCCAGCCTGTCGGCGGGCCGGCTCAATATCGACCGCGTCAGCGCGCTGCTGCCCGGCGGTTCCGACTTCGTCGCGGCGGGCGAGGTGACGACGCCGGGCGGGCAGCCGACGCTCGACCTGCGGATGGAGGCGAATGCCGACAACCTGCGCGCCCTGCTGGAGTGGGCGAAGCTTGATCCGCGCGGCGTCCCGGCCGACCGGCTGCGCCGCGCCTCGCTGTCGGCCCGGCTGCAGGGCCATGCCGACCGCTTCGAGCTGTCGGGCCTGGATTTCCGCTTCGACAGCAGCCGGCTCAGCGGCGCCGTCGCCTATGTCGACCGCGGCCGGCCGGCCTTCGGCGCGCGGCTGGAGCTCGACCGTCTGAACCTGGACGGCTACCTGCCGGCCGATCCCGCTCCCACGCAGCCCGCATCCCAAACCCAGGCCCAGCCGGCTCCGCGCGCCTCCTCCTCCGACGGCGGCCAGACCCCGCAGCGGCTGCTCGGCCTCGCCGACGCCAACCTCGATCTGCGGGTCGGCCAACTGACGGTCGGCGGTCTGCCGGTCCAGGGGCTTCACCTCGACGCCACGGTCGCGTCCGGCGCGCTGACGGTGCGCGAGGCCAAGGTGGAGGACATCGCCGGCCTGCAGGCGCGGATCGACGGGCAGGTCGCCAGCCTGATCCCGCTGCGCGGCGTCAACCTCGCCCTGGCCGCGGATGCCAAGTCGCTCGGCGGCCTGCCCAGCGCCGTGTCCTGGCCGCCCGGCCTGCCGGTGCCGGAACGTCTGGGCGCGGTCAGCGTCAAGGCCAGGCTGGCCGGCGACGGCGAGCGGCTGGCGGTGGAGGCGTCTGCCGGCATGCTCGGCGGCACGGTCGAGGCCGGCGGCGCCCTGCTCGGCCTCGACCGCAAGCCCGAAGCCGACCTGAAGCTGCGCGTCACCCATCCGGAAATGGGCCGCATCGCCGCCCTGTTCACCGACAGCGGCCTTGCCCGCGCCTATGGCCCGCTGGACCTTTATGGCGAGCTGTCGGGCAATGCGTCGTCCCCCGCCCTGAAGAATCTCCAGGGGTTGGTCGCCGGCATCCCCGTGCGCGGCAAGCTGACCCTCGACCGCAAGGCGGAGCGGACCGCCTTCCAGGCCGACATCCAGACCGGCGACCTCGACCTCGACCGGTTGCGCAACGCGCCGCTGGTCGGCGACGGCGCCGGCCGCACCGCGACCACCGCCGCGGATCCCGCCGCCGACCTCCCGCCCGCCGACCCGCTGTCGGACCTTCGCTGGATGCAGTCGCTGGACGGGCGGCTCGGCCTGACCTCCACCTCGCTGACGGTGGCGGGCCAGCGCATCGTTCAGCCGGCGCTGCGCGCGACCCTGGACAACGGTGTCGCGACCCTGGAGCAGCTGGACGGCGAATGGCAGGGCGGTCAGATCGGTCTCAGCGGCCGGCTCGCCGCCGTGCCGGGGCAGGCGCCGAAGCTCGATGCCGACCTCACCGTCATCAAGGCCGACATGGGCGGCGCGCTGTCCGGCTTCGCCGGGCTTGGCCTCAGCGGCGGTACCGTCGATCTCGACGTGACGCTGTCGGGCCGCGGCCGCGGCGATGCGCTGCTGCGCAGCCTGACCGGCCGGGGCCGGGCGGTGGCGTCGGGCGGCGTGCTGCGCGGCGTCGACCTCGCCGCATTGCGCAGCCGCCTCGCCGGGGCGGAGCGCACGCAGGAGGTGCTGGGCGCCGTCGCCGGCGCGCTGCAGGGCGGCGAGACCAAGCTGGACCGTCTGGATGCCCGCTTCGCCATCGACAAGGGGGTGATCCGCACGGAGGACGCCCGCCTGACCACCGCGCCGGCCGACGGCACGCTGACCGGCACCGTCTCCATTCCCGACGAGCGGGTGGATCTCGGCCTGACCCTGGCGGTAAAGGCGGACGGCGATCTGCCGCCGCTGACGCTGCGCATGGCAGGTCCCTGGGCCGCGCCGACCCAGACGCTGGACCTGAAGGCCCTGCGTGACCACTTCAACGCAGCCGCGCCCAACAAATGAGGCCCGGCCGAAAGGACGTCCTGCCCACAAGGGTCACGGGCGTTCCAAGGGCGTTGAAGTCGTGGCGTGTGGCGTCCATAATGAACGAACGGTAACCGGAAGTCAGAGCGATGCAGGTGGACAACAGGATTTTGGACGACCTCGCCCGTGTGGCAGGTGGCGCGCTCGGCGCCTTCTCGTCCTTGCGCGAAGAGGCCGAAGGCCAACTGCGGGCCCAGCTCGAACGGGTTCTGTCGCGGATGGACGTTGTCAGCCGCGAGGAATACGAGGCTGTCCGCGCCATGGCCGCCAAGGCCCGCGAGGAGCAGGAGGCGATGGCCGAGCGGCTTGCCGCGCTGGAGGCCACCGTCGCATCGCTGAGCGCCGCGAAGGCACCGCTGCCGGTCGTGGTCGAGACGGCCGGCGTCCCCGCCGTGGCCGAATCCGAGCCGGCCAAGCCTGCCGCGGCAGGCGAGGGCAAGCCCGACACCACCGCCTCCCCGGCACCCTGAGCGGCAGCGCCGCCGCACCCACCGGACGCTCCTTCCCGTCGTCATGCGCCGTCATCCCGCGGCGCGTGCAGCGGCCGGGGCGGTCCGCGGCAGCGCTTCGCCCGGCTTTGGCCCAGCCCGCCTTTCCATCATCTTCGGGGTATTGCCCCGGACCCGCGCGCCAACGCCGGCGCGTCGTTGCGGTCCGGGTGAACGGTACCGCCCATAGCGCCTTCACAGGAGGACGCGCACATGTCGGCAGTCGCCGTAGAGACCACCACTTCCGCCCACAATCCGCTCGACGTGGTCGAGGAGATCGTCACCGCCAACGAATGGCCCTTCGACCGCGCGACCGAGGATGAACTGGTCGTCGAGATCGGCGGGCGCTGGTGCGATTACCGGCTGTATTTCGTCTGGCAGCCGGACGTCAGCGCGATGCAGTTCTCCTGCCAGTTCGACATGAAGGTCCAGGCCGCCCGCCGCACCGCCGTCGCCGAGCTGCTGGCCGAGGTCAACGGCCGCATGTGGCTCGGCCATTTCGACGTCTGCTCGGAGGAGCACACGCCGATGTTCCGCCAGACCATGCTGCTGCGCGGGTCGCGCGGCGCTGCGGTGGAACAGCTGGAGGATCTGGTGGAGATCGCCCTGTCGGAGTGCGAGCGCTTCTACCCGGCCTTCCAGTTCGTGATCTGGGGCGGGAAATCGGCGTCGGAGGCGGTGTCCGCCGCCATTCTCGACACCATGGGCGAAGCGTAAGCAAAAAACTGAATCGAAGGGGAAGGGCAGGGTCATGACGGCGGAATCGGGTGCGTCGCTGCTGCTGGTCGGTTGCGGGAAGATGGGCGGGGCGATGCTGGACGGCTGGCTCGCCGCCGAAACCGCCTCGCGCGTCGTGGTGGTCGACCGCGCCGGCCTGCCGCAATCGGTGGCCGGCGATGCCCGCGTCACCCTGGCCTCCGGTGCCGACGCCCTGCCGGACGGCTTCGTTCCCGACGTGATCGTCCTGGCGGTGAAGCCGCAGGTGATGGAGGACGCGCTGCCGTCCTACCGCGCCCTGGTTCGTCCCGATACCGTTTTCCTGTCGATCGCCGCCGGCAAGACCATTGCTTATTTCGAGCGGCAGCTGGGGGAGGGGGCGGTCGTCGTTCGCTCCATGCCCAACACGCCGGCGGCCATCGGCCGCGGCATGACCGTTGCCGTTCCGAACGCCCGCGTCAGCGCCGCCCAGCGTGACCTGTCCGACCGCCTGCTGCGCGCCGTCGGCGATGTCGCCTGGGTGGAGGACGAGGGACTGCTCGACCCCGTCACCGCCGTGTCGGGCAGTGGCCCGGCCTATGTCTTCTTCCTGGTCGAGGCGATGGCCAAGGCCGGCGAGGCCGCCGGTCTGCCCGCCGATCTGGCGATGCGGCTGGCCCGCGCCACCGTGTCGGGCGCCGGCGCCCTGCTCGACGCCTCCCCGCAGGAGGCCGCCGACCTGCGCAAGGCGGTGACCAGCCCGAATGGCACCACCCAGGCCGCCCTTGAGGTGCTGATGGCGCCGGAAGGTTTGCAGCCGGTGATGACCGCCGCCATCGCCGCCGCCACCCGGCGGTCGCGCGAACTGGCCGGTTGAAGGGACGCCGACGCCATGACGACGCTCAGCCCCTCCGCCGCCCGCGTCCAGGTCATTCTGGACAGCATCGGCCTCGGCCATCATGTGGTCGAGCATGAAGGCAGCACCCGCACTTCCGAAGACGCGGCCAATTCGGTCGGCTGCGAGGTGGCGCAGATCGCCAAGTCGCTGATCTTCCGCACCAAGGAAACCGGACGCCCGGTGCTGGTCGTCGCCAGCGGCGCCAACCGGGTGGACGAAAAGGCGGTCGGCCGGCTGATCGGCGAGAAGATCGAGCGCGCCGACCCGGAGTTCGTCCGCGAGTCGACCGGCTTCGCCATCGGCGGCGTTCCGCCCATCGGCCATGCCGTGCCGCCTCTGGTGCTGATCGACGACGACCTGCTGCGGCTGGAGACCATCTGGGCCGCCGCCGGCACCCCCAACGCCGTCTTCCGCCTGACTCCCGCCGATCTGGTCAGCATGACCGGCGGCCGGGTGGAGACCGTGCGCAAGGCATAACTGAAGGGGGTGGACGGGTGACGTTCGCCCGTCCGCACACCATTTTATCAGGCGATCCCTGTCGCCTGGAGGTGGTGCCATGTCCGACATGTCGTCCGACAAGCCTGAAGACAACAGCTTCCGCTCAGACCCAGCTCGGGATTTTGCGGACCCCGACGCCCTCGACCGTGCCGTGGCATCGGCGGCGATGGGGCTGGCGGCCGAGAAGGGCTGGCGCCGCGTCAGCCTGCTGGAGGTCACGCACACCGCCGGCATCCCGCTGTCGCGCTTCCATCACCGCTATCGCGGGCGCGCCGACCTGCTGGCCGCGGTGTCGCGGGTCGCCGATGAAACCGTCCTTGCCGGCGATATCGCCGCCGACCCGACCGAATCGGCGCGCGACCGGCTGTTCGACGTGATGATGCGCCGCTTCGACGCGCTGCGCCCCTTCCGCGACGGGCTGCGGTCGGTGGTGCGCGACCTGCCGGCCGACCCTGCGACCGCGCTGGCCTTCTCCTGCGCCTTCGGCCGCTCGATGGCCTGGATGCTGCGCGCTGCCGGGATCGACCCGGACCAGCGCGGCGGGGCGGCGCTGGTCGCCGGTCTCGGCACCGTCCATGCGCGGGTGATGCGGGTGTTCCTGAACGACGACAGCGCCGACCTGTCGCGCACCATGGCGGCGCTCGACAACGCGCTGCGCGGGGCGGAGCGCTGGGGCGCGACCTTCTGCCGCTGGACCAGCCGGCGCGGGCCGCTGGGCCGGTCGTCGGGAACAGAGTCCATGTCGTCAGGCATTTAGCGACGTGTGGGCGATCCGTGGCGGGGGTTTTCTCCCGCCCAGGTTATGCTGCGGCGCAAAATAACGGATTGACTAACTTTTCGGCACTCTGCATAGTCGCCCTCTGTAATGTTGCGACGCAACATGTCCGTATTCAGATACGGGCAGCAAACACCGATACCGGGATGAGAAACATGGCCAAGATCAGCGGTAACCCCTTCCTCGAATTCGATCCGTCCAAGATGATGGGCGACCTGAAGGTGCCGGGTGTGGACGTCGAGTCCATCATCGCCAGCCAGCGCCGCAACATCGAGGCGGTGACCGCTGCCAACCAGCTGGCCTTCGAAGGCTTCCAGGCCATCGTCCGTCGTCAGGCCGAAGTGCTGCGCACCGTCGCCGAGGACGTGAACCGCGCCGTCGGTGAACTGACCGCCGCCGGCACCCCGGAAGAGAAGGCCGCCAAGCAGGCCGATCTGGTCAAGGCCGCTTTCGAGAAGTCGCTGGCCAACATCCGCGAACTGAGCGAGATGATCGCCAAGTCGAACACCGAGGCCGCCGAGATCCTGACCAAGCGCGTGTCGGACAGCCTGGACGAGGTCAAGGCCGCCATCGCCAAGGCGAAGTCCTGATCCTCTCCGGTTTGCCGGAAATCAGCGAAGAGGGGTCGCCACCGGCGGCCCCTTTTTCGTTTGCGCCGGACGGTCCCGATCTGCCTTCCCGGTTCCGATGCCGGTGCCGCCGCGCTACCCTGGCGCCGACCGTAAGAACCGCATCGGACCCGTCATGACCATCTCCTACGACGACTTCGCCAAGGTTGACATCCGCGTCGGCACCATCCGCGCCGTCGATGCCTTTCCGGAGGCACGCAAGCCGGCCTACAAGCTGACCATCGACTTCGGCGGCGAGATCGGCACCAAACGCAGTTCAGCCCAGATCACCAGCCATTACGCCGCCGATGCGCTGGTCGGCCGTCAGGTGCTGGCGGTGGTGAATTTCCCGCCCAAGCGAATCGGCCCCTTCACCAGCGAGGTGCTGTGCCTGGGCCTGCCCGACGCCGACGGCGCCGTGGTGCTGGTCGGCCCGGACCAGGCGGTGCCGGACGGCGCGCGGCTGTTCTGATTTGTGTCGGCATCCCAAGGCGGCATGAAAGATTCGATCACGCCGCACCTCCAAAAAAATCGCTCGGAGGTTGAATCCATGCGGGTCCTGTAAGGCGACAAGTTGCCGCAGGGTTCGTATGTATTTTAAATGAATGCAGCCTAAACCGGGATGGCATAGTGCGGCGCGATTGCGACTTCGCACCCGCAACATGTTTCCTGGTGGATGGCACTCATGGATGCCCTGCGCGCCCTTGTCGGCCGGCTTTCAATCTCCACGAAAGTCACGCTGTTGAACCTCTTCGGCATGCTGGTCCTCAGCACCGCCATCCTGTTCGCGATCGGTCAGGTGATCGTTCGCGACCTGGAACGGCAGGCGATCGAGATGCAGCGGCTCAGCATGGACATTGCGTGGTCGTCGCTGCAGGAACGCGGCGGCAACGTTACCGTCGCCGATGGCAAGCTGCTGCTGGACGGCGTCGTGATGAACGATAACAACCTCGTGGTCGACAAGATCAAGCGCATCACCGGGGGCACCGCCACCCTGTTCCTGGGCGACCGCCGCATCGCCACCAACGTCACCAAGCCCGATGGCAGCCGCGCCGTCGGCACCACGCTGGCGCAGGGGCCGGCCTATGAGTCGGTGTTGCGCCAGGGCGTTCCCTTCCGCGGCATGGTCGATATCCTGGGCGAGCCCTATTACGCCGCCTATGACCCGATCAAGGACGCGGCCGGCAAGCCGGTCGGCATCCTCTATGTCGGAATCAAGAAGGCGGAGGTGTTCAAGACCTTCGACGACAGCATGCGCTTCGCCACCATGCTGGTGGTGATCTGCGCCCTGGTTCTGGCGGTGCCGGGCTATCTGGTGTCGCGCCGGCTGCTGCGTCCGCTGGGCCAGCTCAGCCAGGTGATGACCGCGCTGTCCTCCGGCGATCTGGCCGCCAGCGTCGCCGGCGTGAACCGCCTGGACGAGATCGGCGCGATGTCGCGCTCCGTCCTGGTCTTCCGCGACGGCATGGCCGAGGCGGAGCGTCTGCGTGCCGAGCAGGAGCATCAGCGCATCCAGGGCGAGGCGCAGAAGCGCAAGGCGCTGCAGTCGATGGCCGACACGGTGGAGCAGGAAAGCCGCAGCGCGGTCGAGCGGGTGGCCGCCCGCACGCAGGAGATGGACCGCAACGCCGGCGCCATGGCGACCTCGGCCGGGCTGGTCGGGTCCAACGCCCAGAACGTCGCCGCCGCGGCGGCCCAGGCGCTCAGCAACGCCCAGGCGGTGGCGTCCGCCGCCGAGCAGCTCTCCGCGTCCATCGAGGAAATCGGCAATCAGGTCGGCCATGCCGCCGGCGTCACCCGCGCCGCCGTCGCCGCCAGCAACCGGACCGAGACCACCATCGAATCGCTGTCCTCGGCGGTCGGCCGCATCGGCGACGTGGCGGAACTGATCCAGGGGATCGCCGCCCAGACCAACCTGCTGGCGCTCAACGCCACCATCGAGGCGGCGCGGGCAGGGGAGGCGGGCAAGGGATTCGCCGTCGTCGCCGGCGAGGTGAAGAATCTCGCCAACCAGACCTCGCGCTCGACCGAGGAGATTTCGCGCCTGATCGTCGAAATCCAGACGGTCACCGCCCGCAGCGTGGAGGAGGTGCGCGACATCAGCCGCACCATCGGCGAGATCGACGCCATTTCCGGGACGGTGGCCGCCGCGGTGGAACAGCAGGCTTCGGCGACCCAGGAGATCTCGCGCAACGTCGGCCAGACCGCCGGTGCCGCCACCGACGTCTCCACCCGCATCGACGAGGTGTCGCGCGAGGCCAAGGTGACGGAGGAGCGCGCCGACATGCTGCGCGCCGGAGCGTCGGAAGTGACCCACAGCATCGACGAGCTGATGCATGTGCTGGTGCGCGCCGTGCGCACGGCGACCGACGACGTGGACCGCCGCAGCGTGCCGCGCTATCGCGTCGAGGCCCCCTGCGTCGTGGAGGGGACGGAGGGGCGTCTGCCGGTGCGGCTGCTGGACATCTCACGCCATGGCGCCGCGCTGGGTGAAGCCGACGCCGTCGGCACCCGCGGCACCCTGCAGTTCGACAGCCTGGGCGTGGCTCTGCCCTTCGAGGCCTTCAGCCGGGAGGAGGGGGTGGTGCGCATCCGCTTCCGGCTGGCCGAGATCGACCGGCAGGCTTTCGACGCCCGCTTCGACCGCTTCGAAGAGGCGATGGCCGGCCGCCGCCTGGCTGGCTGATCCCGGTTCGCCGGATCTCAGGTCTGGCTGGGCGGCACTGCGGCACGGCGCGGCGCGCTGTGAACGCGGAAACCGCCCGTCAGACTCCGGCCCGGCGGACGGCGGCATGGACGTGCGGCGGGGTCATGCCGGTCCGAGCCTGTTCCAGAGCACCCTGCTGCCGGGCGGCGAAGACGCCGGCCTCCGTCCGGTTGCGGAAATGCAGCTTTGACAGCACGCTGCGCACCATCGACTTGATGACCGCTTCCGACAGGTCCAGCGCGTTGGCGATGGTCCGGTTGTTCATGCCCTCGCCCAGCAGGCGCAGCGTCTCGAACTCCGGGTCCGACAGGCGGGGCAGCAGCGTCAGCCGGATCTCGTCCACGCCGAGGCGCGACAGGAACTGCTTGGGCATCAGGCAATGGCCTTCCAGCCCCAGATCCAGCAGTTCGTTGATGCGGTCGACGTTCAGATCCTCGAACACCCACGCGTCGGCGAAGGCCAGGATATGGGCGGCGTCCAGCAGCTCACGCGACGACAGCACGACGACGATCCGCGAGCGGCGGGACAGCCGCAGATAGACCATCGGTTCGTTCTCGCGCAGTGCGGTGAACTGCTGCAGCCCGATCAGGATCGCATCCGGCGTCAGCGCGCTCTGGGTCAGCTCCCCGATGTCGTGCAGAACCGTGACCCGGTGGCGGCCGCCACGGTCCAGCTGCTGCACCACGTTCTCGGTCAGCGCGTTGTTGTCGAGGATCAGGCAGACATGCATGGGAGTCACCGCGTTGCGGGTCTGGTGAGATGCTTTCTCATGGGCGTACTCATGGTGTGTGTGCATGGGTCAGCTCTGTCTGGAGGAGGCATCCACGGCCGGCCCGGCTCAGGGCATTGCCGCCTGCGTCTTAGGGTTGATAAGGAACCGGCCGGTTGGCCCAGGCACGTCATCATTAAGACTCACGTCATCCGGAAAATTATTGTGGGCATCGAAGTATTTCCGCGCGGACTGCAAACTCCCCCTTCGTCGGGATCGGGGAAGTCCTGGTCGCACCGCGTGATTTAGAAATGAACGGGGCTCCGCGTAAATCAGGCGATGGATGATCAGCCAAGATCGCTTCTCGTCTCCTTGTTGGTCGCCCCAGGTTTCGAAACGGTAACACCTATGGAATGATGTGTGCTGAGCGGGTCACAGGGGAATGCGCGTTGGTACAGGCATCCATCAGGGCTATCCTTTCGGTTTGGTCACCGGTTTTTCCTACACTTCTGCGCGTTAGAATCGGGGTTAATCAAATCCTTGCCACACGAACGTCGCAAAGATGGCAAGGTTCCAGAAAAATTCCCGTCGCGAATGGAGACAACAGGTCTCTTTTCGAATGATCCCGATCGGATCAAGTGAATCCGATGCGCCCACGCGATAACTCTATTCGCAGGCGCAGAAGAAACTATGACCTTCGGCGGAAGCAGTTCTTGGCCGTGCCATGACCAAAGGTGCCTCGAAGGGAAGTGTCGGCTTCGAATGACCTATGGCCCTTGTCGGGATACAGGGTCCCGACCGATCGTGGTATCAGATACCCAACACAGCGAAGAACAAGCCCACAACGGCAGACGGTCTTCCGGCCGATGTCCGCAGAGGGCGTACAGACCAACAGACCACCAGGCCATGTATTCGGCGCGAATGTGGTGATCCGGGTGCCGCGGGGGCGTGCCGGACAACATCGACAACAGCCCTGACGGGCGGTCGTCCCCAAGCGGACGGCACCGCCAAGGGCCGGCGAGCGAGGATGACGGGGACCATGAAGATTCTGATCGGGGACGACCATCTGCTGTTTCGCGAAGGCTTGCGGCGTTTGCTGGAGCAACTGCAGGGCGAGGCCAGCTTCGTCGAGGCCGGGACCTTCGACGAGGTGCTGGACCAGTGCCGGGCCGGCGGCACCTTCGACATCATCCTGATGGACCTGCATATGCCGAACTGGCCGGGCTTCGACGGCCTGCGCGAGATCCAGGCGCTGCAGCCGGGCGTTCCGGTGGTGGTGATCTCCGCGTCGGAGGCTCTGGGCGACATCCGTGGCGCGCTCGATCATGGCGCGACCGGCTACATCCCGAAGTCGAGCAGCGTGAAGGTGATGATGGGCGCCCTGAACTTGGTGTTCTCGGGCGGCATCTACCTGCCGCCGGGCGCGCTCACCGCCAGCATGGAGGCCGCCCCGCGCCGCCGCACGGTGGACATGTCCGACCGCAGCGCCGGCTACGGCCTGACCCAGCGCCAGCGCGAAGTGCTGGAATGCCTGCGTCTCGGCAAGTCGAACAAGCAGATCGCCTATGAGCTGGGCCTGTCGGAAGGCACGGTGAAGATCCACGTCACCGCCATCTTCAAGTCGCTGGGCGTCAAGAACCGCACCCAGGCCGTCATCGCCGCCGCCGCCATGTCGGCGTGAGCCGCCAGATCATGTCGGCGTAAGTTTTTAGAGGGCATCGACCGATCCGGGGCACGTACGGGTCGCGGAACTGGGCCGCCGGGGGACCCCCTCCGCGGCCCGTTTTCTTTTGGCGGCAACGGCCGGACCCCCGTCCACGGCAGTGAGCCTCTTGACCCGGCGGGTTGCCCGATGCTATCCGCCCCTCTTGATCTTGTGGAATCATCCGTCCGCTTCACCGGACGGACGGGTTCCGCCTGACCCGCGCCGCCATTCGGGCCGTGCGCGACGCCGCCACCGCAGGGACGCAACCGCAGCGCCATGAGCGATATTTTCCGCGAAGTCGACGAGGATCTGCGCCGGGACCGCGCGGAGCACCTGTTCAAGAAGTATGGCGGCGCCATGATCGCCGCGGCCGTCCTGGTCGTCGCCGGCACCGGCGGCTACAGCTACTGGCGCCATTGGCAGGCGCAGCAGAAGCAGGAGCAGACCGCCGCCCTGGTCTCCGCCATCGGGCAGAGCGCCCAGGGACCGGAAAAGGGGATCGAGGCACTGTCGGCCTTCGCCGGCTCTGCCAAGCCCGACCTCGCCGCCATTGCCCAGTTCAACGCCGCGGCCCTGCTGATCCGCCAGAACAAGCCGGACGAGGCCGCGACCGTCTATGACGGCATCGCCGCCAACGGCTCCGTGCCCGCCGAATACCGCGACCTCGCCACCCTGCTGGCGGTGACGCAGCGTGCCGAGAAGGGCGATCCGGCCCAGCTGACGGCGAAGCTGCAGCCGCTGACCGCCGACACCAGCCCCTGGCGCTTCACCGCGCGCGAGCTGACGGCGATGCTGGCCGCCCGCGCCGGCGACACCGAAAAGGCGCGCACGCTCTACAAGCAACTGGCGGATGACCAGCAAGCGCCGTCGGGCGTGCGTGGCCGTGCCGCCGATCTCGCCTCCCTCTACGGCAAGGGCTGATCCAGGGCCATGAAGAACAACAAGATGAAGGCCGGCTCCATTCGCCGCGCGGCGCTGCTGTCCGCATCGCTGCTGTCCGTCTTCCTCGCCGGCTGCGACACCATCGACGGCTGGTTCGGCAAGACGCCCGATCCGCCCCTGCCGGGCAAGCGCGTCGCCGTGCTCCAGCGCGAGCGCAAGGTGGAGCCGGACGCCCAGCTCGCCGCCGTCGCCGTCACCGTGCCGCCGCCGGTCGCCAACGCGGCCTGGGCGCAGCCGGGCGGCACGCCGGACCATGTGCTGGGCAACCTCGCTTTGTCGGCCAACCCGTCCGACGCCTGGCGCGCCGACATCGGCTCGGGCTCCAGCAGCTCGCGCGCGCTGCTCGGCACGCCGGTGATCGCCGACGGCCGCATCTTCGCGATGGACGCCGATTCGCATGTCTCCGCGCTGAACGAGCGCAGCGGACAGTCGCTGTGGCGGGTCGACACCCGGCCGGAGAACGAGCGCGGCGGTGCCACCGGCGGCGGCGTCGCTTATGCCGACGGCCGCGTCTATGCCGCCACCGGCTTCGCCGAGGTGCTGTCGCTCGACGCCGGCAGCGGCAAGATCCTGTGGCGCAAGCGCATCGCCGGCCCGGTCCGCGGCGCTCCCACGGTGGCCGGCGGCCGCGTGCTGGTCATCACGCTCGACAACCAGACCATCGCGCTCTCCACCGACGACGGTTCGGTGCAGTGGTCGCAGCAGGGCATCCTGGAGACCGCCGGCCTGCTCGGCGCAGCCAGCCCCGCCGCCACCGGCACGCTGGTCGTCTCGCCCTATTCGTCGGGCGAGCTGTTCGGCCTGCGTCCGGAAAACGGCCGCGTGGCTTGGCAGGACAGCCTCGCCGCCATCCGCCGCACCGGCCAGCTGAGCAATCTGGCCGACATCCGCGGCCTGCCGGTGGTCGACCGCGGCAACGTCTATGCCATCGGTCATTCCGGTCGCATGGTTGCCATCGACGAGCGCATCGGCGCCCGTATCTGGGAAACCGAGATCGGCGGCGTCCAGACCCCCTGGCTGGCCGGCGACTATCTGTTCACCGTCACCAACGACCAGGAAGTCGTCGCGGTGGCGCGCCAGAACGGCAAGGTCCGCTGGGTGGCGCCGCTCGCCCGCTTCAAGGATCCGGAGGACAAGTCGGGTCCGATCGTCTGGTCGGGTCCGGTGATGGCGGGCAGCCGCCTGTGGGTCACCGGCTCCAACGGCCAGCTGCTCGGCCTGTCGCCGTCGGACGGCCGGGTGGAGGTGACCCGTTCGCTCCCCACCGGTTCCTACTTGCCGCCGGTCGTTGCCAACAACACTCTCTATGTGCTGTGCGACAACGGAACGCTGGTCGCGTTCCGCTGATCGCGGATTTCCTCCGTCTGTTGTGAAAGGCCTTTGGCCCCATGTCGTTCACCGTGGTCCTCGTCGGTCGGCCGAATGTCGGCAAATCGACTCTCTTCAACCGTCTGGCCGGCAAGAAACTGGCCCTGGTGGACGATACGCCGGGCGTCACCCGTGACTGGCGCTCGGCCCCGGCCCATGTCGGCGGCCTGTCCTTCACGGTGGTGGATACCGCCGGCCTGGAGGACGTGACCGACGACAGCCTGGAGGCGCGCATGCGCCGCCAGACCGAACAGGCGCTGGAGCGCGCCGACGTGGCGCTGTTCATCATCGACGCCCGCGCCGGCATCACCCCGCTGGACCGCCATTTCGCCAACCTGCTGCGCCGGAGCAAGACCCCGGTCCTGCTGGTCGCCAACAAGACCGAAGGCAAGGCCAGCCAGCCCGGCATGTTCGAATCCTACGAGCTGGGCCTCGGCGATCCGATCCCGTTGTCCGCCGAGCATGGCGAGGGCATGGCCGATCTGGTCGAGGCGCTGCTGCCCTACGCCCCGCCGGATGACGCCGGCGAGGTCGAGGAGAAGGACGACGGCTTCGACCCCACCATCCCGGTCGGCGACCAGCCGGAGCCGGAGGAGGACCGCAGCAAGCCGATCCAGATCGCCATCGTCGGCCGTCCGAATGTCGGCAAATCGACCCTGCTGAACAGCCTGCTGGGTGAGGAGCGCGTGCTGACCGGCCCGGAGGCCGGCATGACCCGCGACGCTATCTCCGTCGATTGGGAGTGGCGCGACCGCCGCTTCAAGCTGGTCGACACCGCCGGCATGCGCCGCCGCGCCCGTGTCGACGAGAAGGTGGAGAAGCTGGCGGTTGCCGACAGTCTGCGCGTCATCCGCATGGCCAATGTCGTGGTGCTGGTGGTCGATGCCGCCGCCATCCTCGACAAGCAGGACCTGACCATCGCCCGTCTGGTGATCTCCGAGGGCCGCGCCCTGGTGATCGCCGTCAACAAGTGGGACACGGTCGACGACCGCGCCATGGCGCTGCGTCAGGTCGAGGACAAGCTCCAGGCCTCGCTCGGCTACATCAAGGGCGTGAAGGTCGTCACCATCTCGGCGCTGAAGGGCCACAAGCTCGACACGCTTCTGGACGGCGTGCTGGAGACCTACAATGTCTGGAACCGCCGCATCCCGACGGCGCAGCTGAACCGCTGGATCGAAGGCGTTCTGGAACACCATCCGCCGCCCCTGGTCGAAGGCCGCCGGGTCAAGATCCGCTACGTCACCCAGGTGAAGACCCGCCCGCCGACCTTCGCGCTGTTCGTGAACAAGCCGCTGGATTTGCCGGAAAGCTACCAGCGCTATCTCACGACCCACCTGCGCGAAAGCTTCGACATGCCCGGCGTGCCTGTGCGCCTGCTTCTGCGCAAGGGCAAGAACCCGTACGCGGACGATTGAGCGGGGGCGCCATGCCCCCTCCCTCGCGCTCTTGCGCGTGGTACCCCCTCCCTCCCACGCTTCGCGGGAGAGGGTAGGTTAGCAATGCGGCGGGGCAGTCCCCTCTCCCGCGGAACGCGGGGGAGGGTTAGGGAGGGGGCAAAACCTCCCAAAAGCCTCACGCTCCCGGCGGCTCCCACCCCTCGGGCGCCATCCTGAACCCGGCGAACTCGAAGGCCGGCGCCACGGTGCAGCTCACCAGCGACCAGCCGTCCGGCCCTTCGGCGAGGCTCCGCGCCGCCTGCCACGCCCCGACCGGCACCACCGCCTGAGGCCGTTCGCCACCGGCGATGTCCATCCCCAGCCGGCGGCGCTCCACCGACCCACCGTCTTCATAGACCGACAGCTCCAATGGCGCCCCGCCATGCCAGAGCCAGATCTCCACGGCATCCACCGTATGCCAGTGCGACCGCTCCCCCGCCCGCAGCAGGAAATAGATCGCCGTCACAGCCCCGCGGCCGCCATCCCCCGGCGCCCGATAGGTCTCGACGTAGCAGCCCCCCTCCGGATGCGGCTGCAGCCCCAGCAACTCGATCAGCCGCTCCGCGGTCAGTGCGCCGTCCGTCATCGTAGGTTCCGCGCCGCCATGCCCAGCCCCTCGCGCAGTTCCGGCATCAGCATCGCCCCCAGCATTGCGATCACCGGCAGCACCGCGTAATCGCCCTGCGCCGCCGCGTCGATCAGCTCGCGCGCGCTGTGCAGTTCGATCCGCATGTCCTCAAGGTCGCCATGATCCGGCTCCGCCACCTTGCGGGCGCCCCTGGCGTGGAACAGGTGGCAGGTGCTGCCCTTGGAGTTCGCCGCCACGACGAAGCCGCCCAGCGGGGTCCAGTCGTCGGCGGCATAGCCGGTTTCCTCCAGCAGCTCGCGCTTGGCGGCCTCCAGCGGCTCCTCGCCGGGGTCGATGGCGCCGGCCGGGAAGGTCAGGCTGACACGGCGCGCCCCATGCTTGTAGGTGCGCAGCATCACGACCTTGCCGTCCTCGGTCTCGACATACATCAGGGCGAAGTCGGGCTGGTCGAGCTGGTAGAAATTCTCCACCGTCCGCCCGTCCGGCAGCCGCACCGTCTCCGCCCGCACCTTCAGGTATGGGCTGGCGTCCAGCAGCTCGCGGCTGTCCAGCACCTCCCACGGCTTCTGTTCGTCGCTCATGCGGCGTTCTCATAAGGAGGCTGGGTGAAGCCGGCGGGGGAGAGGGTGAAGATCTCGCAGCCGTCCTCGGTGATGCCGATCTGATGCTCGAACTGCGCCGACAGCGAACGGTCGCGGGTGACCGTGGTCCAGCCGTCGGACAGGATCTTCACCTCCGGCCGGCCGGCGTTGATCATCGGCTCCACCGTGAAGATCATGCCGGGGCGCAGTTCCACGCCGGTGCCGGGCTTGCCGAAATGGTCGACATGCGGGGCGCCGTGGAAGACCTGCCCGATGCCGTGCCCGCCGAAATCGCGCACGACGGAGCAGCGGGCCGCCTCGGCCATCGTCTGGATGGCATGGCCGATGTCGCCCAGATGGTTGCCCGGCTTGGCCTGGGCGATGCCGGCCATCATGCAGCGCCAGGTCAGGTCGACCAGCTTGCGCGCCTTCACGCCGATCTTCTCGCCGACGAAATACATGCGGCTGCTGTCGCCGTACCAGCCGTCGAGGATCACCGTGACGTCGATGTTGACGATGTCGCCCTCGACCAGCTTCTTGTCGTCGCTGGGGATGCCGTGGTTGACGACATGGTTGGGCGAGATGCAGCTGCTGGCCGGATAGCCCTGATAGCCCAGCGTCGCCGGAATGCCGCCGCGGTCGCGCTGGAACTCCTCGATCAGTTTGTCGAGCCGCCCGGTGCTGACCCCCGGCACCACGAAGGGCACGATGTAGTCCAGCGTCTCGGCCGCCAGCCGGCAGGCCTTCCGCACCGCCTCGAACCCTTCCGGACCGTGCAGCACGATCCGCTTGCCTTCCCTGTCCATCAGACCGTCATCCGTCACGTAATTCCTCTGACATTCGTCAACCGCTGCGCCCATCCGCAGACAGCGCAACAAGCTATCACGGCACCGGTCCGAAAAAAGCTCCTGCATTCCACCCCTGCAAGCGTAGGATTCGGCGGAATGGCTTGCTATATGTGGCGGGCCCTATCCCCATCGGACTACCAGACCTTTGGCGAAGCCCACCACCCGATATGTCTGTCAGGCCTGCGGCGCCTCCTTCCCGAAATGGGCAGGCAAGTGCGACGCCTGCGGCGAATGGAACAGCCTCGTCGAGGAGGCGGCGCCCGACAGCGCGCCCAAGGGGCTGGGCGCCGCGCGCGGCCGCCGCATCGACTTCGTCGGCCTGCACGGCTCCAGCGAGGCGCCGCCGCGCCGCATGACCGGCATCGCCGAGTTCGACCGCGTCTGCGGCGGCGGGCTGGTCCCCGGCTCGGCCATCCTGATCGGCGGCGACCCCGGCATCGGCAAATCGACCCTTCTGCTCCAGGCGATGGCCCGGCTGTCGCAGGACCACCGCTGCGCCTATGTCTCGGGCGAGGAGGCGGTCGATCAGGTCCGCCTGCGCGCCCAGCGCCTCGGCTGCGCGACCGCCCCCGTCGATCTGGCATCGGCCACCAGCGTGCGCGATATCGTCGCCTCGCTCGACGACGCCAAGGGGCCGGAGGTGATTGTCATCGACTCGATCCAGACCATGTATATGGACAATCTGGACAGCGCCCCCGGCACCGTCGCCCAGGTCCGCGCCAGCGCGCAGGAGCTGATCCGAGTCGCCAAGCGGCGCGGCGTCGTCCTGCTGCTGGTCGGCCATGTCACCAAGGAAGGCATGATCGCCGGTCCCCGCGTGCTGGAGCACATGGTGGACACCGTCCTCTATTTTGAAGGCGAGCGCGGCCACCAGTTCCGCATCCTGCGCGCGGTGAAGAACCGCTTCGGCCCGACCGACGAGATCGGCGTGTTCGAGATGGGCGACGGCGGCCTCGGCGAGGTCGCCAACCCGTCCGCCCTGTTCCTCGCCGAACGCCGCGGCGACGTGTCGGGCGCCGCCGTCTTCGCCGGGATGGAGGGCACCCGCCCCGTCCTGGTCGAGGTGCAGGCCCTGGTCGCTCCGTCGCCGCTCGGCACGCCGCGCCGCGCCGTGGTCGGGTGGGATTCGGCCCGCCTCGCCATGGTGCTGGCGGTGCTGGAGGCGCGCTGCGGCGTGCAGATCGGCGCCAACGACGTCTATCTGAACGTCGCCGGCGGACTGCGCATCACCGAACCCGCCGCCGACCTCGCCGTCGCCGCCGCCCTCGTCTCCTCGCTGACCGGGGAGCCGGTGCCGGCCGATGCCGTGGTGTTCGGCGAGATCGGCCTGTCGGGCGAGGTCCGCGCCGTCGGCCAGAGCGACACCCGCCTGAAGGAGGCGGCGAAGCTCGGCTTCTCCTCCGCCATCTTCCCGGCGCGGCGCACCGGCAAGAAGAGCAGCCGCGGCGACAACGGCCTCAAGACGGTCGAACTCCAGCAGCTGGGCGAGCTGATGCCGCTGTTCCAGCCGCAGGGCTCCTCCGGCCGGCCACCCCCGCGGCGTCCCCATGACGACAACGACACGCGCCGCTGGCGCGACGACGAATACATCTGACCGCACTTCCGTCATCAATCGGTACCTCATCAATCGGTACAGGCAATCGGCTAAGGGCTATGGACAACCTTCCCGTCAATCCGGTGGACATCGTCGTCATCGCCGTCGTGCTTCTGGCCGCGCTTCTGGCCTTCAGCCGGGGTCTGGTGGCCGAGGTGGTGTCGGTCGCCGCCTGGGCCGGCGCTGCGATCATCACGCTCTACGCGCTGCCCCATGTCCTTCCCTACGCGCAGATCTACATCCGCTTCGAGATGCTGGCCTACGCCGCCTCGGCGGTGGCGGTGTTCATCGTCGCGCTGATCGTGCTGTCGCTGCTGGGCCGCAGCCTGTCGCGCGGGGTGCAGGCCTCCGCGCTGTCGGCGCTGGACCGCACGCTGGGCTTCGCCTTCGGGCTGGTGAAGGGCGGGGTGCTGGTGTCCATCGCCTACCTGTTCTTCCTCTGGCTGGTGCCCAACCCGGCCGAACAGCCGGTGTGGCTGCAGCAGGCGAAGACCCGTCCCTTCCTGGCCGCCGGCGCCGAGACCCTCTATGCCTTCGTGCCGGAGAACCTGCGCCGGGAAGGGCTCGGCCAGATGGACATGGCGCGCGACCGTGCGCGTCAGGCGATGGAGGCCAAGCAGGCGCTCGACCGCCTGTCGACACCGGTGCCCAGCCCCGCGAAGACCGGGGGTGCGCAGGCGCCCGATACCGGTTATAAGGACCGCGACCGCGCCGACCTTGAAAGGCTGATGCAGAACAACGCCCGCTGAGCTTGACCGCTCGGTTTCGGCGCTATCGACGTTTGTGGACCGTTTCTTTCCGTTGCATGTGCTGACGCGCCCTCGGGCGCCTCTTGGACGAAGGACTTCTGGTGATGCTGACGACGCATCCGTTCGACGACGACAAGCTGCGCGAAGAGTGCGGCGTGTTCGGCATCTACGGCAACCCGCAGGCGGGCGCCATCACGGCGCTGGGCCTGCACGCCCTGCAGCACCGCGGGCAGGAGGCGGCGGGCATCGTCAGCTTCGACGGCGGCCGCTTCCATCTCCAGCACACGCTGGGCCTTGTCGGCGACCATTTCAGCTCCGAGGCGATCATCGCCAAGCTGAAGGGCGGCAGCGCCATCGGCCATGTCCGCTACGCCACCACCGGCGACACCTCGATCCGCAACGTCCAGCCGCTCTACGCCGATTTCGAGTTCGGCGGCTTCGCGCTGGCGCACAACGGCAACCTGACCAACGCCCAAGCGCTGCGCCGCCAGCTGGTCCGCCGCGGCTGCCTGTTCCAGTCCTCCACCGACACCGAGGTGATCGTCCACCTGATGGCGACCGCCCGCGGCGGCTCGCCGGTCGATCGCCTGATCGAGGCGGTGCGGCAGGTCGAGGGCGCCTTCTCCCTGGTGGCGCTGACCTCCAAGGAGGTGATCGGCGTGCGTGACGCGCTCGGCGTCCGGCCGCTGGTGCTGGGCAAGCTGGGCGACACCCACCTGCTGGCGAGCGAGACCTGTGCCTTCGACATCGTCGGCGCCGAATATGTCCGCGACGTCGAGCCGGGCGAGATGATCGTCATCGACGGCAGCGGCGTCCACAGCCTGCGCCCGTTCCAGCCGCAGCAGCGCCGCCTGTGCATTTTCGAATACATCTACTTCGCCCGTCCGGACAGCGTGATGGAGGGCACCTCCGTCTATCAGGCCCGCCAGCGCATCGGCCGTGAGCTGGCCCGCGAGGCCGGCGTGCCCGCCGACGTGATCGTGCCGGTCCCCGACAGCGGCGTGCCCGCGGCGCTCGGCTACGCCCAGGAAGCCGGCGTGCCCTTCGACCTCGGCATCATCCGCAACCACTATGTCGGCCGCACCTTCATCGAGCCGACCGACCAGATCCGCCATCTCGGCGTGAAGCTGAAGCACAACGCCAACCGCGCGATGATCGAGGGCAAGCGCGTCGTGCTGGTCGACGACAGCATCGTCCGCGGCACCACCTCGAAGAAGATCGTCGAGATGGTCCGCGCCGCCGGTGCCGCCGAGGTGCACATGCGCATCTCCAGCCCGCCGACCTCGCACCCCTGCTTCTACGGCATCGACACGCCGGAGCAGGGCAAGCTGCTGGCCCACCGCATGACGGTGGAGCAGATGCGCGAGTTCATCCAGGCCGACAGCCTCGCCTTCATCTCGCTCGACGGCCTGTACCGGGCGATGGGCGAGGAGAAGCGCGACCCGAAGAATCTCGGCTATTGCGATGCCTGCTTCACCGGCGACTACCCGATCCCGCTGACCGACGCGCTGGAAAGCCCGCCGGTCGAAGCGAACGTCGCCGTCCGCGCCTGAGTTAACACCCTCTCCCGCCCCGGGAGAGGGGAGGGGCCCAAGCGAAGCTTGGGAGGGGTGAGGGGTGATCCAAGGCGCCGTGCGCTTCTGGTTCCTTGGACCACCCCTCACCCTCCCCACGCCTGACGGCGCGGGTCCCCTCCCTCTCCCGGGGCGGGAGAGGGCATGTCCACGTCCAACGCCAGGGCTTCTTCCATGTCCCGTCTCTCCGGCCGCATCGCCCTCGTCACCGGTGCATCGCGCGGCATCGGCGCCGCCGTCGCCAAGCGCTTCGCCGCCGAAGGCGCCCATCTGGTCCTGGTTGCCCGCACCGTCGGCGGGCTGGAGGAGACCGACGACGCCATCCAGAAGATCTCCGGCCAGTCGGCGACCCTGGTGCCGATGGATCTCCGCGACTACGACAAGATCGACCAGCTCGGCCAAGCGCTCTACCAGCGTTTCGGCAAGCTGGACGTCGTCGTCGGCAATGCCGGCGCGCTGGAGGCGCTGGGCCCGGTCGCCCAGTACGATCCGAAGCTGTGGTCGCGGGTGATGGACCTGAACGTGACGGCCAACTACCGCCTGATCCGCTCGATGGACCCGCTGCTGCGCGCGTCCGGCACCGGCCGCGCCATCTTCGTCACCTCGGCCGCCGCCAAGGCGCCGCACCATTACTGGATGCCCTACGGCGCCAGCAAGGCGGCGCTGGAGATGATCGTGAAGACCTACGCGATGGAGGTCGCCGGTTCGACCCTGCGCGTCAACCTGATCGACCCCGGCGTGGTGGCGAGCAAGCTGCGCACCCAGGCGTTCCCGGGCGAGGACCCGACGAAGGTCGCCCAGCCCGACGACGTGACGGAGCGCTTCGTGGAACTGGCCGAGGCCGGTTGCGAGCGCCACGGCGAACTGGTGCAGGCGCAGTGAAATAAATTGCCCTCTCCCGCCCCGGGAGAGGGAGGGGACCCGCCGAAGGCGGGGAGGGTGAGGGGTGATCCAAGAATCCCGAAGCGCATGGCTTCGTGCCTCACCCCTCACCCTTCCCATGGCGATGCCATGGGCCCCTTCCCTCTCCCGGGGCGGGAGAGGGAGTGATCGAGCAATCAGCGAAGCATCCCCCGCAACCGATACAACTCCTCCAACGCCTGCCGCGGCGTCAGACTGTCCGGGTCGATTACCGCCAGCGCCTCCTCGACCACCGACGGCCCGGCCGGCGCCGCTTCCGCCGCCTCCACCTTCGGCGCCGGTCGCTTCAGCGCCGCGCTGAACAGCGGCAGATCCTCGGCCAGCCGGTGGATCGTCGCGTTCTGGTCGCCCGACTCCAGCAGCTTCAGCACCTCGTCGGCCCGCCCGACCACCGCCGGCGGCAGGCCGGCCAGCTTGGCGACGTGGATGCCGTAGCTGCGATCCGCCGCCCCCGCCGTCACCTCGTGCAGGAACACCACGTCGCCCTGCCATTCCTTGATCCGCATGGTGTGGCAGGACAGCGCCGGCAGCTTCGCCGCCAGCATCGTCAGTTCATGATAGTGCGTGGCGAACAGCGCCCGGCAGCGGTTCACGTCGTGCAGATGCTCGACGCAGGCCCAGGCGATCGACAGCCCGTCGAAGGTCGCCGTGCCGCGTCCGATCTCGTCCAGGATCACCAGCGCCCGAGATCCCGACTGGTTCAGGATCGCCGCCGTCTCCACCATCTCCACCATGAAGGTGGACCGCCCGCGCGCCAGATCGTCGGCGGCGCCGACGCGGCTGTAGAGCCGATCCACCACCCCGATATGCGCCCGCTCCGCCGGCACGAAGCTGCCCATCTGCGCCAGCACCGCGATCAGCGCGTTCTGCCGCAGGAAGGTCGACTTGCCGGCCATGTTCGGGCCGGTCAGCAGCCACAGCCGGTTGTCCGGCGCGAGGTCGCAGTCGTTCGCCACGAACGGCCCGCCATGGGCGGCGTCCAGCACCGCCTCCACCACCGGATGCCGCCCGCCCTTGATGGTGAAGCCCAGGCTGTCATCGACCAGCGGCCGGCTATAGCGCCGTTCCTCCGCCAGTTCGGCCAGCGAGGTGGCGACGTCCAGCGCCGCCAGAGCGTGCGCCGCCTGTGCGATGGCGTCGGCTTTCCCGGCGACCACCTCGACCAGCCCGCCGAACAGCTCCAGCTCCACCGCCAGCGCCCGGTCGGCGGCCTCCGAAATCCGCCGCTCCAGATCAGACAGCTCGACCGTGCCGAACCGCACGGCGTTCGCCATGGTCTGCCGGTGCATGAAGACCTCGCGGCCCCGGTCCGACATCAGCTTGTCGGCATGGGCGGCGGTGACCTCGATGTGATAGCCGAGCACATTGTTGTGCTTGACCTTCAGCGACGGCACCCCGGCAATCTCGGCATATTTCGTCTGCAATCCGGCGATCAGCCGCCGGCTCTCGTCGCGCAGCGTCACCAGCTCGTCCAGCGCATAGCTGTAGTCACGCGCGATGAAACCGCCGTCCCGCGCCAGCAGCGGAAGCTCCGGCGCCAGCGCCTGGGTCAGCTGGTCGACCAGTTCCGAATGCACGCCCAGCCGCTTGTCGAGCGCCGCCAGCCCGTCCGGCAGCGGCATGGATCCTGCCAGCAGTTCGCGGATCAGTCCGGCCTGCCGCAGCCCGTCGCGGATCGCCGCCAGATCGCGCGGCCCCCCGCGCCCCAGCGTCAGCCGCGACAGCGCGCGTTCCAGGTCCGGGCAGCTCCGCAAGGCGCCGCGCAGCTCGCCGCGCAGCCGCTCCTCGGCCAGCGCGAACTCCACCATGTCCAGCCGGCGGCCGATGGCCGCGGGATCGGTCAGCGGCGCCGCCAGATGGGCGCAGAGCAGCCGGGCGCCGGCCCCCGTCACCGTGCGGTCGATGGTGGCGAGCAGGCTGCCGCGCCGCTCCCCGCTGAGCGTCCGCGTCAATTCGAGATTGCGCGCGGTCGAGGCGTCGATCTCCATCACCGCGCCCGGCCCCAGCCGGCGCGGCGGCGACAGCCGGGGCACGCGCCCCTTCTGCGTCAACTCGACATACCCCACCAGCGCGCCGGCCGCCGCGACCTCCGCCCTGCTGAAGTTGCCGAAGGCGTCCAGCGTCCCGACTCCATACTGGCTCAGCAGGCGCTGCTTGCCGTTCTCACTGTCGAATCGCGGGTTGGGCTGCACGGTCAGCCGCGACTTCCATTCGCCCCACAGCTCGAACAGCTCCGGCGTCTGCGACAGCTTCTCGGAGATCAGCACCTCCTGCGGATCGAGCCGCCCGAGCGCGGCACCGAGTCCGGTGCGCTCCACCGGCTGCACCACCAGTTCGCCGGTCGACATCTCCAGCCAGGCCAGCCCCAGCCCGCCCGCCGTCTCCGCCACCGCCGCCAGCCAGTTGGAGGAGCGGGCGTCGAGCAGGCTGTCCTCGGTCAGGGTGCCGGGGGTGACGATGCGGATGACGCCGCGCTTCACCACCGATTTCGACCCGCGCTTCTTCGCCTCCGCCGGGTCTTCCATCTGTTCGCAGATGGCGACGCGGAAGCCCTGGCGGATCAGGCGCTGCAGGTAATTCTCGTGGGAATGCACCGGCACGCCGCACATCGGGATGTCTTCGCCCAGATGCTGGCCGCGCTTGGTCAATGCGATGTCCAGCGCCGCCGCGGCATTCACCGCATCCTCGAAGAACATCTCGTAGAAGTCGCCCATCCGGTAGAACAGCAGGCAATCGGGATGCGCCTGCTTGATCTCCAGATACTGCGCCATCATCGGCGTGGCGTCGGGCGGAATGACGATTTCTGCGGTGTCGGACACGGGAACCACGGGGCCTTGGGTGGGTGTATTATCAGGCGCGCACCCTATCACGGGATATGCAGCCGCGGGATAGGCCGCTTGGCCGGCCCAGGGATAATGACCATGAGACAATAGGGCGCGCACGAACGACTCGAGGGCTCGTCCCTGTTGCGGTTGACGGGTGCGCGCCGCCGGTCGCTACTATAGGACAGGCTGAAAAATAGGGAGACGGCCATCATGACGCAAATGACCGAGCAGACCGTACCCGCCGAGGTGCGGGAGGTCGTTGCCCTCTTCTCCACCCGCGCCGGGTTCGACCGCGCGGTGGAGGCGCTGCTGGCGGCCGGCTACGACCGCGCCGACCTGTCGGTCCTGGCCAGCCACACCTCGCTGGAGGCCGCCGACCCGAAATACCGGCCGCGTGACGAGGCGCTGACCGGTCTGGTGGGCGAACTGAAATACGCCTTCCCCCTGACCACCGCCGGTCTGATCGCCATCGTCGGCGGCCCCATCGAGGCCGCGCTGGCGGCATTGGTTGCGGCCGGTGTCGGCGGTGCCGCCATCAAGGACTATCTGGACGAACTGACCAGCCATCCCAAGCCCGACGAGTTCACCCGCGCTCTCGAAGCCGGCGGCGTCATCCTGTGGGTGCGCATCGACACGCCGGACCAGAAGGCCCAGGCCACCGCCCTGCTGGAGCGCGAGGGCGGGGCGAACGTGCATGTGAGCGTGCGGGAGGCGTGACGGACCAGGATGGGCGGGGCGGGCAGGGTGGGACGTCCGGCCTGGGTGGGACGTCCAGTCTGGGTCGGACATCAGGTCAGGCGGTCAGATTCATCACGGCGCCGCGCTTGGCGTCCTGCCCCGTCAGCTTCCGCTTCAACTCCTCGGCAATTTCCTTTTCGACCGCCTCCCGCTTATCCGACGGCATCGACTTGAGGTCTTCCTCGGTCAACTTGTGACGGGCAAGCCAATCGTCGCGGATCCGCTCGGCCGGTGTCTTTTTCGACTCGGTGAGGAAGGCGTTGACCGCCTCGGTATCGGTGGTCGGCCCCGCGGCACTGCCCCAGCCCCTGCGGGCGGTCGCCGTCTGCGCCTGGGTTTGGTACGCGGTCGAATAGCCGTTGATCTGCATCGCGGTGATCCCGCTGTCGGTTGCGTCGTCGCCCGACATCGCGCGTGTCGGCGGCGAAGGTCCCGATGCAATTTCAACGCCGAACTCCAACCCCTTCTGTTTCCACGCTTATGACCTCGGGCTGCGCGGCGTTTCCTGCCGCTGGGCAAGTTCTACCGGTCCGATCCTGCCGCTTCGGTCCTTCGCGGCCCGGCTCCTTTCCGTCAGGCTGCCGCCGCCTGTGGCCGTTTGGAAATGGCGACCATCCGCAGCCCATGCGCCTTGTACTGCGCCTGGACGATGGACGCCCAGCCCATGCGGATCAGCGTCAGCTTCACCCCGTCCGACACGTCGTCGCCGGTGACGAGGTCGGTCACCTGCCACATCAGCGTGTCGTCCACCGAGCGCGGGAACATCGCCGCGACCCGCAGCAGCCGCGCCATCAGCGTCGCCGTGGTCTGCCGACCCAGCCCGCGTTCGGCCAGCGTCAGCGCATCGTTCAGCGCCGCCAGTTCCCGCCGCCCCTTCACCGACGCTTCCCCCGCCGCACGTTCCGTGGTCTTCCGGCCGGTCATGGTCCCTCTCCCGTATTGCGCTCCATACCAGACCAGTCTGACGATGCAATACGAGTGCCGCTGTGACGGCTGTCACAACCATAGGCACAAGCAAAAGCGACCGCCCTGGTTTTCCAGTGCGGGCGTGCTACCTGAAGGCTTTACCGCTATAGTGCGGCCGTTGCGGCCAGTCCGGATCGCCTGAACGCCGCTTTTGAAGCCGTCCCAGAAGCCAAGGTTCCCCCCGACCGATGCTGTCCACCCGCTCCAAGGCACCGACCCCGCCAGAGTCGCCCGCGCCCGCCATTCCGAACAAGCGCGCCATCATCTCCCGCCGCAAGCTGGCGGGGGAGCTGGAGGATCTGGTCGCCGAACTCGGCACCGGCGACAAGCTGCGCCCGGCGCTGATCGCCTGCCTGCGCAAGGCGCTGGCCGAGGGTCGGGCGGAGGTGCGGCAGCGCTTCGACGCCGGCGGATCGGGCGAGCAGTGCGTGCGGGAGAACTGCTATCTCGCCGACCGGCTGGTCGGCACGCTGGCCGACTTCACCGTCCGCTTCATCTTTCCCACCGCCAACCCGACCTCCGGCGAGGTGTTCGACGTGGCGGCCACCGGCGGCTATGGCCGTGGCGAGCTAGCGCCTTTTTCCGACATCGACCTGCTGTTCCTGCTGCCCTACAAGCGCACGCCGCGGGTGGAGCAGGTGGTCGAATACATGCTCTACATCCTGTGGGATCTCGGGCTGAAGGTCGGCCATGCCGTGCGCAGCGTGGACGAGTGCATCCGCCAGTCCAAGGCCGACGTCACCATCCGCACCGCCATTCTCGAATCCCGCTATCTCTGGGGTCCGGGCAAGCTGTTTGCCGAGCTGCGCAAGCGCTACGACAAGGAGGTGGTCGCCGGAACCGGCCCCGAATTCGTCGAGGCCAAGCTGGCGGAACGCGACAACCGCCACCTGAAGATGGGCGACAGCCGCTATGTGCTGGAACCCAACCTGAAGGACGGCAAGGGGGGCTTGCGCGACCTGCAGACCCTGTTCTGGATCGCCAAGTATCTCTACCGGGTGGAGGGCGTGGACGAGCTGGTCGGCAAGAAGGTGCTGACGCCGGAGGAGGCGCAGCGCTTCGCCAAGGCGCAGAACTTCCTGTGGACCGCGCGCTGCCACCTGCATTACCTGACCGGCCGGCTGGAAGACCGCCTGACCTTCGACGTCCAGACCAGCATCGGCGCCGCCATGGGCTACACCGACCATGCCGGCACCAAGGGCGTCGAGCGCTTCATGAAGCACTACTTCCTGGTCGCCAAGGATGTCGGCGACCTGACGCGCATCTTCTGCGCGGCGCTGGAGGCGGAGTCGAAGCGCCCGCCCAAGTTCAACCTGCTGCGGCTGGCCTCCGTCGCCCGGCGCAAGGATGTGGACGGCTTCATCGTCGATGGCGAGCGGCTGAACGCCCGCAGCGACAAGCAGTTCAAGGAACAGCCGATCGACATGATCCGCCTGTTCCACACCGCGCAGATGAACGACATCGACATCCACCCGGCGGCACTGCGCTCCATCACCCGCTCGCTGACCGCCATCGGCCCGAAGCTGCGCAACGATCCGGAGGCCAACCGCCTCTTCCTCGACATCCTGACCGGTCCCAAGGATCCGGAAATCACGCTGCGCCGCATGAACGAGGCCGGCGTGATGGCCCGTTTCATCCCCGACTTCGGCCGGGTCGTCGCGCAGATGCAGTATGACATGTACCATGTCTACACGGTGGACGAGCACACGCTGTTCGCGCTCGGCATCCTGCACAAGATCGCGTCGCGCGAGCATGCCGACGAGCTGCCGCTGTCCACCGAGGTGATCCACAAGGTCGTCTCCAAGCGCGCGCTCTATGTCGCCGTGCTGCTGCACGACATCGCCAAGGGTCGCGGCGGCGACCATTCGGTGCTGGGCGCCCGCGTCGCCGAAAAGCTCTGCCCGCGCCTGGGCCTGAGCGCGGAGGAGACGGAAACCGTGGCGTGGCTGGTGCGCTGGCACCTCGCCATGTCGCACACCGCCTTCAAGCGCGATCTGGAGGACGACAAGACCGTCCGCGACTTCGTGGCGCTGGTCCAGTCGCCGGAACGCCTGCGCCTGCTGCTGGTGCTGACCGTCGCCGACATCCGTGCCGTCGGCCCGCAGCGCTGGAACAACTGGAAGGCCACGCTTCTCCGCGAACTCTACAACCGCTCCGAAGAGCTGATGTCCGGCGGCATGACCGTCGAAGGTCGCGGCCGGCGCATCCAGTCGGCCCAGGCTGCGCTCCGCGCCGAGCTGACCGACTTCGACGACGAAGCGTTCGAGCGTCACCGGAGCCTCGGCTATCCCGGCTACTGGCTGGCCTTCGACACCGACACGCTGGCCCATCAGGCCCGCCTCGTCCGCGAGGCAGAGCGGGAACAGCGCCCGCTGACGGTGGAGACCCGCGTCGACCGTGGCCGTGCGGTGACGGAGGTGACGATCTACGCCACCGACCACAGCGGCCTGTTCTCCCGCCTTGCCGGGGCGCTGGCCGCCTGCGGCGCCGATATCGTCGATGCCCGCATCTTCACCATGACCAACGGCATGGCGCTCGACGTCTTCTCGGTCCAGGACGCCGCGGCCGGCGGTGCGTTCGAGAGCGGCGACAAGCTCGCCCGGCTGTCGGTGATGATCGAGAAGGTGCTGTCGGGCCAGTTGAAGCCGCTGAACGACCTGTCGACCCGCCGCACCACCCAGGCCAGCCGCACCCGCGTCTTCCATGTGCCGCCGCGCGTGCTGATCGACAACAACGCCTCCACCACCCACACTGTGATCGAGGTGAACGGCCGTGACCGTCCCGGCCTGCTTTACGACCTGACCCGCGCGCTGTCGAACCTGACCCTGCAGATCAGCTCGGCCAAGGTCTCCACCTTCGGCGAGAAGGCCATCGACGTCTTCTATGTGAAGGACGTCTTCGGCCTGAAGGTGACGCATGAGGGCAAACTGGCGAAGATCAAGGAACGCCTGCTGAGCGCCCTGGACGACCCCACCGGCGACGCCCCCCCGCCCACGACGGTGAAGCGGACGCGGACGAAGGTGACGGGGGCGTAAAACACGCCCTCTCCCAGGTTGTGGGAGAGGGCGTCATCCATCCCCTCAAGGCGCCATGAACACGCTGGCGTGCTTGCCGACTTCGCCGCTCGCCTGCTCCTTGGCGATCACCGCCACGTCGGTCGAGCCCGACTTCACGGCAGACGCCGGCACCTTCACGAACACCCGGTAGGTCGCCACCGTATCGGCATCGGCCTTCAGCGTCAGGCTGCCGCCGCTGCCGGCCGCCTGATCGCCCGCCACCGACAGATGCGCGTCGCGCAGGCCGTCGAACGTCACGACATAGCTGCGGGCGATGTGCGTCTTGTTCAGCACCTTGATGGTGTAGGCGTTCTGCACCGACCCGTCCGATAGCGTCACGAACAGCGGCGCCCGGTCGCGCAGCACGCTGACGTCCAGCGTCGGCCGCAGCATCAGCGCGATGCCCATGGCGCAGGCCACCACCAGCATGATCAGCGAGTAGATGACCGTGCGCGGCCGGACCAGCTTCACCCGCTCCGGCTTGCCGTCGATCTTGGCGATCTGGTTCGACTGGGTGTCGAAGCGCACGAGGTCGATCGGCCGGCCGATCTGCCGCATCACGTCGTTGCAGGCATCGACGCACAGGCCGCAGCCGATGCAGGAGATCTGCTGGCCTTCGCGGATGTCGGTGCCGGTCGGGCAGACATGGACGCACTGCTTGCAGTCGATGCAGTCGCCAAGCCCCGCCGCCTGACGCTCCTCCCAGCTCTGCGACTTGCGCATCGGCCCGCGGCCTTCGCCGCGCCAGTCCTCATAGGTGACCAGGAAGGTGTCCTCGTCCACCATCGCCGACTGGAAGCTGCGCCACGGGCAGACATAGATGCAGATCTGCTCGCGCGCCCAGCCGGCGAAGAAGTACGTCGTGAAGGTGAACAGCGCGACGAAGGTGGCGACGCCGCTGGTGATCTCTCCGTGCAGCAGCTCGTTCATCAGCGTCGGCGCGTCGTTGAAATAGAACACCCACGCTCCGCCGGTCAGCAGCGAGATGCCGACCCACGCCGCATGCTTGGCCCCCTTGCGCGCCAGCTTCGCACCGGTCATCGGCGCCTTGTCCAGGCGGATGCGGGCGGTGCGCGGCCCTTCGATCTTGCGCTCCACCCACATGAACAGGTCGGTCCACACCGTCTGCGGACAGGCATAGCCGCACCAGATGCGCCCGGCCAGCGTGGTGGCGAAGAAGATGCCGAAGGCGCCGAGGATCAACAGGCCGGTCAGATAATAGACCTCCTGCGGCCAGATCTCGATCCACAGGAAGTAGGCGCGGCGCCCGACCATGTCGATCAGCACCGCCTGATCCGGAATCCCCGGCCCGCGTTCCCAGCGGATCCACGGCGTGATGTAGTAGATCGCCAGCAGGGCGATCAGCGCCGCCCATTTGATCTGCCGGAACCGGCCCTTCACGTCGGCGGCATAGACCTTGGGCCGGTTGACGAACCAGTGGCGTCCCGGCTCCTCATGCGGCTCGGCATGGGACGGAGCGGCGGGCTTGGCCGCTTGGGCGGGGCGGCGGGTGAGGGTGGTGTCTTCTTGCGGAAGGGACATGGCATCTTTCCTCGGCCGTCAGCGGCACGGGTGGCGTCTGCATCGTCCCTTCTCCATAAGACTTCCGTGATGAAGCCGCATTGCGCGAAATCAATCCGCGGCGGATTACGCCGTCTGCCCGCGCAGTTCAGCCAGCCCGTCGTGATAGGCGCGGTCGAACAGAGCCTCCAGCCGGGCATCGACGCCGCGCAGGCCGGCGACCACCGCATGGGCCCATTCGAAATACTCGACCTTGCGCGACAGCGGCCAGTCGGCGGGCGGGCTGTGCGCCATGGAGCGCAGGTTCGACACCTTGTCGGCCAGCTTCACCAGCTTCGCCCGCCGCGAGGCATGGGGCGCGGCGTCGATCTGGTGCTGCTTGCGTTCGGCCTTCGACATGCGCTTGTCGTCGGTGGTCTCGGCGACGACCTGCACCACCTCGGTGCCGAACAGCTCCTCGATCTCCTCATAGCTGGCGTCGGTGTCCTCCAGCGTGTCGTGCAGCAGCGCCGCGATCACCACCACGGGGTCCTTGCCCTCCGTCGCCTGCGCCACCAGCAGGGCCACTTCCGACAGGTGGTTGACGTAGGGTTCCGCCCGCACGCCCTTGCGGCGCTGGTCGATGTGCTTGTGCGCGGCGAAATCCAGCGCCCGCGCGAAATCCAGGAGGGGAGCGTTTGGCAGGGGAGCGTTAGGGAGGCTCATGCTGTTCTCTCGGCTGGGGCATTGCATTATTCTCCGCTCCGGGGAATCCCGCCCTTGGGGACTCTCGTGCGAAGGACCGCGCCCATGTTCACGTCTTTCTTCTTCGATCTGCGCAAGGCCGGCGTCCCCGTCTCGCTGACGGAGTACCTGACGCTCATGGAGGCCATGAAGCAGGGCACCGCGTCCTTCCGCGTCGAGGACTTCTATTATCTCAGTCGTGCATGCTTGGTTAAGGACGAACGCAACCTCGACCGCTTCGACCGCGTCTTCGGCGCCAGCTTCAAGGGCCTGACCGACGACACCCCGGCCGGCGAGGAAGTCCCCGTCACCGACCTGCCGGAGGACTGGTTGCGCAAGCTGGCCGAACGCTTCCTGACCGACGAGGAAAAGGCGCAGGTCCAGGCGCTCGGCGGCTGGGACAAGCTGATGGAGACGCTGGCCCAGCGTCTGGCCGAGCAGAAGGGCCGGCACCAGGGCGGATCGAAATGGATCGGCACCGCCGGCACCTCGCCCTTCGGCGCCTACGGCTACAACCCGGAGGGCGTGCGCATCGGCCAGACGGAGAGCCGCCACCGCCGCGCCGTCAAGGTGTGGGACCGCCGCGAGTTCAGGAATCTGGACGACCGGGTGGAGATCGGCACCCGCAACATCAAGGTCGCCCTGCGCCGCCTGCGCAAATTCGCGAGAAGCGGCGCCGCCAGCGAACTGGACCTTCCCGGCACCATCCGTGCCACCGCCAACAACGCCGGCTGGCTCGACCTGAAGATGGTTCCGGAGCGGCACAACACGATCAAGGTGCTGCTGTTCCTCGACATCGGCGGTTCGATGGACGACCACATCCGCCTCGTGGAGGAGCTGTTCTCCGCCGCACGCAGCGAATTCAAGCACCTGGAGCACTTCTACTTCCACAACTGCGTCTACGAGGGCGTCTGGCGCGACAACGCCCGCCGCCACACCGAGCGCCTGTCCACCTGGGACGTCATGCACACCTATCCCGCCGACTACAAGCTGGTCTTCGTCGGCGACGCCGCCATGAGCCCCTACGAGATCGTCTATCCCGGCGGCAGCGTCGAGCACTGGAACGAGGAAGCCGGTCAGGTGTGGATGCAGCGCCTGCTGTCGGTCTACAGCAAGGCGGTGTGGCTGAACCCGACCCCGCCGCAATACTGGGACTACACGGAAAGCACCCGCCTGCTCCAGCGCCTGATGGGAGGACGGATGTTCCCACTGACGCTGGAGGGGCTGGACGGGGCTATGCGAGAGTTGGGGAGGTGAAATAAAAATGCGAAGCCACGATCTGACTGTTCAGCTATTATTCGAGGTTTCTAAAAAATTATCCGTCAACTCAATGCATGGCGGTACTTTGGGATGCACTGAATGATTTCATCGTGCGTAATAAAAATGATATTGGATGAAAACTTCCTTTCAAGATATAGGCGAAGCATACTGGATCCGTTCGGAAAGCGTTTTGCGATAAATCCATATATCACCTTATTTCCGCCCTCTATCGATTTCAATATCTCGTCGCAATCTCGCATTTTATTAATGCAAAGGTCTATCTCTTTTTTTGATATATCTCCGCGCTTGACCTGAACCGGTAAAATCACGTCGTCTTTTTTGCCGACTATATCTATTTTCGAATGATCTTGTTTGTCTGTCCCGGATTCCACATTAAACCCAAGCTTTATTAAGTATTCTCTTGAAATTGACTCCAAGAGATGTCCGGCAGCTCTATCATGCTTTCCTTTAAATGAAGAAATTTTCTCCTCTAAGGAGTTAAGGTCTTTCTTTGTTGGAGGCATAAGGTCGTGATCTATTATGTTTGAACCAGATCTAATTTCCTCGCCATAAAAAATCTTGTATATGAAGTCTTCATTTGAACATGTTTCACAGAGATCTGCTGTTAAGGCCAGTATCTCGTCAATAAAATTATCGTCAAATCTCCTTTCCAGAATGACATCTGTGTTTGTGACGCTTTCGTAGTGAGAATGAATATAGCCAATTCTTTCATCTTCATGAAATACTACGAAATGATCACTTCCAGGGGTGCGCGAAAGGCGCACAAAGCGAATGTTGCTCAAAGCTCGAGTCCTTTGTTGTGTAGAAAATGAATTTCAAATCTACTTAGTTGAAGCATCTTCAGGTTGCCCGATTGAAATCTCCATTTCTCAGTGATTATTAAAATAAGCTCCAGCGTATTGGTATGTGAGACTGATAGAATGTTAATGATAGAATTCTGAAACCTCAACATTGTAGATGGTAATCATTGCATTTCTCAAATCACGCAGCGCGCGACTTCTCCAGCGCCCGAATCACCGCCTCCGGTTCATGCTCGATCACGGCCAGATAGGCCGTGGTCGCGGCGTCCGGCTTGCGGCGGCCTTGCTCCCAGTCGCGCAGGCTGGCGGTGGGGAAGCCGAAGCGTTCGGCGAAGGCTGGCTGGGTCAGCCGCAGCCTTTCCCTGATCGCCTTCACGCGTTCACCGAAGTTCGCACGCTCCAACTCGGCGTCGGACAGGATCGGGGCTGCGTCGGGATTACCGGCCACCTGCCGCGCGATCTCTTCGTCGGTCGTGGCGTCAACGGCTGCCCAGTCGATCCCCCGGAGCGCGTCCGCCGCCATTTCCTTGGTGACCTTCACCGTAGCCATGTCCGTTGCTCCCTCTTGTTGGCCTTCCGCACCGAAATCAGTCGGTAGGTCTCGCCGCGCATCGTGTAAACGCAGACGAACAGCCGTCCGGCGATCATCCCGAACGCGAGGCGGCGGTATTCCGTCCCGAACTCCGTCGCATACTCCCGTGGGTCCGCGACATCGCCGACGCGGTTCTCCAGAACGATCAACCCGATGGCCAATGGAAAGCCG
>NZ_CAMLJP010000030.1 GCF_946480385.1 uncultured Azospirillum sp.
TCTGCCCGGGCGCTTTCCGCCGTTCCCGCTGGGTGCTTTCCGCCGAAATATGCACTACAGGCTGACGCCATTCATCGATGCAGCCATCAGGCGGCACGACACCCAGTTGTCCGCAGCCGTGGAGTACCCGCTCGATGCGACAAAAAGCGTCGTATGGGGGGAGGAGAACGCCAGATGGACGATGGCATCAGCGATTGGGACGATGATCTCAGCGGTTGGAAAGTCATTCATGACGATCTCGCGCTGGAACCGAACGAGGAGGTGATCGCCAAGATGCGCCTCCTGTACCCGGACCCGGACTTGTGGGAGCGGGGCTGGCGGCTTTATCTCGCGAAGCTCCGTGAACACGACGCCGAGATCCGCCCGCTGCCGCCGACTGAGCGCGAAGCCTTCCGCGTTAGGCTTTCGTACGAGGCTCGTCGCGAGGCCGGGCAGCATGCCTGGTCGCGTGCGGCAAGACGTGCGGCATCGGCTCTGCGGACACGGGTCACGACAGCCGTCATGCGGGCCTGGAAGCATACCTGAAACGCGTCCACGCCTCCCGCCGGTGGGGCGCCTGGGCTGCCGGTGGACCGCCCCCAGCACACCCTACTACGTTTGTCGCGATCTCCCTTTCCTTGCGCTATGATCCTCAGGAAAAGGAGACCAGCCGCATGGCCGGAAGCCTCGACAACACCGTCGGACACCTCGCGCACAACGTCCTGGAGGCGGCGGCCGACTACGAGCAGGCCGAGCGGGACCTCTCCGCCGCGTACGCCGCCGACCCGGCTCCGTCCGCCTGGGAGGCGGCGGCGCGCAAGGCGAAGCGCCGGGCCGCCGAACTCGCCGTCGCCATCGACGGCCTGACCGACCGCGCCGCCATCGGCCTGGGAGCCTCGAAGACCGCCGTCAGGACGCGGGTCTCCACCCTGTGCGCTGCCCGCCCCGGCGCGTTCGAGCGCGTCTGGTCGGCGGCGAACGCCTACAAGCACAAGGACCTGAAGGACACCCGCATGGTCGTCGCGTCCGACGACGACGTGCTGGTCGTCGGACTCGGGTACGGCCTGGACGGCTTCGGCGTCGGCAAGTTCGGCGGCGTCGAAGTGATCGTGCGCGACCGCACCAGAGCGTCGTGGAAGTTCCTGGGCGACGTTCCGACGGTGGTCGGCGAATGGTACCGGTTTCTCGCCGCGGAGGGCGCCATCCTTCCCGACGGCCCGGTCATCGTCTGCGGGCTTCAGGTCCATCCCTGACGGGCGTGTGCGGAGTTGTCGCGGTCCTGGACACGGCAGGTACTTGTGGTCGGCCGGAGCGTCGGATAGTCCTGGGCCGCCTTCAAAACCAGCAGCCTGGGCATATGCGTACCGCACTGCACCCGTCCGAGAACCGATTCATCAACGTCGAGGACTACATCGCCGACTTCGGCCATCGGATCGCGGACAGGGGAGCCGCGGATGATGTCCTCCGCGCGCGCTGTCCGTTTTGCCCCTCACGACTGAGCCATCGGGCGGCCATTCCGGATCGCGTCGCGCACTTCTGTCATCCCGAGGGCGCGGAATGCCCGAGCATGGCACCGGCCGGTCAGCCCTACATCGACCTCACTCCGACCGATCCCGATCCGGAGGCCGAGCGCGCAATCAAGCGTGCGTTCCGGCACAATTGGCAACGGCACGTCAGGCGTATGGAGCAAATCGTGCCCTGCCTGCACTTCAAGGAGGTTCTCGCGCTCCTGGACTTCGCAACCGAGCGCCGCATGTGGGGGCACAGGGGGCTGCGCGAGGAGGATCTTCCCTATGTGCTGATCCTGAGCGCCGACTTCCCGCCGGACACCGGCACGCGAAAGGAGGGGCGGCCCGAACGACGGTTCTGGTTCAGGTACTGGTTCTCGCACCAGATCAGGAACTTGGCGCAGCTGTGGATCGAACCGCCGGAGAACGTCACGTTGTTCCGTGCGCTGTACGAGCCGCCGCCGCGCCGTCCGCGCCCTGACCTGACCGACCTGTTCCGGATCGACGTCATCGATCGGACGACGGAATTCCTCGGTCAGGAACCCCGAGCCTTGCCCGGCTGGTACGCCGAGAAAATCGAGGCTTGGTTCAGGCGCCATCCGTCCTTCAACTGAGCAACCCGCGCATCGTGGCGGCGGCAGCCCGCTCGTCGGCATCATCCGTCAGGGGCAGGCGCACATCCGGCCTCCTCGACCGGCAGCCCAGCGCGACTGCCAGCCGCTTCCGCGGATCGTCCTCCGCCACCACAAGCCAGCAGGATATCCCCCGCGGAAGATTCTCCGCGTGGGAGCGGTCGTAGGCGACGAGCCCTTCGGCGGCCCAACCGATCCTCTGCTCGCGCGCCAGTTCCTCGCCCAGCCGCCAGCGGCGGACGATCGCCGCCGGATCGACGGGAAGAGGCAACGCGTCGAAGTGCAGGTCCTCGATCCCGGGGCTTGCCCATCCCTCGACGATCAGATGGCGCCGACGAACGGCCCCCGGGCTGGCTTCGCCCACGGCACGCGAGGAGGCGCTCGTCCTATCCATTCGGGATTCTCCACCACAACCTGAAGCCGACCCCCGTCAACGTCGGCGGGATCGACGCAAGGGACAACAACGCCGTCGCCAGCCGGGGGCGCCCCTGCCGGTTCTCCTCGGCGGGCGGATATCGACCGTGGCGGCGGCAGCGGCCGACGGACCTTCAGGCCGATCATGGAAGCATGCCGTGAAGCATGCCGTCCGTTCGCCCAGTGCGGTCCTCCGACGCCCAAAACCTTGGGCTCGTCGTAGAAGGGTGGGATCGCCCAGCACCCGACCGGAGACGCCGCCCCCGTCCTCGCGTGTTAGGCGCCGGTCGCCCGGCGGAAACCAGGTGCCCCGACTGCGGTGGCGGCATGCCCACCGACCGCGAGGGGCGTCGCGGCGCGCCCGTCGAACAGACACAGCGGGCACATCTCCAGTGCCGCTGCGATCACCTCCCAGCGGAGAAGCACGGTTCCGGCCTGCTGGTGAACCGGCGTCCGCCAGATGCGCGGCGCGAGGAAGACGATGCTGGCGTTGCTCCTGCGGATCACGTCCAGCCGGTGGGGCTGGTGGCGCGCCTCGCCGTCGCCCTTCATCAACGTCCACCCGTCGACGGACAGGCGCTGCCAGACCGCGTCCCACCGCATGCCGGGATACGCGTCACGCACGTGGGCGACCTCGACACCGTGTGATGCCATCAGCAGGGGGGCCAGCCCTTCCGCCAGCGGAACCGACAGGTCGTTGTCGACGAGCAGCTTCAAGCGGCGGCATTCCCCGCGCGCAGTCCCTTCTCGAACTCGACCGCGGCGCGCACCGCGTCCTCCTCGATGCGGTACATGCGGGCGACCCTGGCCTCCGAGCCTTCGGCACCGACCGCCACGGCGATGGCTCGTGTCGGCACGTGCCCCTCCCGGGTCACGGGGTCGCCGAACTCGACGTGCGGATCGACCACGATGAGGCCGCTCCGGCCCCGGGGCCACCAGCACGTCGGCAGATCCCGATCGTCGTCGTAGTCCAGATCGAGTTCCCGGAGCCTGAGGATCTCGCCCATGACGTACTGCATCGTCGTCAGGTCGAATACGCCGTCCTCGCCATGCAGGCGCGCCTTGAGGGATGTCCCGGCGGTGAAGAGATCGACCTTCCGGTTGATCAGGGGGTATGGGTACCGGTCGGCGAACCGGCGCCACCCATAGATGCACTCCCGGACCTTGGGCAGCCGCATGTCGTGCTGGTCGATGAGGAGATGGACGAGCCGGAGCTCCATCAGGTCGAGGAACGACAGCGCCACCTGGCCGTCCATTGCGGGAAGGCGAGGGCACCACAGCGGCGCCAGGACCAAGTCCGTCTCGCCCCGGCGCCGCACGACGCCGCCCTTCATCCACCGGCGGACCTTGGGCAGCGGCACCCCGACAAGACGTGACGCCTGGGGCAGGGAATAGATGCCTTGCTCCAGCAGGGTTGAATCCAAATTGCCCATCGTGGTCCGCAGCAGGTGAGGAGCGCCAGCCGTGTTCGTGGAGAGCGGGACGGCGGTTGATTCCCAGCACGAAAATCGCGCCATGGTAGCGGCAGGCTGCGTCAGGCGCAAGGGCGCCTTGGTCCGGCGAGAAGCGCTGGCGGGCATGCCCTCCGGGATCAGTATGGGGCAGCCCGCGCCGGTGGGATTCGGCACCCAACGGTAGGTTTCCCCCGGCCCGAGGCCCGGCATGTGTTTCAGGACGGCCGCGGAAGCCTGTCCGCGTACCATCATCCGCCGACGGATCATCCGGGGGGCTTCGTTATCGGCTGGGGAGTGGCTGGGATGTGTTCGTCCGGCTCCCGCCGGGTTCCGTCACGGAAGCCGGTCACCTCGCCATGCCGTCGATGATCCGCAGCAATTGCATAATCTGCATGCGCCGTTCGGCGGGGCCCTGAACAAGACGGTCCACCAACTCCCGGGCCTCCCGAGCGTCGTCGGTGCCGTCACTGCCGTCGGCGCTCCCCAGCCAACCGCGCAGCGCCACCTCGGTCTTCCGGGCCAGTTTCACCTTATGTTTCAGAACCTTGCTGAGGTGTCCCTGGGTGCATCCGCACGCCGCGGCGACATCCTCCTGGCGCAGGCGAAGCCGCGCCATGCGTTCGTTCACCGCCCTCAGGAGTTCGTCACCGGTCGTTGACATGCGAGTCGCCAAATTGCATCTTGCATATGGATTCCATATGGAAGGCGGCCATGCAACAGGTGATCGCGTCGTTCGGCGACGGGTACAGGTTCCTCGACTTGCCCGATCCCGACGAGTGGCTGCTGCCCGGCGTGAAGTGGGGCCGCCACGAGCATCCCCTGACCCCCGCCTTCTGGTCGGCCGCGGCCTGGATGGAGGGCGACGTTCCCAACCACGGTTTCCGTCTCGGCGGCACCCTGGCCGAGGAGGTTTCCGCCTGCATCCTCGGCGGTCATGGCCTTCCCGCCGAAGTCGGGCTCGCGGCATTCGCTCGGGTTCGCGACGAACTTCGGGAAGCCCCCGATGAGGTTTTGCCGGAGGAGGAGCTCCTGCGCCTGCTGTCGGCCCCCCTGATCGTGAAAGGGCGCGCGGTCCGCTACAGGTTCGCCCGCCAACGGTCGGCCTACCTCGCGGCAGCGCTCCGTGGTCTACACGGCGTGAACGAGTCGGCCCTTGACGACGTGGGGTTCCGGGATGCGCTTTTGGCCCTGCCGGGGATCGGTCCGAAGACCGCCTCTTGGATCGTGCGCAACCGGCGGGGCAGCGACAAGGTCGCCATCCTCGACGTCCACGTCGTCCGGGCCTGCCGGGTGATGGGCGTGTTTCCCGAGAACGCGGACCCAGCCCGGAGATATGCCGAGCTTGAGCAGCGTTTCCTCCAGTTTTGCACGCGAGCCCATGCACGCGCATCCGTCATGGATGCGGTGATGTGGGATACAATGAGGAGGATATCCACGAGCTTTCTCAACTTTCTTGTTGACCCCGGTTCCGTGCTTCAGGACGTTAAACACCGTCCACGGAGGGAGCAGACGCGATGTCGGGAAGCGGGGGAGGACGAGGGGATGGCGACTTCGGCGGCGGAGGCGATGGACAACCCGATCCCTGCCTGACCGTAAGGCAAGGTCCGATCAACAGCCCGAACCCGGCAATCCTCGCCACGCTGACGGTCGGGAGCATTCTGGACGTTTGGGTGGCCACCTCCGGCACCAGGCCGGTGCTGGTGGTCGGCGTCGGCGGACGAGCCGCCGGTTCCCTGACGTTCCGCGGGTACCTTGACGTCATCGGCTGCATCACAAACCACGGAGTCGCCTACCGTGCTGTGATCGTCAGGATCGCGGGCGGCGCCTACGAGGTCCGGGTGGAACCCATCTGATGGATTCCCTGATCGTCGTCGGAGGGCTGTATGCCGAGAAGTGCATACAACCGCTCTGGAACGAGGTGTTCGGTTCCGGCGGCCGGGCCGCCGCCGCGGTGTCGTCGCTGGTGCCGACGACGCTCGTGGCATATGTCGACGCCAGCTTGCGGGTGGACGCCGACGACTTGGCGGCGCGCTTCGGGTTCACCCTCGACGCGCGCGACGCGCAGCACCCGGTGTCCTTCTCCTATCTCCATCCCCTGGCGACCCCCGTCATCCGACCGTCTCCGGACCGGATCGTGACGCACGCCCCCTTGCGGGTGCGGGGCGATGTCGTCCTGCGATACGGCATGCTCGAAGGGGACGCGGTGGTCGATGCCCAGGTCGCCGTGCACGACCCGCAGTCCGCGTTCGGCGCGAAGCCGTTCTCGGAGAACGGTTCCAAGGCGAACCGTCTGGCGGTCGTGCTTAACCGCTACGAAGCCATGTCGATGGTCGGCACCGACGAGCCGGACGAGGTGGCGAGGCGGTTGATGCGGACCGAGAACGCCGAGGTTGTCGTCCTGAAGATGGGCGGGCACGGCGCGTTCGTGGCTTGGCCGGGCGGAACGGCAACCGTCCCTGTCTACAGCACCGAATACGTCTGGAAGATCGGCTCGGGCGACGTGTTCTCGGCCACTTTCGCCGCCCTATGGGGCGTCCAAGGAATGGACCCCGTCCAGGCCGCGGATCTCGCGTCCCGTGCCACCGCCGACTACTGCAACCGTCGGACGCTGCCGATCCGGCAGCCCGCCGACCTGGCCGCGCTGTCGGACCCGCCGGTGACGCCCGGGAAGGGGACGATCTACCTGGCCGGGCCGTTCTTCGATCTGGCGCAGCGTTGGCTGGTCGAGGAGACGCGCGCCGTCCTGCTGGACATGGGGGCGGAGGTCTTCTCCCCCGTGCACGCGGTCGGCCCTGGCCGCGCCGAGGTCGTCGCCCCCGCCGACATCAAGGGCCTGGAGGCCAGCGATGTGATGTTCGCGATCCTGAACGGCATGGATCCCGGCACGGTCTTCGAGGTCGGCTACGCGGTGAAGCTCGGCATCCCCGTCGTGGCGTTCGCCGAGAACGTCAAGCCGGAGGACCTGAAGATGGTGGTCGGGACCGGATGCGAGGTGGTGGACGACTACACCTCGGCGGTCTACCGCGCGGTGTGGAGGTTGCCGGTATCATGATCGGACTGCTTCTCTCCGGCGGAATGGACTCCGTTTCCATCGCGTGGTGGAAACGTCCAGACGTCGCCATTACGGTCGACTACGGCCAGCGTCCGGCGCAGGCGGAGATCACCGCCAGCGCGGCGGCCTGCGAAGCCATGGGCATCCGGCACGAGGTGGTGCGCGCGGACTGCTCCTCGCTGGGCTCGGGCGACATGGCGGGCACGGCACCGGCCGCGGTGGCGCCGGTGTCGGAATGGTGGCCGTTCCGCAACCAGTTGATCCTCACACTCGCGGGAATGGCGGCTGTCCGGATTGGCGTGACACACCTGATGGTTGGCGCGCTGGTCACCGATGGCGCGCACGCCGATGGGCGGCCCGAGTTCGTCGACGCCATCTCCCGGCTCATGTCCCTCCAGGAAGGCGGCATCACGGTGTCCGCCCCCGCCATCGGGATGGACGCGGCGGAACTTGTCCGTGCGTCCGGCATCCCCAGGGAGGTGCTGGCGTGGGCCCATTCCTGCCACGTCGGCAACCTCGCCTGCGGAAGCTGCCGCGGGTGCGTCAAACATTACCGGACGTGGGAAGCCCTTGGCTTGGATCCCTACTGACGAGCCGCAGCCGCGCGCGGTTCCGCTGCCATGGGCACCCTTCGAACCGCGCGGCACCGGCGTGGAGATGCTGCCGATCCCCGCCGATCCAGCGCCGCGCGGTTTCATCGACGTGCTGCGGTCGAGGCGATCCGCCGTCGGTGGGCCGGTGGAACTCGATCGTGTCGCCGAACTCCTCTGGCACGCGGTGGCGACCAAGGGGCATGCCCCCGCAGGCCGGGCGGGACTGCCGGTGGAATGGCGCGCGGCACCGTCTGCTGGGGCGCTGCATCCCATCTCCGTCGTGTGCATCCCGGAGTCCGCCGAAGGCGCGTTCCTCTACGATCCGCGCGAGCACGCGTTTCGGACGCTCGACGTGGACAGCGGCCATATCGCCGCCGCGAACGCCGCCGCCCTCGTCGCCGTGGTCGGCGCAACACGCGGATGCACGCTTCGCCTGCTGGCCGATATGGACAAGGCGGACGCCGCCTACGAGCACGCGGCGACGCTGGTGCTTCGGGACTCCGGCTGCCTGATCGCGACGTTGTGCCTCTGCGCGGAATGGCTGGGGCTGGCCGCCTGCCCCCTCGGGTTCCTCGGCCAGGGGATGGTTGGGAAGCTCGGGTTTCCCGAGCCGCGATTCCGGGCGGTCGGCGGTGTGCAGGTCACGTCATTTCGATAGCCGATACGCGCACCAGTTCCGCCACCCTCCCCTTGTGCGCAGCCCATATCGCGTCGATTCCGTGTTCCCCGACCGCCTGCCTCATCTTCGTCAGGGCATGATCCGAGTAACACGGGAACTTCATGCTGCCGTGCTGGAAGACGTGGCAACACTGGGCGTCACGATCGATCCCGCACCATTGCCGGACCGCGTTGGCCTTCGGCGGCGTCAGCCCGCTTTTCGCCGCCAGATCCTTGGCGCTCATGTGGAAACGCTTGCGGAGGTCGATCTCGCGGACGGCTCCGGCCTCCTCCGGATCGTCGCTCGCGATGATCCTCACCGGCGCGCCAACCTTCTTCTCGATCTTGATCTTCACCGTCGGTCCGGCGCCGGTCGCGGTGGCCCTCAGGGCCATGAGACGCGGAAAGACGTCGGCGACGGCCTTCCCGCCCTTGATCGCCTTCACGACGCGCTCGATGTCGCGTTCGGATACCTCGACGTGGTCGGCGACATGGGACTCCATCGCCAGCATGGCTCTGATGCGCCCCCGGGCTTCGTCCTGGGCGCGGCGCCCGGGGGCGAGGAGGTCCGCGACCAGCCTGTACTCACGGTCGATCAGGTAGTCGAAGTCGCCCGCGGGCATGGTGGAGACCGGCAGGACGCGGGTCGGCAGGTGGGACGACAGGTCGTCGTCGAGCGACCGCTTGAGGATCGTGTCGAAGGCCGTCACCAGAGCGCGGGTGTGCAGGTAGAGGATGTCCTCCGCCACGTAGACGAACCAGTGCTGGGCCGCGTCCCGCATGGCGTCCACCGCCTTGAGGATGCCCGCCTCGTCCTCGGTGACCCCGCAGTGCATCTTCCCCAGGTTGATGCACTTCTCGAAGCCGAAGGAGACCTGCTTTTCCCGGTCAAAGACCTGCACCCGCTTCTGCACGAGCGCGGCCTTCAACAGCATCTCGGACGCATGTTGGAGATGGAGGAGAACCGTCGTCACACGGCCGTCCTCACCAAAGGAGTTGAAGCCCGTCATGGCCGTCCGAAGCGAAGCAATCGCCTTCAGCTTCAGGGTTCTTGCGTCACGGAGCAGCTTCAAGGCAGCCTCCAGATATCGGGGCGATAGAACATCATCCCGGATACCGTGTTTCAGTTGCCCAAGCGTTAACCGCGCTGGTCGGAACGAAAAATCAGGCGTGAACCCCCAACCGCCAGCGGTCCCGTCCATATCCGAGTTGTCGTGAAAGATGACATAAGGGCGACGGCGGCCCTCCACTTTGTCTGAAATCAGCAAATAAGGCCGTTAACCGGTCGGATATTCCCGATCAAGCCGCCGCGAGTCATTTGATCCAATGGCATACCATAGGATGCTTTCACGGGCGGCGCTCAGCGCCGATCCCATCGTGCCAGCACGAGCGGCAACACCTCGTCGAAGTCGTCGGGCAGGATGACGGCCTCCCCGCGGCGGGTCACGACGGCGGCTTCCATGCACGTGTCGTCGTGGTCCCGCACCTCGGAGATGTCGGTGACGCGCAGGGCGCGTCGGCAGCCCGCCAGATCGCGCATCACCAGGAAGTCCCCGTGCCGTTCCGCCGTCATTCTCGTCTCCATTCGGGATCTTTAGGTAACCGCAGCACTCGTCCGCATCATATGCCGGAATCGGCTTCAGCCCGCCGCTTGGCCTCGACGGCATTCCAGGCGCGGTACAGGGCGGCGCGGACCGCATCCATCTCGCGGGCCAAGTCCGTGTGACCAAGCCGGTCGAAGGCTATCGCCATCACGTCGATACGGTCGCGAAGCTCGCCGTGGATGTCGGCGTTGAGCGGGAGCCGTTCGTAGGGGATGTCTTTCAGGCGCATCGTCGTCCTCACTTTTGTCCGTATCCGCGTCATCGGCCCTTCCGCTGGTCCGTGTCCTCGGCTCCGTGATCCGCGCTCCGGCGCCGCGCAAGCAGGGCGTCGATCTCGGCGCGTCGGAACAGGAACTGGCGCCCGCCGTCCACCGAGGGCCCTGACACCGGCCGCGCACCCATATCGATCAACTGGAGCGCCAGCTTCTTCGATGTGCCCAACCCCCTAGTGCCGCGCAGATCGGGTGCGGTAACGTATTCCCGGCGGAACAAAACGAGCGCCTCCTCCGTGATCCGTCCACCCCGTTCGGCCGTCGTTCCTGGCACTTTAACGGTCGGCAACCAGCCGCGGCGGACCCAGTGGTACGCGACCTCCTGCTTGATGCCGAGCGCCCTGGCCGCCCCATCGACCGATAGCGTGCGCCGCGCCGCCGCTCCCAAGGTGTCCCGGAGCGCCTCGGCGTCCGCCTTGTGGAACACCATTCTGGCAAGCCCGCGCCGTTCGGGGCGCAGGGCCGCGGGATGCAACTGCCCCTCCAGGACGGCGCGGAGGACCGCCTTGGCGCCCATACCCAGGCCGCCGAGGGCGCGCGCCGCGGTCGGCAGGCCGACGAGTTCCCCGGTGCCATGCGCCGGGCGGACGGCGGCCTCGAAGCGCCTCAGGAACGCCTCCAGGTCGGCGACGCGCCACGCACTGCGCCCCAGCAGATCGGCCGCCAAGCCCGATGCGGGCGGAGGCAGCAGGTCCGTGCCGCGCAATCCGACGAAGGTACGCTTGCCGATTCCCAGGAGGCGCCATGCCGCGTCCTGGTCAACCAGTTCCCGCAGGTCGGCGCGGAGACGGTCGACGGTGGCGGCGCGCAACAGCACCGGCTCGCCCTTTCCGCCGCTTCCGGTGACGACGAGTCCATGGCGGTCGACGAACGCCCTGAGGGTGTCGAATGCGACGCCCAGCGTCCGGGCAGCCTCGACCAGAGTGACGCACGCGTCGGGAAGGGCGGCCTCGGCGCGCTTGCGCCGGACGGCGCGCAGGCGGGTGGAGAAGTCGGGACGCATGGCGACGTGGTCGGTGAACGCCTTCCACGCGACGCGACCGTGGGGTTCGTCGGCGACGCTGCCCAACCAAGCCGGAAGCCCGCCGTACCGCTTGGCGGCACCGTAGCGGCCGTGACGCGCGACCGCTCGTTCGGCAAGGCCATCAAGGAACCGGTGGAACGACCCAGGCCACTCTGCGCATGCCCGCCACCCGGCGTCGAGCAGCAGGTGTGCGCGATCCGGGTGCTTGTCGGCGAAGCGCGCCGGTTTGGCGCGGTATCCGACGCCGAGTTCCGTACCGCCGAACACATAGACCAGCTGGAGCACGCCGCCGACGCCGACCTCGGCGGCCAACCCGTCCAAGGCGTCGGGCGCGGTGAGGAACAGGCGTCGCAGCGCCCCGGCCCCGGCGAGTTCGCCAACGGGCACCGGCACGCCAGGCTCCCGTCTCAGATCGTACCCGCAGCGGCAGGCGCACGGCGACGGCACACGCCAGCCGAGGCGGCTCCCGCACGCGGGGCACCGCTCGACCAGGCGCAGGCGGTGGTCGGGGCAAATCGTCATCAGGGCCATGTCCCACAGAGCTCTGTGGTAGCCGCTTTCGTCCAAGCACCGAGGGCAGACCTTGCGCCGTCGGGCCGAGATGAAGTGGGGGTGGACGGGATGGCCGAGAAGGCGAGAGCCGCCGTCCGGCCCGGCATAGGACAGGACGGCGATGGCGGACTCGTCGAGCGCCAGCAGGCGGGACAGGAGCGGGATCGCCGAAACACTGGTGGCCAACGCCGGAAGGTCATGGTTGGACAAAACGTAGGCGTGCACTACCGGATCCGGAGAACCGAACCCGTTGACGGCGCCAGTGCGGACCATCAGGCCGAGCAGGCTCTCGTCGCGTTCCGGCCGGACCCGGATCGGAAGTCGGGGGACGTCGTCAGTCGGCATGGCCGCCCTCCGATCGGGCCTGTCGGCGTCTCCGTTGTCTGCGGGCGGACTCCTCCTCGACCCTCGGCCTGACCGCTTCGTCGCGCCCGGCCGCCGGGGCCGGGGCGAGCGCCTCCACAACGAAAGGATTGACCAGGCGCCGACCATCCCCGATCCGGAGCCGGTCCACCACTTCGGCGAACAGCGGATGCGACAGGGCCCCGAGCGAGCGATCCAGGGCCAATTTGAACGCCTCCTCGATCAGGAGGACCGCCGGTCCGAGCAGCCCCCGTGAGAAGTGGTGGATGCGCAGAGCCGTCTCGGCGCTGCCGAGCCGGGAGGGGAACGGAAGCCGGAGCGCCTGTTCGAGGGCGTTCAAGACCAGCCGGAACTCGTTCCTCTGATCCTGGTCCTCCCACTCGTAGGCCCCGATGTAGACCTCGCCGACCGAACGGCGCCCCAGCTGGGCGTTGGTGGTGACCACGCGCTCGATGTGCGGCTGCCCGGCCAGCACGATCGGGCAGAGGTTCGTGTTCAGCAGCCCGACGATGTAGTCGGCGGCGTCGTAGGCGATCCTGTCGGTGTCCGTATGGATCAGGCGGTGCGCCTCGTCCATCATCACCAGTTCGACGCCGCACGCCTTCAGCAGCGTATGGACGCGTTTCGTGGCCTCGACCTGGTTCGCCCGCGACGGCGCAACGTCCCCGAGGGCGGCCAGCATGGTCCTGGCGAGGGAGCGCAGGGTGCATCCGGGCGGCACCTCTATACCGAGTATCCGGCGGTGGGTGCGGAGTTGCTCCTCCACGTCCGGGTAGCGGGCCGCGTAGCGTCGCAGCGCCACGGACTTGCCCGCCCCCGGCGGACCGACCAGGAGCAGGCAATGCCCCTCCTGGCCGGTCCCGTGGCTGAGGTGGAGGTCGCGGATGCGCTCCTCGGCCTCTTCTGCCCGCCGGGTGACGGCGTATACGTCGCGGAAGGCCGCGATCCGGAGGCTCCGTTCACTCCAGTCCATCGTCGCCATCCCGCGGACGCATGGTGTCGGTCTTGAGTCCGTGGCGGCGAGCAATCAACTCGATGTCGTCCGCCTGAGGGGGCGCCGCGCCGGGGACGCCGACCGTCTCCATGCCTTCCAGGAGCACGTCGACGATCGGGAGCGGCGGGGTGTCGGGGGCATCGGCCTGACGCCGCCGTCCGCTTGGTTGTTGGGTGAGCTTCGCAAGGGCACGGCGTTCCTTCTGGGTGCCCTTACCTTGGCGCTTCAGGCCGTACTCGGTGATCTCAACCATCGCGCGTGCGATGTCCTCCTGCCCGGCGTACCGCAATGGGTTATTGCGGACGAGGGCGCGGGCGACTTTGTACTGGTGCAGAGTTTTTCCGACGGCGACGTCACGCTGTTCCGGATCGACCTCAACCCTGATGTGCCGGTCGTTCGCGTCGTCGTGCACCTGGATCGCGGCAAGATCACCGGGATCAATTTTGATGCGGAACTCGGGAGGCGCCTTCGGAGCGATGCGGAGGTTCGCAAGTTCCGTACTGTTGTAACGAAGTCCCAGGAATGTGATGCCGTCCTTGCGCGGCACGCGGAATTCGGTCAGGGACAGGGAGGTCAGGACACGCTCTCGGCTCGGCGGGGCTATCGCATGGATGCGTGCGCTGTTCTCCCACATGTCGCGGGCGGAGCGCCCTTCGAACCGGCGGCGCGGGCTGACGGCGTACACGTCGGCGATCCACCGGTGCAGCAGGTACTCGAGTTGCTCCAGGGTGACCAGGCTGGCGGTCTCCGGCGTCGGGCGGCGCACACGTCTGTAGTAGTCGGCGAAGCGCGCGCCCGTGACGGAGCGGCATTGGGTCTGTAGGGTTCCGAAGAACCGTTCGATCTTGCCCTTGAACCGCGCCTTGCCGACGGGGGTGTACTGGACGTCGATGCCAAGGGCGGCGCAGGCGATCGGGAATTGCGGGGACCGGAACTCGGCGGCGTTGTCGGGCACGGTGCAGCCCGGAACGCCGAAGCACGGCCAGTCGTTCTGGATCTGCGGGTAGTTCTCCCGCATGTAGCCCTTCGGCAGGATCGCGTTGCGCAGACATTCGAAGGCCGTGAACAGGCTCGGCCCCTCGAAGCCGACATAGAGACCAACGGGCATGGTACTATGCCTGTCGAGGGCGACCGTGATCCATGGATGCCCGATGATGCGATCAGGATCGGGTTCCGGGCCGTAGCAGACGAGGAAGCTCGTGACCTCGGTATGGTCGATCTCCCATATCCGGTTGATGGCATCGACACCAGGAGCGGAGCCGACCGGCTGGAACAGCGCGTCGGCCTCCTCCTTGCCCCGGCGGGTGGCGACCAGGGTGTACTGGTCGATGCGCCGGTCCCTGATCCGGTAGAGGGTCCGCGCCGAGGGAATCTTGATCTTCATGGCCTCGGGCAGCGAGGCGTTGCGGTTGGCAGCCAGCGCGAGCAGCTTGTTGTGCGCGAAGGTGAGCGGCGGTTCCCCTGGCTGGAGGTAGCTCTCGTCGATGGCCTGGTCGGTCAGGTCCATCACTTCGCCACCGAATCTCGCGGTCCTGTTGCCCCGCCGATGGATCGTCGGCGCCAGCGCCTCGAAGGCGCGGCCGCCCTCACGGAACCGCTTGATCCACCGCTGGACGGTGCTCGCCCCCGGCGGCGTGGGGTCGGCATTGTCGTTTGCCACCCGTTCGATCAGTCCCTTCAGCGCGCCCTTGGTGTAGGTTGCGTGCCCGCTGTCCAACCACGCCCGCACGTAACGCCAGCGCCGTGCCGTCTCCGCGTGCAGCCGGTCGTTGTTGGCGACGCGGTCCCGCATCGCCGCGAGTTCCTCCGCCCTGTCCGGGGCCTTCACAACCGGCCAGGGCAGGACGTCGAACTGCCCGGATTCGAGGAGTTGGGCGAGTTCGGCGTCAGTGTGCCGGACCTGCTCCTGGGTCTGTTCGTCCTCGAAGACCGCACTGCCGTCCGGCGCCCGGCGGACATACCGGTGGCGCCGTCCTCGGATCTCGACCGGCTGGGCGGGCAGGAAGACCATCTTCGGCGTGAACCGGCGTGCCATGGGTGCCTCCGTCAGGTGAGGATGGGGGTGTGTTCCGAGATCGGTTCCTTGTGGAGTTCCAGCCGCAGGCACCCGCGCAGGGTGGCGGCGTAGATCAGGTGACGGAGTGGCGTGGGCGGCTCGGTCGGCCCGGCGGGGCGCCAGTCCGAGAGGGCGCGTTCGAGTTCGCCGAGTGTCGCGGGTGCGCGTGCGAGGGCGGCGGAGAGGGCGAGAAGGAACTCCTCCGGCGTTTCGGCGGCGCCTCCGGCCAGGACGGCCTTCGCGTTGCCAAGACGGGGTTGGCGGGCGACCTCCGCCTCGGTGATGGCGACGTAGTGAATCGCGCGCGCGGAGTAGTGATCCGCGACGGCATTGACCAGTCGGCCCTTGGCGCCGTCGAGGCTGCCGAACACGTCCACCATCACCGTGTGCGCCCTTCCGCTGGCGTCGGCCACCTCCACCTTGAACTGGACCCTGTGTTCGAGGATCTCGCCGTCGACGTTGACCGCGATGGCGCCCTGGCGGCCCTCGTAGGACCGGACCTCGGGGGCGGACTCCAGGAGGTGCATGAAGTCCCGCTCCGCCTCCCGCTTCCACGGCATCGGGATGCCGTTCTTCCGGCTGGCGACGAGGCCCCGTTCGTTGCGGTTCCTCTGGACGGTGGTCTCGCCGCCGCTCTTCCGCGGCGGCGGCCGTATATCCGGGTCTGGACCATCGGTCCCGAAGGAAGCCTCTTCCGGACCGGCGATGTCGTCATCTTCGTTCATGTGGTCCCTCCACCTCATGCGCTGCCATGCGGACCAAGACATCGGTCTCCCCGGTTCGCACCCCGTCCTTTGACGGGCATATATTCCCATGACCCAGTCGCACTGCGAACGCAACAGGAACATTCTCCGGCACACGGATGCAGTCGGGGTACGCCCCGGGGTAGTACGATCCGGCACCGTTCCCGACGATGGCGCCGACGGTTCCGGCCGGTCAGACCGATCAGATGGGTTACAGATCCGCCTCCGGTCCGCCGACGCGTCGGATGGGAAAGGATGGCGTCTCCCGTGTGTGCCCCATGTCCTTCGCTCCCTTTCGAAGGCTCCGTGAAGGAGAAATGCGAAGATGGTGGAGCGCGGACGTCCTCGAAGCAACGAGCGAATATTCTCAGGATCGCTTCCGGGCGCACCTATCCTTTGACGGCCTGTCTTTCAAGGACCGGGTCGTCGGGGATCTATCTTCGCGACTACGGTAAAGGAAAGGGGCGATTACACTGTCAACATTGAGGGACGCCCGACGCTCTGGGGGCGGTGGTGAGCGGGGCCAAGGACAGTTTGAGGGGCGCGGCCCCGGGGTGTGGGCGGGGCGCGTCTCGCCTATCGGGTTACCTCGCATCCTCCGCCCGGTCGGCGGGGACGGGCAATGTTGACAAGCGGCGGCCCGAGTCTCTCAAAGAGAGGCTAGGAATATTTACCGCAATCTCAAAAAGAAAAGCGAGGCGGGGTGTTCAACCCGCCTCGCTTAATGTGGCGAAACCTCGATTTATCAGACAACCGACAAGTCCTCATCACACGTCCAGGTTCGACACCTTCAGCGCGTTGTCCTGGATGAACTCGCGCCGGGGTTCGACGATGTCGCCCATCAGGGTGGAGAAGACCTCCTCCGCCTGATCGGCGTGGCTGACGCGGACCTGCAGCAGCGACCGCTTGGTCGGGTCCAGCGTGGTTTCCCACAGCTGGTCCGGGTTCATCTCGCCCAGGCCCTTGTAGCGCTGGATGGTGACGCCGCGGCGGCCCAGCTCCATCACCGTGTCGAACAGGGCGACGGGACCGGTCAGGGCGCGGGTTTCCTTCTGCTTTTCGAAGGCCTTGCCGGCGGTGCCGAACACGCGCTTCAGGTCGGCGGCCAGACCGTCGAGACGGCGGGCCTCGCCGCTCTTCAGCAGGTCGGCGTCGAACAGGTGGCGATGGGTGACGCCGCGACGGGCGCGGATCACGGCATAACCGCCCTGGGGCAGCGCCTCGCCGCGCCAGCCGCCGTCGGCGTCCATGGTGTTCATCCGCTCGGCCACCGCCTTGGCCGCAGCCTCCGCCGCCGCCTTGTCGTCGGCCAGCGCGGCGGACAGGGCGCCGGCGACCGAGGCCTGCTCCACCACCATGGCGTTGCCGACCTTGCGCGACAGCGTGTCGATCGCCGGGCGCGCGGTGCGGGCCTGATCGACCAGACCGGACAGCTGCTCGCCGATCAGCAGGGTGCCGTCGGACAGCTGGACCGACAGGTCGCTCAACGCGGCCTCGACCAGATACTCTTCCAGCGCCCGGTCGTCCTTCAGGTAGCGTTCCTTGGCGTTGCCGCGCTTGATGCGGTAGAGCGGCGGCTGGGCGATGTAGAGATAGCCGCGTTCGATCAGGTCCGGCATCTGCCGGAAGAAGAAGGTCAGCAGCAGGGTGCGGATGTGGCTGCCGTCCACGTCCGCGTCGGTCATGATGATGATCTTGTGGTAGCGCGTCTTGTCGGCGTTGAACTCGTCGCGGCCGATGCCGGTGCCGAGCGCGGCGATCAGCGTGCCGATCTCCGCAGACCCCAGCATCTTGTCGAAGCGGGCGCGCTCCACGTTCAGGATCTTGCCGCGCAGCGGCAGGATGGCCTGGAACTGGCGCGAACGGCCCTGCTTGGCCGAGCCGCCGGCCGAGTCGCCCTCGACGATGAACAGCTCCGACGATGCCGGATCGCGTTCCTGGCAGTCGGCCAGCTTGCCGGGCAGCGACGCCATGTCGAGCGCGCCCTTGCGCCGGGTCAGCTCGCGCGCCTTGCGGGCGGCCTCGCGGGCGGCGGCGGCCTCCACCACCTTCTGGACGACGCGGCGGGCATCGGCCGGATGCTCCTCGAAATACTGGGCCAGCGCCTCGCCCACCACCGCCTCGACGACGGGACGGACTTCCGACGAGACCAGCTTGTCCTTGGTCTGGCTGGAGAATTTCGGATCGGGCACCTTCACCGACAGGACGCAGGTCAGGCCTTCACGGGCGTCGTCGCCCGACAGGTTGACCTTCTCCTTCTTGGCGATGCCGGATTCGTTGGCGTAGTTGTTGATGGCACGGGTCAGCGCCGCGCGGAAGCCGGCGAGGTGGGTGCCGCCGTCCTTCTGCGGGATGTTGTTGGTGAAGCACAGCGTCGTCTCGTGGTAACTGTCGTTCCACTGCAGCGCGCATTCCACCGTCACCACGCCGCCATGTTCGGTCGGGCGTTCATTCTTCAGGGTGATCGCCGGCTTGTGCAGCGGCGTCTTGGACCGGTCGAGCCAGTTGACGAAGGCTTCCAGGCCGCCTTCGTAATGCAGGTCCTGCACCTTCGGCTCCACCCCGCGCGCGTCGGTCAGAACCAGACGGACGCCGGAGTTGAGGAAGGCCAGTTCGCGCAGCCGGTGTTCCAGCGTGGCGTAATCGAACTCGATGTTGGTGAAGGTCTCGGCCGAGGGCATGAAGGTAACTTCGGTGCCCGACAGCTGCTTGCCCTTCTCCGGCACCATCGGCGCCTCGCCGACATCGGCCAGCGGCGCTTCGGCGACGCCGTGGCGGAAGCGCATGGTCCAGGTGCGGCCGCCGCGCCAGATGCGGAGATCCAGCGTTTCGGACAGCGCGTTCACCACCGACACGCCGACGCCGTGCAGGCCGCCGGAGACCTTGTAGCTGTTCTGGTTGAACTTGCCGCCGGCATGGAGCTGGGTCATCACGACCTCGGCCGCCGAGACGCCTTCCTCCGAATGGATGTCGGTCGGGATGCCGCGTCCGTTGTCGCGCACCGTGACCGATCCGTCGGCGTTCAGCAGAACCTCGACCTTGTCGCAATAGCCGGCCAACGCCTCGTCGATGGCGTTGTCGACCACCTCGTACACCATGTGGTGCAGGCCGGACCCGTCGTCGGTGTCGCCGATGTACATGCCGGGGCGTTTGCGCACGGCATCGAGCCCGCGCAGAACGGTGATCGACTCCGCCCCATAGTCCGCCTGTTGGGGCTCCGACTGCGGGAGGTCGTTCTTCAGTGCTTCCTGTGCCATGCGTCGACTATAACAGATTCGGTTGTGGATTCGGCGGTTTAGCGTGCGTCAGCACGGCTTTTTTTTGGGTCTTGGCCCGAATTTCCGCCCCTATCCGGGGCGGATGTGGGCGTCTTCGATGCGGAACCGGCGGGCGTCCTGCCCGAGCGGGTCGAAAACCCCCTCGTCGGTGCCGGTCATCCAGGCCTGGGCACCCAATGCCAGGATTTCGCCGAACAGCGCGGCGCGCCGGTCGGGGTCGAGATGGGCCGCCACCTCGTCCAGCAGAAGGATGGGCGCCGCGCCGCGCTCGGCCGCCAGCAGCCGGGCGTTGGCCAGCACGATGGCGATCAGCAGCGCCTTCTGCTCGCCGGTGGAACAGAGCGCCGCCGGCATGTCCTTGGGCGCGTGGCGGACGGCGAGGTCGCTCTTGTGCGGTCCCGCCAACGCGCCGCCGCCGTCGGCATCGGCGCGGCGGCCGGAGCGCAAGCTGTCGCGCAGCGCATCCTCCGCCGCCAGCGCCGGACCTTCGTCCAGCCAGCGTTCCACCGTGCCGGCGACGGAGAGGTCGGCGCCGGGGAAGGGACCGACCGAGCGGGCGCAGGCGGCGCGCAGGCGTTGCACCACCTCGCGCCGCGCGGCGGCGACGGCGATGCCGGTGGTCGCCATCTGGTCCTCCAGCGCGCCGAGCCAGCCCTCGTCGAAGCGGCCGTCGCGCAGCAGCCGGGCGCGTTCGCGCAGCGCATGCTCATAGCGCGACAGCCGCCCGGCATGGGCGGGGTCGAAGCCGAAGACCAGCCGGTCGAGGAAGCGGCGCCGTCCGCTCGATCCTTCAAGGAACAGGCGGTCCATCTGCGGGGTCAGCCAGACCATGGCGACATGGTCGGCCAGCGCGGTCTGGCCCTTGGCGGGATGGCCGTCGATGCGGACCAGCCGTCGGTCGCGGTCCGAGGTGCGGTTGCCGTCATGGGGTTCGCGGCCGGTGCCGATCTCCACCGGACCCATCGGGGTGTCGAGCATGGCCGCCACCGCCCAGCCGGCGCCGGGGGGCGAGCCCAGCCGCTCCACCTCGGCCAGCCGGGCGCCGCGGATGCCGCGGCCGGGGGCGAGGAAGCTGACGGCCTCCAGCAGGTTGGTCTTACCGGCCCCGTTCGGGCCGATCAGGGCGACGGGGCGGCGGTCGGGCTCCAGCCGCGCGGAGTCGTAGCCGCGGAAGCGCGTCAGCGTCATCCGCCGCACCGCCAGAGCGGGGGCCAAAGCCGAATTGGTGGCGGACACCGGGGTGCCGCCGCTCATCGATACCGCCGTTTGCTGCAACTGGTCCGTTCCGCCTGGGGCGGGGACGATCCCCGCAGCCCCATCACACACGCATCGGCATCAGGACGTAGAGCGCGGTGGAGTCGGCGACGTCGCGGATGATGGTCGGCGACGCGGCGTCGGCCAGCGTGAACTGGGCGCCCTCGCCCTCGATCTGCTGCGTGATGTCCAGCAGATAGCGAGAGTTGAAGCCGATTTCCAGCGGGGTCTCGGCGTAATTGACCTCCAGCTCCTCGGTGGCGCTGCCCGATTCCGGGCTGGTGGCCGACAGGGTCAGGGCGCCGCGGACGAGCGACAGCTTCACCGCCCGGCTCTTCTCGGTGGAGATGGTGGCGACGCGATCGACGGCGGCGGCGAACAGCTTGGCGTCCACCTCCATCACCTTGTCGTTGCCGACCGGGATCACCCGCTCATAGTCGGGGAAGGTGCCGTCGATCAGCTTGGAGGTGACGACGACGCTGTCGAAGCCGAAGCGGATTTTGTTGTCGGACAGCGACAGCTCGATGCGGTCGGCGGCCTCGTCCACCAGCTTGCGGATCTCGGTGACGGTCTTGCGCGGGATGATGACGCCGGGGATGCCCTCGGCCCCGTCCGGCAGCGGCATCTCGACCCGCGCCAGCCGGTGGCCGTCGGTGGCGACGGCGCGCAGCACCGGCGTCTCCAGGCTGCCCATCTTGCTCTTGGCGGCGTGCAGGTAGATGCCGTTCAGGTAATAGCGCGTCTCCTCGGTGGAGATCGCGAAGCGGGTGCGGTCGATCAGCCCGCGCAGGTCGGCGGCGGCGACCGAGAAATTGTGCTTCAGCTCACCGCTGGACAGCTGCGGGAAATCCTCCACCGGCAGGCAGGACAGCTTGAATTGCGAGCGGCCGGCGCGCAGCGTCAGGATGGTGCCGTCGCCGCCGATGTCCAGCTCCACCTGGCTGCCGTCGGGCAGCTTGCGGACGATGTCGAACAGGGTGTGGGCGGGGGCGGTGGTGCCGCCGGGGCGCCCGACCGTCGCCGGGACGGTCTCGACGATCTCCAGGTCCATGTCGGTGGCGGCCAGCGACAGTTCGCCGTCGCCCGCGCGCAGCAGGACGTTGGACAGGATCGGAATGGTGTTCCGCCGCTCGACCACACTCTGCACGTGACCCAGGGAACGGAGAAGGGCGGCGCGTTCGATGGTGATGTTCATGCTGGCGTCGTCTCGGCGGGAGGAGTGACTGAAATGCGGAACCACCGGGGTTGCAGGCCGGTGTCCGGCCGTCCCGCCCCGAGCGGGCGCGCATCATACCACATCGATGGTCACGTCGAACCAAATTGTTGCGGCCAAGGCCTTCGGTCGAGGGGGCTCAGCCCTCTCCCCGCCGCCTGCCCTCATGCAGCCGCAGGATGTCGACGAAATCGGCGCTTTGCCAGTTGCGCGACCGGCTCAGCTCGCGGCGGACGCTGGCGACGAAGGCGTCGATCACCGCCCATTCGTCGTCGGCGATCTCCTCGACATCCTCCAGATAGCGGAAGACGACCCGGTGCAGGCCCTGGCTGACCGGGCTGATCCAGCCGTCCACCGTCTCGCCCATCGCCGCCATCAGCCGGCGGATGCGCAGCATGTGCGCCATGCGGTGGGCCGGCTTCTCCTGCGGTTCGGCCTTCATCGCCTGGATGAAGGCGAGGCGGCCGGTCTCCACCGCATAGAGGCGCAGCGACTTCAGCTCCGGGTTGGCATAGCCGGCATTGCCGAGATAGCGGCCCCAGCGCCAGACCAGTTCCAGCAGCCAGACGATGTCCTCATGGTCGGGCAGCGGGGCGTGGCGGGCGTTCATCGCCGCCTGCAGCCGCGCGGCCAGCGCCGGCATCACCGTGCCGGTCAACTCGCGGCTGACCGCCGCCAGCTCCGCCCGCAGCGCCGGGCCGGTGGAGCGGCTGGCGAGGAAGCCGGTGCCGGACAGCGCCGTCAGCGCCCGGTCGAAGCGCTCCACCGCCTCGTGCAGCAGGGCGCGGGTCGGGGCGGGGGCCGACAGCACGCCGCCGTCCTGGATTTCCATGTCGCCGAACATGCCGTCCACCACCTCGCGGATGGTGATGCAGGCGGCGTTGAAATGGCAGAGCAGGGCGCGCAGCAGCGGGTGCGACTCGCGCACCGCCGGGCCGCCCGAACCGACATGCTCGCGCACATGGCGCAGGAACACGTCGTAGCGCCGCTTGACGTTCAGCCCATAGAGCGGGGCGAACCAGGCCAGAACCTGCGACTGGTCGCGGAAGGGCAGGCCGAGATCGCGCACCCGGCGGACGAAGCCGACCATCAGCGCCGACTGGCAATCGACCTCGGCGGGATTTGGGGCGGCCGACCGGGGATCGCCGGCCTCCTGCATGTCGCCCATCCGCATCTCGTCGATGTCGCGGCGCATCCGCTCGGTCAGCGGCACCAGCACCTCGTTGTGCTCCAGCAGGGCGCGGACGAAGCCCAGCAGGTCGCCGTCGATCGGCGCCTTGCGGCCGAGATACTGGGTGCGCAGCCGGGCGTCGTGGTGCGCCTCCTCGTTCGCCAGCGCCAGGAAGCGGTCGGTCAGCTTGCGGTCGCCGGCCATGGCGTAGAGGAAGTCCAGGGCCTCCTTCCGCATAAGCTCGCGCATCACCATGGCGTCTGGGCTGGCCAGCACGGCGTCCAGCATCGCCTCGCGCGCCATCGCGTCCAGCCGGCTCTGCACCTCCGCCGCCAGGCCCGGAAAGGCATAACGGGTCAGCGCCGCCCAGATGCCGCCCATGTCGACCCGCTGGATCAGCGCCGGCACCGACTCGGGCGAGCGGTAGAGGATCGGGTCGTCGACCAGGAAGGGCTCGAACAGGCTGGTGAACAGGCGGCGCGCTTTCATCGGCCGCAGCCGGTTGAAGTGATCGACCAGCGCGTCGCGCAGATGCCGCGCCCGCTCGCCGTTCGGGCTGGGCGCCCCTTCCACCGCGTCCAGCACCGACCGGATGGCGTGCATGGGGATGCGGGCGACGACCTCGTCCATCTGGCGGCGGAATGCGGCGGCATCCATCATGTCCCTGGCCGCCGGAAGACCAGCGGAGGGGAGGGAGGTCGTGATCGTCGGCGTGCTGCTCATGCGCTCAACACCTCGCAGGATCGTCGTCGCCTGGACGCTCATGATCCCGGGAGATTATTAAATATCCTTTGCTATTTCCATGCGTGTCTTCGACCGAGTTTTATGATTATCGGAATATGACTGACAATTGCTTTGTAATCTTAGGTTTACCTTTTACCGGGGTCTTCGACTATAGCCCGGCCGCCAGCTGCGCCTCCAACCCGGCGCGGTAGTCGGGATAGGTCAGGGTGACGCCAAGCTGGCGCTTGATGCGGTCGTTCTTCACGCGGCGGCAGTCGGCGTAGAAGCTGGCAGCCATCGGCGACATCTCCGCCTGATCGAAGGGCACCAGCGGCGGCGGCTCCACCCCCAGCAGGCGGCAGGCATACTCCACCACTTCGTGCGACGGGCTGGGCAAGTCGTCGGCGACGTTGTAGATGGCGCCCAGCGTCGGCCGCGCCATCGACGCGCGCAGCGTGTTGGCGATGTCATCGACATGAATGCGGCAGAAGACCTGACCCGGCTTGTCCACCCGCTTGGCGATGCCGTCGCGCACGGAATCGATGGCGCTACGGCCGGGCCCGTAGATTCCGGCCAGCCGGAACAGATGCATCGGCACGCCATATTGACGGTACAGGTTCAGCCAGCCGCGCTCGGCCTCCACCCGCCGCTTCTGCCGCTCGCCGGTCGGCCTCAGCCAGGACGCTTCGCTGACCCATTCGCCGCCGGTGTCGCCATAGACGCCGGTGGTGGACAGGTAGCCGGCCCAGTCCAGGGTGCGCAGGTCGGCCAGATCGCGGGCATGCTGGTCCAACACCGGATCGCCCTTGCCGTCCGGTGGGATGCTGACCAGCAGATGGGTGGTGCCGGCCAGCGCCGCCTTGGCGTCGGTCAGCGGCCGGCCGCGGTCGAACAGGAAGGCCTCGATGCCCTGGGCCTCCAACTCCGCCTTCTTCTCCTCGCTGCGGCAGGTGGCGGCGATGCGCCATCCCTCGGCGCGCAGCCGGTCGGCGAAGACGCGGGCGGTGTAGCCGGGGCCGAAGACGAACAGGCGGGGATCGGTCATCGCGGGCGTTCCGGTTGGGGCGGGAAACGGTGTAACGCCGGGCTCGGCCATCGGATCGGTGTGGGGGGCTTGCACCCTGCCCGGCGATGGCGGAGTGTAAAGGCACCATGACCCGACGCAATCTTTACCTTTCCGCCGCCCTCGCGCTGGGGCTTCTCGCCGTCCTGCCGGCTCCCTCGCCGGCCGCACAGGCGGCCTCCTCCGGGCCGTCTTCCGGCCTCGACCGCAACCGCGAACTCCAGGCCTGCGCCGCCAAGGCGGAGGCCAACCCCGACGGCGCCAAGGCCGACGCCAGGCGCTGGCAGGAGCAGGGCGGCGGCGACTTCGCCAAGCTCTGCTACGCGCTGGCGCAGTTCCATGCCGGCGAGTTCAAGGCGGCCGGAACCCAGATGGAGGCGCTGGTGCCGACGCTGGGCAAGGACGACCCCAGGGCCGCCGCCTCGCTGCTCGGCCGCGCCGGCTGGGCATGGCTGCGCGCCGGCGACCAGGGGAAGGCGGAACGGCTCTACAGCGCGGCGCTCGACAAGACGCCGGGCGACGTCGACCTGCTGATCGACCGCGCCTTCGCCCGCGCCGAGGGTGAACGTTTCTGGGACGCCATCACCGACCTCGACGCGGCGCTGGCCCGCGATCCGCGGCGGGCGGACGCCTATCTCTACCGCGCCACCGCCCACAAGGCGCTGTCCAACTACCGGCAGGCGCTGGCCGACATCGACCATGCGCTGGAACTGAAGCCCGGCGATCCGGAGGCGATCCTGTTGCGCGGTAACGTCAAGGCGCTGGGCGGCAACCTGCCGGCGGCCCGTGACGACTGGTCGCTGGCCCGCCGCGTCTCCCCCGACAGCGAATGGGGCCGCGCCGCCGCCGACAACCTCGCCCGCACGGCGGAGCTTGCCGGGGGCAAAGGCAAGGACGCGGGTAAGGATACGGCGAAGCCAAAGTCTCCTTAATATGAGGTCTCCCTGAAAAGGGGGCGTCTGCGGAAAAACGGATGGCCTCCAAGGTTTTCCGATCCAGGCACGGGCCGCCGGAGTCTCTCCGGCGGCCCGTTTCGCCATCTGGCCTTGCCGACGTCCTGACCGGCGCCGCGGGAGGAACCCCGCCCCCCATGCCGCGGTTCTCGCAGGCAAAGCCGGGGAGGGCAGGATGTTCGAAGGATTCACGCTGGAGACCGTCGAACTGCCGGACGCGACCTTGCGGGTCCGTCATGGCGGGCAGGGCAGCCCGGTCCTGCTGCTCCACGGCCATCCGCGTACCCATGCAACCTGGCACCGGGTGGCACCGCTGCTGGCGGCCTCCCACAAGGTCGTCTGTCCCGACCTGCGGGGGTTCGGCCGATCGTCGAAGCCGGCAGACCGGCCCGACCATGCCAACTCCTCCAAACGGGCCAAGGCGCTGGATTGCCTCGCCCTGATGCGGCACCTCGGTTTCGAGCGCTTCGCCGTCGTCGGCCACGACCGCGGCTCCTACACCGCGTTCCGTCTGGCGATGGACCATCCCGCCGCCGTCACCCGCCTCGCGCTGCTCGATGGCGTGCCGATCCTGGAAGCCCTGGAGCGGTGCGATGCCCGCTTCGCCCAGGCATGGTGGCACTGGTTCTTCTTCGCCCAGCCGGACAAGCCGGAGCGCGCCATCCTGGCCGATCCCGACGCCTGGTACGGCGGCTCGGCAGAGGCGATGGGGGAGGAGGCCTACCGTGATTTCCACGCGGCCATCCACGATCCGGCCACCGTGCATGGCATGCTGGAGGATTACCGCGCCGGGCTGGGCATCGACCGCGACCACGATGCGGCCGATCGCGCGGCCGGCCGGCGGCTGAACTGCCCGGTGTTGGTCCTATGGTCGTTGCGGGACGATCTGGAGGAGCTTTACGGCGACGTTCTGGCGGTCTGGCGGCCCTGGGCGCCGGATCTGCGCGGGCGCGGCCTGGATTGCGGCCACCACATGGCGGAGGAACTGCCGGAAGAGCTGGCGCAGGAGCTTCTGGAGTTCCTCGGCGCCCGGCCGGATAAATGAAAAAGCCCCGCCGCGGTGACCACGGCGGGGCTTTTCCTTACCTGGACCTCTGTCCGAACGCTTACAGCGCCGAGTCGACCCACTGGAACAGCGCACCCTTGGGCAGGGCGCCGATCTTGGTGGCGGCGACGCTGCCGTCCTTGAACAGCATCAGCGTCGGGATGCCGCGCACGCCGTACTTGCCGGGGGTGCCGGGGTTCTCGTCGATGTTCAGCTTGGCGACGGTGACCTTGCCCTCATACTCGCCGGCCAGCTCGTCGAGCGCCGGGGCGATCATCTTGCAGGGGCCGCACCATTCCGCCCAGAAATCGACCAGGACCGGGCCGGTGGCCTTCAGGACGTCCTGCTCGAAGCTGTCGTCGGTAACCTTGATGGTGGTGCTCATGTGACCTCTTGCCTGGATTCGGAAGCGCCGCGGACCGGTTGTGGAAGGCCGGCGGCCATCGCCCCGTCAGTGGAATTGAGCAAAATGTAGGGCGGAGGCGCCCGGCCGGTCAAGTCACCCCATCTTTCGGGGGACCCACCGGCCCTGCCTCACCCCACCCTCGGGCCCAGCCCGGCCGCCGCCGCGTCCAGCACCGACGGCGGCAACTCCATGGTGTAGGGACCGTCGGTCCACAGCAGCACGCAGCGCATCCGCCGCCCCGGATACACCGCCCGCAAGGCCTCGCGGTAGGCCGCCATCTGCCGCCGGTAAACCATTGGCACGTCTTCCAGATCCCGTGGCGGCGGCCGGTTGGTCTTGTAGTCGACGATCCACACCGTGTCGCCGGCCAGCGCCAGCCGGTCGATGCGCCCGGCCAGCGCCCGGCTGCCGTCGCCCAGCGCCACCACGCCGACCAGCGGCACCTCCGCCCGCGAGTCCGGGCCGAACAGATGCGCGAACTCCGCATGGCTCAGCACCGCCAGCGTCTCGCGCGCGATGGCGTCCTGCTGGTCCGGCGTCAGCTTGTGCGCCGGCCGGGCCAGGAAGCGGCGGCAGGCGGCCTCCCGCGCCTCCTCGGCCAGATTGGGCAGGGTCTGCAACAGCCGGTGCACCAGCAGGCCGCGGCGGAAGCGCTGGCCGTCGTCGTTGCCGAGCGGCGAGCGCACCGCCGGCTCCTCGCCATCGGGGCGCGACGGGGTGAGGGGCCGCGACGGCTCCGGCTCGCCCGGCGGCGGTTCGGCGACCCAGGGCGGCGGCGGCTCGGCCGACGCGCTCTCCTCCGTCTCGACATGGCGCGGCACCGCGGCGGTCTGGGGGCCGATCAGCCGCCAGCCTTCTCCCGCCCAGCCATGCGGGCAGAGATCGGTGAAGTCGAAGCTGTGCGGCACGCCGTTGTCGCGCATCGCCTCCTCGACCAGCCGGTACCAGCAGTCGTCGGACGGCTCGCGCTTGCCCTGGTGGCCGCAGATGTAGAGCCGGTCCTCCGCCCGCGTCAGCGCGACATAGAGCAGCCGGCGGTATTCCTGGTCGCGCCGCCGGTTGGCCCGCGCCCGCGCCTCGGCGCACAGCGCGTCCTCCTGGGACCGCCGGGCGGCGAACAGCGGCACCGGGCAGTCGTCGTCCGGCCACAGGATCGGCGGGCTCTGGGTCGGGCTGCCCAGCGTGTCGGGCAGGAAGACGATCGGCGCCTGCAAGCCCTTGGAGCCGTGGACCGTCATGATCCGCACGGTGCCGCCGCCCTGTTCCAGCTCGCGCTTGATCTCCGCGTCGCTGGCCGCCAGCCAGGCGAGAAAATTCTGCAGGGACGGCGGCTCGGTCTTCTCGAAGGCGAGGCAGACGGCCAGGAACTCCTCCAGCGGGTCCTGGGCGTCGGGGCCGAGCCGTTTCAGGATCGCGCGCCGTCCCGACCGCTCGTCGGCCGGGCAGGGCCGGTTCAACAGTCCGGCGAACAACTCATACGGGGCCGAGAAGTCGGTGCGCGCCAGCAAGTCGCCCAGATAGCGCCGGGCCGAGCGGAACTCCGGCTCGGTCTCCGCCAGCGCCACCAGCGAGCGCCACAGCGTGCCGCGCCGGCCATGGGCGACGCGGAACAGCTCCTCCTCGCTCAACCCGATCAGCGGCCCCTTCAGCACGGTGGCGAGCGTCAAATCGTCGTCGGGCAGCAGCAGGAAATCGGCCAACGCCACCAGATCCATCACCGCCAGCTGTTCGGTCAGCACCATGCGGTCGACGCCGGCCACCGGCACGCCGCGGTCCTTCAGCGCGCGGACCAGTTCGGTGACGAAGGCGGTGCGGCGGCGGACCAAAACCATCACGTCGCCGGGCTGCACCGGCCGGCCCTTGGCCTCCAGCGTCTCGCCGCTGTCGATCCAGCGATGCACCGTCGCCGCGATGACCGAGGCGAGGCGGGCCGCCGGCGAATCGGCGGACTCGCGCGCCACCGGCGGCGCCCAGGCCGGCATCTCGACGGCCTCGGCCGGCTTCACCGGCGGCCACAGCTCGACCAGACCGGCCTGCCCGCGGCGGAAGGCGCGGTGGCGGATGGTCGGGCTGGCGTCGGACGCCACGCCGTCGCGGGCACGGTCGATGGCGAAGACGGCATCCACCGTCTCCAGCACCGCGGAGGTCGAGCGGAAGGAGATGTCGAGATCGACCCCCGCCCACATCCGCTGCGCCACCTCCGCCTTATCCTGAAAATGGCGGCGCATGCGGGCGAATTCGGCGGGATCGGCGCGCTGGAAGCTGAAGATCGACTGCTTTTCGTCGCCCACCGCGAAGACGGTGCGGATCTTGCCGTCGGGTGCCGTGGCCTCCAACTCGGCGAAGAACTCGCCGGCGAGCGCGGCGACGATGGCCCACTGGTCGGGGTTGGTGTCCTGCGCCTCGTCGATCAGGATATGGTCCAGGCCGCCGTCCAGCTTGTACAGCACCCACGGCACCCGAGGTGCCATGCCGTCGCCGCCGCTCAGCAGCCGGTTGGCCGCCAGGATCAGGTCGTCGTAATCCAGCAGGGCGCGCGCCGCCTTACGGTCGCGGTAGGCGTCCAGCATCGCCTGCGCCAGCGTCAGCAGCGCGGTGGTCGAGGCGGCGACCCCGGCGGCCTTCACCCGCTCCGAAATCTCCACCAGCCGCTCCGCCTCCTTCTGCAGGGACAGCAGAGCCTGCGGGTAGGCGGTGGCCGGCTTCTTGGTCATCAGCGTCTTGCGCGGGCTGCCCTCGGCGGTCAGGAACAGGCGCTTGTAGGCCTCGAAGGCGCGGACCCGGCGGTCGGCGGCGTCCAGCCAGTGCTGGATGGCGATGCCGCGCTCCTGATCGCTGGCGCTGCCGCCCGACAGCGCCCGACAGGCCTCGCGCAGGGCCGGCGGATCGCAATGGTCGTCGTGGCAGGCGTGTGTCAGGATCGACTCCTCGGTCACGCCCGGCGGCACCTTCAGCGTGTCGTGGATGGCGTCGATCAGCCCGTCCAACCCATGGAAGCGTTCGAACAGCTTCTCCACCTGCCCGCGCTGGCTCGCCAGCTCTGCCAGCAGCCCGGCGAAATCCTCCGCGTTCAGTTCGCCGGTCAGCCGGCCCATGGCACGGCCGAGCGGGCTGTCCGGATCGGTCCGGCCGGCATGCAGAACGGCGTCGCGCGCCTCGGTCAACAGCCCGTCGGCGGTGCGGTCGTCCATCACGTCGAAGTGCGGCGCCAGTTCGGCTTCCAGCGGGAAGCGGCGCAGCAGCGACTGGCAGAAGGCGTGGATGGTCTGGATCTTCATGCCGCCGGGGCAGTCCACCACCTGGGCGAACAGCCGCCTTGCGTTCAGCCGGGCCTCCATGGACGGCCGCTCGCCGCAGAGGTCGGCCAGCCGGTCCTCCAGCGCCTCGTCGGGCAGGGTGGCCCACAGGCCAAGCGTCCGGTTGATGCGGATCGCCATCTCCGCCGCCGCGGCCTTGGTGAAGGTCAGGCAGAGGATGCGCGCCGGCGGCGTGCCGGACAGCATCAGCCGCAGCACCCGGTCGGTCAGCACCTTGGTCTTCCCCGACCCGGCCGACGCGCCGACCCACACCGACGCCGTCGGATCGGACGCCCGCCGCTGCGCCACGTTGGGATCGAGCGGCAGGCTACGGGGAGACAGGTCGGTCATGGTCATGCGGGGAGATTCCGACGCCGGGGCTTATCCCCTCTCCCCCCCGGGGAGAGGGTTAGGGTGAGGGGGATGCACCACAGGATTTTACCAAAGATCACGCCACGCCTCCCCCTCACCCCGACCCTCTCCCCGGGGGGGAGAGGGAGAGTCTCGCCGACACCACCCCGCATCACTCTCCCTCCCCGCCGCCCGACGACCATTCCTGGACGCGGGCCAGATGCGCATAGTCGGTGTAGCGCGGCGCCATCGCCGGGCGCGGGCGGGAGCGGTAGGGGGTGCTCGGGTCGTCGAACTGGGCGATCAGCGCCTCCAGCCCGGCCCGCGCCTCTTCTCCCAATGCCGCCGGGTCGCCCTTCACCGGCTTCTCCTCGCCGGCCGGGTCGCCGCCGGACAGGCGCCAGAAGGTCAGCTCGGCCACAGCCCCCTTGTCCACGCCGCTGAACCCGCCCGTTGCCGCGATGGCGGCCTCCAGCGGCAGCTGCGGGGCGAAGCCCAGTTCGATCTCGCGCGGGCTCGGCGGGGTGCCGGTCTTGTAGTCGATCACCACCAGCCCGTCGGGGCCGCAGTCGATGCGGTCGGCCTTGGCGGTCAGGGTGAAGGGGCCGCCGGGGCCGGACAGCTCCAGCCGGCCCGGCACCTCGGTCGCCAGCGGACGCAGGCGGGGGCGGCGCTCGCGCTCCAGATCGACGAACCAGCCGGCCACCCGCTCGAAGCGCGGCCACCAGAAGGCCCAGACGTCGGGATGGCTGCGCAGCAGCGGGCCGAAGCGATCCCGCCCCAGCGCGATCAGCCGGTCGAGCGCGTCGTGCGGCAGCGGGCCGGGATACTCGCGGACGAAGGCGTCGAGCGTGTCGTGGATGATCTGGCCGCGATCCGACGCTCCCGGATCGGCGGCGATGGGGTCGAGCGCCCGCAGCCGCAGGGCGTGGCGGGCATAGATGGCGTAGGGATCGCGCATCCAGGTCTCGATCTCCGTCACCGACAGCTTGCGCGGCCGGGCGGTCAGCGGCGGGCGCGGCTCGGGGGCGCTCACCGGCTGTACGCGGTCCGGTTCGTCCAGTCCGCGCGCCCAGCCGAGCCAGCAGGCGCCGCGCTCCTCGATGACGCCGTCCAGATCCAGCGCCTTCAGCACGGTTTCCAGCCGCAAGAGCCAGCGCGACGGCACGGTCGGCGTGCCCTCCACCCGCGCGGCGCGGGTCAGCACCACCTCCGGCGCGCCGCAGGCGTGGGCGAAGTCGTGGGCCGACATGCCGACCAGCCGTTCCGGGCTGGGCAGGCCGAAATCGCGCCGCATCGGCCGCGACATCCACGGATCGGCGGACGCGGCCGGCGGCCAGGTCCCTTCGTTCAGTCCGCCGAGGATGGTCAGGTCGAGATGCTGGAGACGCGCCTCCATCGGACCGAGGATGAACAGGCGCGGGTGCAGGCCATAGCGGGGGCGCACCGCCCGCGCGCTCATCAGAGCGTCGAGCAGCGCCGGGTAATCCTTGGCCGGGATCGCCGGGAAGCCTTCCGCCGCGTCCAGCAGGTCGTGGACGAAGCGCGCCGCCTCCTCGCCGTCGTCCTGGCGCCACAGCCGCTCCGCCCCGGTCAGCGCGTCGTCGGCGGCCAGCGATTCGCAGAAGGCGACATGGGCGCGGACGAGGTCGGCCAGCGGCGTGTCGCCGTTCAACGCCTCCAGGAACGGCGCGGCGCGCTGGCCGATGTCGACCAGCCATGTGCGCAGGAACTCCTGCTGTTCCTCATGGTCGAAGCGGTCGGCCTGCTCAAGCGCCGCCAGCACGCCGTCGAACCCCTCCGCCGGGCGGGGGCCGCGCAGCACGATGCGCTCCAGCGCGCGGGCGGCGGCGCGGAAATCTCCTGAGTCGCGGCCGCCCGCCGCCATCGGATGCTTGGCCAGCGCCAGCAGGGCCAGCGGATGGACGCGGCTTGCCACCAGCTCCGCCGTCAGCCGCAGATAGGTGCCGACCGCGGTGTGGGCGAGCGGCTGGCCGCCGGAGTCGTTGACCAGAATGCCCCAGCGCGCCAAGGCCATGGCGACCCGACGGCCCAGGTTGCGGTCGGGGGTGATGAGGGCGGCGGTCTTGGTCGGCGTTTCCAGCGCATGGCGCATCAGCAGCGCGATGACCTGCGCCTCTTCCTCGGACGTGGCGGCGTCGATGCGGGTCAGCCCGTCCAGCGCGGCGGCATCCACCCCGGACAGCTCGCGCCAGCCCTCGGTGGTCGCCGCCGGACGCATCGCCTCGGCGATCAGGCGGGCGCGGGCGCCGCGTGGCTCGGCCGCGTCGGTCCAGGGCTGCACCTCTTGTCGTTCTACGCCGAGATGACGGATCAGTTGCGATAGCCCGTGCTGTGGATGCGATTCATCCTGCTCAATCGCCTGCCAGATCTCTTCCTCGGCCCCAGTGTCGAGGCCGGGCAGCACCACCGCCCCGTGCGGCAGCCGGGCGATGACAGATAGCAGGTCGGACGCGGCGACGATGGAGCCGGTGGAGCCGGCGGCGATCACCATGCTTGGCGGCGGGGCTGCCTGCCAGAGAGCGGCCTGCGTCTCCAGCGTCAGGTTCCGGCGCTTGGCCGGGTCGGCTTCTCCGGTCGACTCGAGGATGGCAGGCCAGTTAGTAACGATGATGTTGAGAAATTCTAAGGTCTTCTGCCAGTGCTCTGCGTAATCATCGGGAACGAGGTTATGAAGCCGCTCGAAATCGATACGTTCTGTCCATACCGCATCAATTAGCCGTCCCAAATCTGCTCCGAGACGTACCGCCTGCGCTGTGGTTGCCGGCAGTGGGCTTGCCAGGATCAGCCGGGCCAGCGTCATCTGCCGGTTCAGCGGCGAGATCGCTTCCGGCAGGTCCAGCGGGACGTCGGGCAACTCCTCCTCGGTCAGGCTGAGGTCGCCGGCATCGAGTTCGCCCAGCGGCGCCATCCGCGGCAGCAGCGTCGGCTGCCCGCCGGAGCGGCGCAGGAAGGCCGCCTGCAACGCCCGGCAGGCGCGCCGCGTCGGCAGCAGCACGGTGACCCCGGCCAGCGCCATCGGGTCGCCGCCCACCCGCTCCATGATCCCCGCCGCCAGCATGTCGACGAAGGGCGCACCCGCGGGGATGCTGTAGACTTTGGGGTGGGTCATGGACTGTCCGGACTGGGGCTTGATGGTGCGGGCGCCGATTGCCCCCTCCCCAACCCTCCCCCGCCTTTGGCGGGAGAGGGAGTAAGTGCAGGGGCGGCGGAGTTCCCTCTCCCTCGAAGAGGGGGAGGGTTAGGGAGGGGGCAATACGTCCCGTTGACTATACCTCAGCCCCGCCCTCAATGCGCCACCGCCCGCACGCCGCCGATGGCCAGCAGATCCTCCGCCTCTTTCAGCCCAGCGGGCGTGCCGATGTGGAACCACAGCCCGTCATGGGCAAGGCCGAACAGCCGCCCCGCCGCCTGGGCGCGGTCCCAGATCAGGTTGGTCGAGAAGGCGCCGTCCGGCGTGTCGGCCGCGAACAGCTCCGGCTTGACGATCTGCACCCCGGCATAGACGAAGGGCGCCAATTCGCGCTCGCCGCGACGGGTCAGGCCGCCCAGCGGGTCCATGTGATAGTCGCCGAGCCCGTCATAGCCGACCGACTTGGTCGTCGCCATCAGCAGGAGCAGCGCGTCCATCTCCGCCGGGTTCCAATGTGCGGCGAGGCGGCGCAGGGCCGGCACCGGCCCGTCGAGCCAGAAGATGTCGGCGTTCACCGTGTAGATCGGCGCGGTGCCCAGATGGGGCAGGGCGTTCTTCACCCCGCCGCCGGTCTCCAGCAGCGTGTCCTCCGGCGACAGGGTGATGGCGGGCGATGTCCGGCCCTTCAGATGATCGCCGATCATGGCGCCGAGATAGTGGCTGTTGACCACCGCGCGGTCGACGCCGGCCGCGGCCAGCCGGTCCAGCGCATGGTCCAGCATCGGCTTGCCCAGCACCGGGATCAGCGGCTTCGGCCTGTGGTCGGTCAGCGGGCGCATGCGCAGGCCCTGGCCGGCGGCCAGAACCATCGCAGTTTGGGGAATGGTCACGGTCATCTCAGATCGTCTCCGGAACGACGAAGGCGGCACGGGTCTCGGGCGGCAGATGGCGGTCGAACCAGGCGGCGACGGGCGCCAGCTCCGGCTTCGCCAGCTGGGCTTCCAGCAGGCGCCAGACCCGCGGCAGATGGACAAGGTAGGACCGCCGCCCCTGGCTCAAGGCCAGACGGACGAAGATGGCGACGATCCGCGTGTGGCGCACCGCCCCCAGCACCGCCATGGCGCGGCGGAAGGCGGCGGGATCGGTGTCGGGGAAAGCGGCGAGATAGCGCGCGACCATCGCCTCGGCCAGTTCGGGCGCCACGTCGCGCCGCGCATCCTCCAGCAGCGACACGAGGTCGTAGGCCCGCGGCCCCCAGCCGGCGCTCTGGAAATCGATCAGCCCGGCGGCCTTCACCCCCGGGCGATCCAGCCGCATCAGGTTGTCGACGTGATAGTCGCGCAGCAGCAACGACGGCGTACCGGCGCAGACCGGCTCCAGCACCGTCCGCCAAGCCGTATCGAAATCGGAACGATCCTCATTGCTCAAAGGCTTTCTCGTCGCCACCGACACATAGGCGTCGATGAACAGCCGCGTCTGGGCGATGAACAGGTCCGGATCGTAGACGGGCAGGGCGAGGCGTTGCGCCGCCCCCTCGGGCCAGCCGCGGTGGATGGTGACCAGCGCGTCGGTCGCCATCTCATAGAGATGCTGCGGATCGGCGCCGTCGGCCAGCAGGCGGGAGAATGTTTCGCTTCCGAAATCTTCCTGGATAGCCAAGCCGCGTTCCAGATCCGACGCAAGCACGGTGGGGACCGACAGCCCGATGGCCGCCAGTTCGGCGCCGATGGCGATGAAGGGCACGAGGTCGTCGGCCGGGGCGGGCGTGTCGACCAGGATCAGGGTTTCGCCATCCGCCTTGCGGAGACGCTCGTAGCGGCGGGCGGAGGCATCGCCGGCCAGCGGCTCCCGCGCCGCGCCGGACAGGCCGTTGGCGGCGAGGAAGGCAACGATCTCGGCTTCCCGCTCGGAAGAGACGGCACCCATCACAGCGTCCAGTCGGCGGCGGCCACCCGCGCCGCCAGCGCGCCATGGCCGGCCAGCGTGGCGCGGCGGGCATCGGGGCCGTCATGCTCCATCGTCACCTCGACCCGGTCGGGGGGCAGCAGCGGACCCAGCCGGTCCGGCCATTCGACCAGAGCCACCGCCTCGGCCCGCGCATCGTCCCAGCCCAACTCATACACCTCGTCCGGCCCCGACAGGCGGTAGAGGTCGAAATGCCAGACCGGGCCGATGGCGGTGTCGTAGGTCTGCACCAGGGTGAAGGTGGGGGACGGCACCTCGGCGTCCTCGTGGGTGACGCTGCGGATCAATGCCCGCGACAGCGCCGACTTACCGGCGCCGAGGTCGCCGCGCAGAGCCACAAGGTCGCCCGGCTGCAGCAGGGCGCCCAGCCGGCGGCCCAGCGCCGCGGTGGCGTCCTCGTTTGGCAGCGGCAGGGTCAGGGTATGATGGGGAGTGTCCGACATGGCGCGGATACTGTGCGAAGCCGCCGCCCGCCCGCAAGCTGGAAAGAAGAGCAGAGGCTATCGGCCGATCCGCCGCTTCGGCGACATCCGGTCCGCCGCCACTCCTTCTGCCGCGCCGGCCACCACCAGCCGCGGCGCCTTGTTGAAGTTCATGGTGATCATGAGCGTCAGCGCGCCGTTGATCAGGTGCAGCATCTTGTCGGACGCCACCGGCAGGGGGATTCGCCGGCCCATGCAATAGCCGACCAGCGCCGCCGTCACCTCGGTATCGGCCAGCACCAGTTCGGTCACCGCGCCGTCGTCGTCGGTGATGCTCAGGCGGGTTTCGATGCCCTCCTGCTCCGGTCCCTCGTTGCGGTGATAGACGACCTTGGACACGGTGCCGACCGGCAAATTGTCCTTCACCCGCCGCCGGCGGTCCAGCACGGCCCGCACCACCTCCTGGTCGGTGAAGACCAGACACCGAAGTTCCTTCATTCCGGGCCTCCACCCGACCGGCATCCGGGCAAAGAAAGCCCGGCCATCCGCCGCCAACCTTCACTTTCCGCTTCGCCACCGCCGCATGCAATCGACAAATTTAAGCGAATTTATGCGAAATTGTATCCGGGTCCGGACACCTCTCCGTCCTGCCTCGCGCGCGACACAGGACCGCTTTCCCCTTGCGGGGGGTTGACCCGGCCGGGAAATGCGGACAATGGAAGGACCGTTCGCCGACCCTTCCGCATCATCCTCCACCCGGCACCCCGTCTCAAGGAATTGGCTTTCATGTCGCAGACCGCCACCAGCCACGATGTCCTCACCACCGATGTCGTCATCGTCGGCGCCGGCCCCGTCGGGCTGTTCGCCGTGTTCGAATGTGGCATGCTGAAGATGCGCTGCCACGTGGTGGACGCGCTGGACATGGTCGGCGGCCAGTGCACTGCGCTCTACCCGGAAAAGCCGATCTACGACATCCCGGCCCATCCCTCCATCGAGGCGGCCGACCTGATCGACCGGCTGGCGGAGCAGGCGGCCCCCTTCTCGCCCACCTATCACCTGGGCCAGCAGGTGGAGAAGCTGACGCGCCAGGACAGCGGGCGCTGGCTGGTGGAGACCAGCATCGGCACCAGGATCGACACCCAGTCGGTCATCATCGCCGCCGGCAGCGGCGCCTTCGGCCCCAACCGCCCGCCGCTCGACGGGCTGGAGGCCTATGAAGGCAAGTCGGTGTTCTACATGGTGCGCCGCCGCCAGGACTTCGCCGGCAAGAAGGTGGTGATCGCCGGCGGCGGCGACAGCGCGGTCGATTGGGCCATTTCCCTGGCCGACGTGGCGGAGCGCGTCTATGTCGTCCACCGCCGTCCGAAGTTCCGCGCGGCACCCGAAAGCGTCGCCCGCATGGAAGCCCTGGTGCGCGAGGGGCGCGTCGAGATGGTGGTGCCCTATCAGCTGTCCGGCCTGGACGGCGAGAACGGGCAACTGACCGCCGTGCGCGTCGCCACGCTGGACGGCGAGGAAAAGGCGCTGCCGGCCGACGCGCTGCTCGCCTTCTTCGGACTGTCGATGAATCTCGGCCCCATCGCCGACTGGGGCCTGGATCTGGAGCGCAGCCACATCGCGGTGGCCCAGCCCGGCTGCGCCACGAACGTTCCGGGCGTCTTCGCCATCGGCGACATCGCCACATATCCCGGCAAGCTGAAGCTGATCCTCTGCGGCTTCGCCGAAGCGGCGCAGGCCGCCCACGCCATCCGCCCGCTTGTCTATCCCGGCGAGGCGCTGCACTTCGAATACTCCACCTCGAAGGGCGTGCCGAGCGCGGCGTGAATAAAACGCCCTCTCCCGTTCCGGGAGGGGGCGGTATCTTACTCCGCCTTCACCCCGTTCACCGGCGCGCGCACCGGCATGATGCAGCGCACATGGGCGCTACGGTAGACCCCGGCGGCGCCGGTCTCGTCCAGCTCCAGCCGGCCGCCATGCAGTTCCACCACGTTGCGGGCCAGCGACACGCCCAGCGCCGCCGCACCCTGCGGGTCGGCGTCGGGCGCCGCGGCGCCGCTGACCGACAGGGTGATGCTGCCGTTCAGCCGCTCGCCGCCCAGGCGGATGCGGCGGTCGGACGGCGGGTGGCGGATGGCGCCCACCACCAGGGTGAACAGCGCCTGTTTCAGCCGCTTGCCGTCGCCCTCCATCTCGCCCAGCGCCTCCGGCGCCACCACCTCCAGCCGCAGCCCCTCGCGCCGCGCCCAGTCGCGGGTCAGCCCGGCGACCGACTCGAGCAGGTCGGGCAGGTTGACGGCGCCGCGCTCCAGCGTGGTGACGCCGGCGCCCAGGCTGGTCAGGTCGACCACGTCGTCGATCAGCTCCAGCAGGCGCTGGCCAGCCGTCAGCATGCTGCGCACATACTCCATCTGGCGGTCGTTCAGCTCGCCGAAATACTGGTTCGCCAGCATCTCGGCGAAGCCGATGATGCCGTTCAGCGGCGTGCGCAGATGGTGGGAGACGTTGGCGATGAACTCGCTCTTCAGCTGGTCGGCGGCCTCCAGCGCCGCGTTGGAGGCGCGCAGCGCCGTCTCCAGCCGGGCGCCGTCGGTCACGTCGAGATAGCTGTTCAGCACCGCCCCGTCGGGCAGCGGCAGGGTGGAGAACTCCACCACCGACCCGTCGCTGCGCTCCACCCGGCCGGAGCGGACGCTGCGCTCCAGCGTGGCGCCGATCAGTTCCTCCTTCAGCGCCTCCCAGGTGGCGGCCTCGCCCGGCCGGTCCCCGATCTTGTCCGTGCCCTTGTCCGCAGGGGCCATCTCCAGCAGCGGGCGCATGCGTTCGATCACGTCGGCGATGTGCGGTTCGCCGTGCAGGTCGCCGTCGGCCAGATCCCAGATGCGGGCGAAGGCCGGGTTGGACAGCTTCAGCCGGCCGTCGCCGCCGAACACGGCGATGCCCTCCGCCAGATTGTCCAGCGTCTCCTGCTGCACCGCCATCAGCGTGTTGTAGGAGGATTCCAGCGCCAGCGTGTTGGTCACGTCCTCCAGGATAGTGATCAGCCCGCCCTGCGGGTGCGGCGCGGCCAGATGGCGCAGCGTGGTGCCGTCCGGCAGGTGCAGCATCTCCTCCAACGGTTCCACCAGATGGGTGTAGCGGGTCAGCCGCTCGCGCTTGAAGGTCTGATAGTCGGCATATTCCGGCAGGCGGCGGCGGGCGCGCAGCTCCTCCAGCAGTTCGGCGTTGGTCGGTTCGGTGCGCAGCCACGACTCGTCCAGATCCCACAGCCGGGCATAGGCCTGGTTGAAGAAGGTCAGGCGGGTGTCGGGGCCGAAGATGGCGATGGCGGTGCCCAGCCGTTCCAGCACCTCCGCATGGGCGGTCAGGTGGCGGTCCAGCTCGCCGCGCAGTTCCTCCAGCGGGGTCAGGTCGAGGGCATAGCCGACCACCAGCGTGCCGCCACCGTCGGTCAGCGGCAGCGGCGCCTCCGTCACCTCCAGCAGGCGGCGTTCGGTGCCGATCACCACGGGGGCGCGGTCGGACTGGGCGAAGCCGCCGCTGCGCGCCCGTTCGGCCAGCGCGCGGCCGGCGGCGGTCAGCTCCCGCCCCTCCGTCACCACCGTGTCGGGATCGCCGTCGACGGCGCGGGCATAGGCGCGGTTGCACCAGGACAGCCGCAGCGAGCGGTCGCGCATCCACACCGGCACCGGCAGCGCATCTGCCATCGCCTGCAGCTCGGCAAGGCGGGAGCGCGCGGCCCCCGTCGCCTGCTCCTGACGCCGCGTGGCATCGCTGGCGGCGTCGCGGGCGACGGTCACATCCTCGATCCACACCACGTCGCAATGGGTATCCCCGGCCCGTCCGCGCCGGCCGGTCAGCACCAGCCGCCGCCCGTCGGGCGCCGCCGCCTCGCAGCGGAAGGGCTCGCCGTCCCGGCGCAGGCGGGAGAGTGCGGGCGCGAGGTCCGGCGCCGTCAGGCAACCGGTCAGGTCGTCGGCGTTGCAAATGCCCAGCAGGGCCGCCGCGTCGTCCGATAACGCGCTGTCGCCCTGGTCCGTCCAGGCGCACCAGGGATGCGGGGCCGCAGCCAGCATGGCCCGCCATCGGTCACGGTCTGCGGCGGCGTGATCGGCTTGGCGCCGGGATTCCTTGTTCCAAAAGAAGCCAGCGAGACCGACCACGCTTTTCACCCCCGGGACCGCCGGGTTTGTCGCTGGCCCGGCCGAATCTGTCGAAATGAATCAATGTGCGCAGAGTAGTTCAGCCCTCTCCCACCGACAAGCGAACACCCGTCGGCCTTGCGCCTTTTCGAGATTTCCTTCCCGCCCAGGTAGATTTCGCTCCCGCACGTCCGGTTACGCCATGGTCTCTTCCGGGCTGGGCACCGTCTCTTTCGTGTGACGCAGGTCGTGAATCGCCTTTTCGACCTTCGGGAAGGCGGCGGCCATCGCGCGGGCGTGCCGCTCCACATCCGACGCGCGCGCCTCGACGATGGCCCGTTCCAGCGCGGTGCAGGCGGCGGCCAGCGCCCGCGCCCCCGCCGTCCGCGCCGCTCCCGCCGCCGAATGGGCCGCGGCCCGCGCTTCCTCCATCTCCCCGGCGTCGAGGGCCTGCCGCACCCGCTCCAGCGTCGGACGCGTCGTCTCGATGAAGAAATCCATCATGTCGAGCGTGCCGGCATCCAGGCCGCTCCCCTCCATGCCGCCCCCCGTGCATCCAAAGGTCTCGCGCACATGGTCGAGGTCGAGCACCGGCAGCGCCTCCTCCTCCATCGGCGCCGGCTGCGGCTCCGGCGTCCTCACCTCCGGGACCATGCGAGGGTCGAGCCAGCGGGCAAGCACGCGCGAGAGCTGGGCCAGCGTCACCGGCTTGGCGAGGTAATCGTCCATGCCGGCGGCAAGGCAGCGTTCCATCTCGCCGGACAGGGCGTTGGCGGTCATGGCGACGATGGGTGTGTGCCGCTGCCCGTCCTCTTCCGCCCGGATTCGGCGGGCCAGTTCATAGCCGTCCATCGCCGGCATGTGGCAGTCGGTGATGACCAGCCGGTGCCGTCGACGCCGCCACGCCGCCAGCGCCTGCTCGCCATCGGCCGTCAGCTCGGCCGCATAGCCCAGCCGGCGCAGCTGGCGCAGCACGACCTGCTGGTTGGTCGGGTGGTCTTCGGTCACCAGGATCGGGCCTGGATCGGCAGGAAGCGGCGACGGCAGGCAGGGAGCCTCCGCGGGGGGGCCGGCGGCGTCGGGCGCGCTGCGGCCGGTCAGGATGGCGGCGGCGCGGATCAGGGCGGTGCGGTGGACCGGCTGCACCAGTCCCGCCGTCTGGACCGATGCCATCTGGCCTGAAACCCTGTGGGGAGAGGCGACCATACCGCCGCCTGCCGTCCCCGCCCCGGAGCCTCCCTGCCGCCCATCGCCCAGCAGAAGCCGCGGCAGGTCGGGACCGCAGGCGCCGGCCAGCGATTCCAGCCGTCCGGCCAGCGCCGTGGTGGTCACCAGCAGCCCGAATCCGCCGCGTCCCAGCTTCGATGCGGCATCGGCCATCATGGCGGCGGTCGTCACGGTCGCGCCGCCCTGCTCCAGATAGCGGGCCAGCACCGCGCGCTGCACCTCGTCCTCGTCCACCACCAGAACGGAAAGGCCGGCCAAGGGTGGCGGAGCGGCCCTGGAGGCGGATCGGGGAGCGACGTCCGCCGCGCGCGGCAGGTCCACCGTGAACCAGAAGGTCGACCCGCGGCCGGGCACCGACGAGACGCCGATCCGCCCGCCCATCCGTTCGACCAGCCGGGTGCAGATCGCCAGCCCCAGCCCGGTGCCGCCGAAGCGCCGCGTGGTGGAGCTGTCGGCCTGGCTGAAGGGCTGGAACAGCCGGGCCTGCCCCTCCGGCCCGATGCCGATCCCGCTGTCCTCGACCGATACATGCAGGCTGACATGGTCCGGCGCGCCTGGGTGGGACTGGGCCGGATCGGATCGGGTGGGGGCGTCGGCATGGACGCGCAGCACCACCCGGCCGCGGTCGGTGAACTTGATGGCGTTGCCGGTCAGGTTGAACAGGATCTGGCGCAGCCGGCCGGAGTCGCCGCGCAGCCGTTCCGGCACCGAGCGGCCGATGTCGCAGATCAGCGCCAGCCCCTTCTGGTGGGCCTGCGGCGCCAGCAGGTCGGCCACCCCCTCCACCAGCTCCGCCGGGCGCAGGTCGAGATCCTCCAGCTCCAGCTTCCCCGCCTCGATCTTCGACAGGTCCAGGATGTCGTCGATGATCCGCAGCAGCGCCGCCCCGCTGTCCCGCATGGTGGAGACCAGCGTGCGCTGCTCCTCGTCCAGCGGGGTCAGCGCCATCAGCTCCAGCATGCCCAGCACGCCGTTCATCGGCGTGCGGATCTCGTGGCTCATCGTCGCCAGGAATTCCGCCTTGGACCGGGCGGCGATCTCCGCCTGCTCCTTGGCGGTGCGCAGGGCCTCCTCCGCCTGCTTGCGCGCGGTGATGTCGTAGCTCCAGGCCAGCACCGCCGGCTCGCCTTCGAAGCTGGTGCGCTGCAGCGTCTTCAGCGCCCAGACCCGGCTGCCGTCGGGACGGACCACCGCCGCCTCGGCATCGCGCACCAGCACGCCGCCGCTCTCCGGCTCCCGGCCGCCCTGGCCGCCCTGACCGATCAACCCGGCGGGCAGGGTAGGCGCATGGCGGCTGCCGACGAACTCCTCCAGCGGCCGGCCGGCCAGCTCGGCGGCGCGGGCGTTGGCGAAGGCGACGGTGCCGTCGGCGCGGCGGATGGAGACGCCGACCGGGCTCTGCTCCAGGATGGTGCGCAGCCGGCGCTCGCCCTCGGCCAACGCGCATTCGCGGGCACGGATGGCGGTGACGAAATAGGCCAGCGCGCGGGCCATCTCGCCGATCTCGTCCCCGTCCCTGGCCCGGCTGCCGGCCCCGTTTTCAGCCCGGCCGCCGGCCGGGGTGACGGTGGGCAGGTCCAGATCGGGCAACGGATCCGACATCCCTGCCGGCTCGGCCGTCTCCACCGCCTGCATGGCGCTGCGCAGCCGGCGCAGCCGCGCCACCACGTTGCGGTGGATGTAGGCGAAGATGGCGGCGGCCCCCAGGATCGACAGCACCGCCATGGCGATCACCGCCCGCTTGCCGTCGCGGATCACCCGCTCGAACTCGTCGGAACGGCGGGCGACGTCCTGCTCCACCGCCAGGAAATAGTCGGACACGATGCCGACCAGCTGGTCCGAAACCGCCTGGTTGCGCGCCGCCGACCGCTTGATCGCCTGCTGCAGCGACAGCTCCGCCTCGCGCAGAGCGAACAGGGGGGATGGACCGAAGGCCTGCTCCGCCACCTCGCGCTGCAGCGGTTCCAGCCGCGCCGCCCGGTCGGCCGGCAGCAGGGCCAGCGCCTCGGCGGCATTGTCCAGCGCGGCGCGGGTGTCGGCCCGGAAGCGGTCGAGCTGGCCGTCGCGGTCGCCGTCGCGCTCTGCCCGCAAGGCCGCCAGCAGCGTGGTCGCCGCCCCGGTCAGTTCGCGGCGCCAGCGCTCCAGCGCCTCACGGCTGCGGTCCGCCGCCTCCGCATCCGGCAGGCCGGCCCGCAGCTCCATCGGCCAGGATGCGTCGGCCTCCTGCGTGCCGGCCGCCGCCAGCCGGGCGGTCAGGGCGGTCAGAGCCTGGGCGCGCGCGCCGGTCTCGGCGCTGAGGGACAGTTGCTGGCGGACCTGGGCGTTCAGGGTCAGCAGCGTGCCGACCAGTTCGTTCTTGCAGCGGTCCAGTTCGGCCAGATCGGCCCTGCTGCTCTCGGCCCTGTTGCTCTCGGCTTGGCCGTTCCCGGCCCGGTCGGCATGGCGCATGGTGCCGCCCCCTGTGCCACCGAGAGCGATCAGCCGGGCCGTCAGCTCCTCCAGCCGCGCCAGCTGCCCGTCCATCCGCTCCATCACCGCGTCGCGCGCGCTCTGGTCGGGGGCTGCGACCAGGGCCGGGGCGATGGCGGCGACGGCGCCGCTCTGCTGCACCAACTGGGCGGCGGCGACCAGCCCCGGCACCTTGGCGGTGGCGATCTGCTCGTATCCCTGGTGGAAGCGCGAGAACAGCGAGACGGCGACGACGCTGGTCGCCGCAGCCAGCCCGCCGATGACCGTCAACCCCGCCAGGATGCGGAACGCGACGCTCCGCTGGGGACTCCGCATGCCCACCCCCTCGCCCGTTGCCGTTCCTACCCCAAACGGCTTAGCGATCATGCCCGATCGGCTTGCCGATCATGCCATAGAAAGCGGGGCGGGGGAGGGGGAAGTCAGGCGACGCCGGTAGAGCCGAAGCCGTCCGCGCCGCGTGCGGTCTCGTCCAGCGAGTCGACCTCGACCAGCGCCGCCTGCGGCGCCTCGGCGATCACCGCCTGGGCGATTCGGTCGCCGCGGGCGATGGTGAAGGGCTCCTCGCCCAGATTGATCAGGCAGACGCCGACCGGGCCGCGGTAATCGCAATCGACGGTGCCCGGCGTGTTCAGCACGGTGACGCCGTTCTTCACCGCCAGCCCGGAACGCGGCCGGATCTGCATCTCCCACCCCGCCGGCAGCCCGACGGCGAAACCGGTCGGCACCAGCACCCGCTTGCCGGGATCGAGCACGACGGGAGCATCGGCCGGCACCGCGGCGCGCAGGTCGAACCCGGCGGCTCCCCCGGTTGCATAGGAGGGCAGCGGCAGGTCGTCGTTGCCGGGCAGGCGGAGGAAGGCGACGGTGGGGGACATGGCGATTTCCTGAAATTGACGGTCGGGTGGGGAGCGGGTAGACGCTACTTCCTCTCGAAATACTCCGCCACCGCTTCGGCCAGCCGGGTGGCGACGGCGTCCTTGGGCATGGTCGGCCAGGACTCGACGCCATCGGCGCGGATCAGGTGGACGGTGTTGTCACTACCGCCGAAGGTGCCGGTGCCGGGAGAGACGTCGTTGGCGACGATCCAGTCGCAGCCCTTGCGGGCGCGCTTGGCGGTGGCATAGGCCAGCACGTCGCCGGTCTCCGCCGCGAAGCCGACCACCAGCGCCGGGCGGCGCTCGCCGGGCCGCGACAGGGTGGCGAGGATGTCGGGGTTCTCGGTCAGGGCCAGGGCCGGCGGGCCGCCGCCGTCCTTCTTCAGCTTGCGGTCGGACGCACCGTCGACGCGCCAGTCCGCCACCGCGGCGGCGCAGACCGCGATGTCGGCCGGCAGCGCCGCCTCGCAGGCCGCCAGCATCTCGCGTGCCGTCTCGATAGGAACGACCCGGCAGCCGGCCGGGTCGGGCAGCCGGGTCGGGCCGCTGACCAGCGTCACCTCGGCCCCCAGCGTCGCCAAAGCCGCGGCGATGGCGTGCCCCTGCTTGCCCGACGACCGGTTGGCGATGTAGCGCACCGGGTCGATCGGCTCGTGCGTCGGGCCGCTGGTGACGATGGCGCGGCGTCCGGCCAAGGGCCCCTGGAGACGATGAGCCTCTGCCGCGAAGAAGCCGGCGATGGCGTCGACGATCTCCATCGGCTCGGCCATGCGGCCGGGGCCGTATTCGTTGCAGGCCATCACCCCGTCGTTGGGGCCGATGCGCCGCACGCCGCGGCTTTCCAGCAGCGCCATGTTGGCCTGGGTCGCGGCATGCTGCCACATGCGCACATTCATCGCCGGGGCGACCAGCACCGGCTTGTCGGTGGCCAGCAGCACGGTGGCGGCGAGATCGTCGGCCATGCCGGCGGCCATGCGCGCCAGCAGGTTGGCGGTGGCCGGCGCCACCACCAGCAGGTCGGCCTCGCGCGACAGGCGGATGTGGCCCATCTCCGACTCGTCGGTCAGCGACCACAGGTCGCGGTAGACGGTATCCTCGGTCAGCGCCTGTACCGACAACGGGGTGACGAAGCGGGCGCCGGCCTCGGTCAGCACCGCGCGCACCGTCACGCCGCGCTCGCGCAGGCGGCGGATCAGCTCCAGGCTCTTGTAGGCGGCGATGCCGCCGGCGATGACCAGCAGAACGCGCTTGCCAGCCAGAATGGCGTGATCGGCCATGGCGAACTCCCTCTTCCCGCCGCCCGTCTTCAGGCGCCCGTTTCCGGACATCCCATGCCCGCTGCTGATAGTTCATCGCGCCGTCCCCGGCAAGCGGTGGGGCGACGACCGATTCGGTCCGACGGTGAATTCGATATGTTCGTGACCACGAACATGCGCGTAGGGGTGGGATTTTCGGAATTATCTGTTAGACAATAGGAGCAGCCCCGCCCCTACCTCTGCGTGTCGCCAACAGCATGCCGCCCGGTGCCATCCCCGTCCTGCTGATCGAAGACACGCCGTCGCTGGCCCGTGTCTATGCGGAATACCTGAAGAAGGAATCCCACACCGTCATCTCGGTGGAGACCGGGGCCGACGCGCTGGCGCAGCTGAACGACGGCGCGCCGAAGGTGGTGCTGCTGGATCTGCAGCTGCCGGACATGAACGGGATGGAGGTGCTGAAACGCATCGACGCCCAGGCGCTGCCCTGCGCCGTCATCGTCATCACCGCCCACGGCTCGGTGAAGGCGGCGGTGGAGGCGATGCGCTACGGCGCCTATGATTTCCTGGTGAAGCCCTTCTCCGCCGACCGGCTGGTGGTGACGGTCCGCAACGCGATGGAGCGGCTGCGGCTGGCCCAGCTGGTCGACACCTTCGAGAAGGACCTGAACCGCGCCCGCTACCACGGCTTCATCGGCTCGTCGCTGGCGATGCAGGCGGTCTACCGCATCGTCGACAGCGCCGCCTCCTCGCGCGCCACCGTCTTCATCACCGGCGAATCCGGCACCGGCAAGGAGGTCTGCGCCGAGGCGATCCACCGCCAGAGCCAGCGGGCGGCCCGCCCCTTCATCGCCATCAACTGCGGCGCCATCCCGAAGGATCTCATGGAAAGCGAGATCTTCGGCCATGTGAAGGGCAGCTTCACCGGCGCGGTGTCCGACCGCGAGGGCGCGGCATCGCGCGCCGACGGCGGCACCCTGTTCCTGGACGAGATCTGCGAACTGGCGCCCGACCTGCAGACCAAGCTGCTGCGCTTCATCCAGACCGGCACCTTCACCCCCGTCGGCGGGTCGAAGCTGGAGAAGGTCGACCTGCGCATCGTCTGCGCCACCAACCGCGATCCCCTGCGCGAGGTGGAGGAAGGGCGGTTCCGCGAGGACCTGTACTATCGCCTGCACGTCATTCCCATCCACCTGCCGCCGCTGCGCGAGCGCGAGGACGACGTGCTGGAAATCGCCCGCCACTATCTGGCGGAGTTCGCGAAGGAGGAGAAGAAGGGCTTCACCCGCTTCTCGCCCGAGGCGGAACAGGCGCTGCGCCACTATCACTGGCCGGGCAACGTCCGCCAGCTGCAGAATGTCGTGCGCATCGTCGCCGTGCTGCATGACGGCGACACGGTGATGCCGGAGATGCTGCCGCCACCGCTCGGCACGCCGCAGCCGGTGCCGGTCCATGCGGCCACCGCCGTCGCGGCGGCCGGCACCCTCGCGGTCCCGCGCCCGCATGTCCCACCCTCCCCGGACTCGATCAAGCCGCTGTGGGAGGTGGAGAAGGACGCCATCGAGGACGCCATCGCCGCCTGCGAGGGCAACATCCCGCGCGCCGCCGCCCTGCTGCAGATCAGCGCCTCGACGATCTACCGCAAACGCCTGGCCTGGCAGGCCGAAGGGAAACTCTAAGCCTTTATTTCGGCAAGGATTTCTCCCTTCCTCGCGCAGGCATACAAGAAACGGGCTAATACTCTTCGACAAAGCCTTGCCGCCTTGGTCGTAATTCCACTCTGAAGTCGGCCGTCGTTAGACCTATGCCGTGAGATGGAATTGCCCGCAACCGCAGCATGCGGCTAGCCTCCCCGCACAATGTCTTGGTTCCGCTTGCCCGGCATGCCTCACGGCGCGGCCGATGCCGGCGATCCCGGACCAATTTGCTTTGCAAAGACCCGCTTCGCAGTGACTAGGGGGAGGCCCATGACAAACGGCACCGTCAAATGGTTCAACACCACCAAGGGGTACGGCTTCATCGCGCCGGAGGCCGGTTCGAAGGATGTGTTCGTTCACATAACCGCGGTCCAGCGCTCCGGCCTGCATGCCCTGTCGGAAGGCCAGCGCGTCCAGTTCGAGGTGGAGCGGGGCAACAACGGCAAGGACTCGGCGGTGAACATCAGCGTCGTCGAGTGACCTGTCCGAACTGAGTCAGACCGGATATCCGGCGGCGCGGTAGGCCGCGATGGCATCCCCGGCCAGTTGGGGAATCTCGCCGCGCAGCCTCTCCACCGCGTCCGCCGCCCCGTCTCCCCCATCACCTCCCGCAGCTTTCGGTTCCGCAACGGATGCCCGGCACGCCATCTCCAGCGCGCGGGCGGCGCTGCACAGGGCGCGGGCGCCGAAGGTCCCGGCGGTGCTTTTCAGCGTGTGCGCCTCGCGCGTCAGGACGGCGCGGTCGGTCTCCCCGGCGATGCGCGCTACCCGTTCCCGCGTCTCCTCCACGAACTGCCGCAGTACGTCGGCCAGCAGCTCCGCATCCAGATCCTGGGCCAGCTGGGCCAGCACCTCGCGGTCCAGCACCTCGCCCGCCGCCGCCGGCGCAGCCGGGGCGCAGGGGCCGAAGCCGGCCGACCGGTCCGGTGCCGCCCGCAGCCACTTCTCCACCGTCTCCAGCAGCAGCACCCGGTCCACCGGTTTGGCGACATGGTCGTTCATGCCGGCGTCCTGGCAGCGGACACGGTCGGCCTCGTCGGTGTCGGCGGTCATGGCGACCACCGGCACCTGGCCGGCCGGTCCCGGCAGGTCGCGCAGCAGCCGGGTGGCGGTCAGCCCGTCCATCTCCGGCATCGACAGGTCCATCAGGATCAGGTCATAGCCGCCGGCCTGCGCCGCCATCACCGCCTCCAGCCCGTTGTTCGCGGTGTCGGCGCGATGGCCGGCCTGGGCCAGGATGGCGGTGACCAGCATCTGGTTCAGCGGACTGTCCTCCACCACCAGAATCCGGCGCGGCACCGGTTGAAGATCCGTGGGGAGAAGCGACGGCGGCGTCCGCTGCGTCATCGGAAGGAGGCTCCGCAATAAAGGAGCCGCCAGTGTAAGGGCGCGGCCTTGCCGCTGCAAAGCCCCGCTCCATCTTTGCGGAATGTATGCGGACGGGCGGATTTCGCCGATCTCCGTGGCCCGGCGCTTCAAATCGGCGCGTCTCACCGGTATGGTGTCGCGCTTGGCCGGCGTCCGGACCGGATGTGCCGCCCACCCGACAGCAGCTTCCCTTCGACTTCAGGCAGTGCCGCAGACGATGACCAAACTGAACACCTACCGCTCCGGTCCCGACGAGCGCGGGCATTTCGGAATCTTTGGCGGCCGCTTCGTCGCCGAGACGCTGATGCCCCTGATCCTGGAGGTCGAGAAGGCCTATCGCGAGGCGCGGGCCGATCCCGCCTTCGAAGGCGAGATGCGCCAGCAGCTGAAGCAGTATGTCGGCCGGCCCAACCCGCTCTATTACGCCGAGCGGCTGACCGAGCATCTGGGCGGCGCCAAGATCTACTTCAAGCGCGAGGAGCTGAACCACACCGGCGCGCACAAGATCAACAACTGCATCGGCCAGATCCTGCTGGCCCGGCGCATGGGCAAGACCCGCATCATCGCCGAGACGGGCGCCGGCCAGCATGGCGTGGCGACCGCGACGGTCTGCGCGCTCTACAACATGCCCTGCGTCATCTACATGGGCGAGACCGACATCGCCCGCCAGCAGCCCAACGTCTTCCGCATGAAGCTGCTGGGCGCCGAGGTCCGCCCGGTGACCTCGGGCAGCGGCACGCTGAAGGACGCGATGAACGAGGCGCTGCGCGACTGGGTCACCAACGTCGCCGACACCTTCTACATCATCGGCACCGCCGCCGGCCCGCACCCCTATCCCGCCATGGTCCGCGACTTTCAGTCGGTGATCGGCGACGAGGTGCGCACCCAGATGCAGGAGCAGGAAGGCCGCCTGCCCGACAGCCTCGTCGCCTGCGTCGGCGGCGGGTCGAACGCCATCGGCCTGTTCCACCCCTTCCTGGACGAGCCGACGGTGCAGATGGTCGGCGTCGAGGCCGCCGGCCGCGGCATCGAGAAGGGGCCGCTCGATCACGCCGCCTCGATCAACGGCGGTCGCCCCGGCGTGCTGCACGGCAACCGCACCTATCTGCTGCAGGACGAGGACGGCCAGATCCTGGAAGGCCATTCGATCTCCGCCGGTCTCGACTATCCCGGTATTGGGCCGGAGCACAGCTGGCTGCACGATGTCGGCCGCGTCGAATACGCCTATGCCACCGACCAGGAGGCGCTGGACGCCTTCCAGCTCTGCGCCCGCACCGAGGGCATCATCCCGGCGCTGGAATCCGCCCACGGCCTTGCCGAGGTCATCAAGCGCGCACCGAAACTGCCCAAGGACCACCTGATGGTGCTGTGCCTGTCGGGCCGCGGCGACAAGGACATATTCTCCGTCGCCAAGTATCTGGGAGTGGAACTGTGAGTGCCGACATGAAGAGTGCCGATGTTGGGGCCGATGGCCGCATCGCCCGCCGTTTTGCCGCGCTGAAGGCGGAGGGACGCGCCGGTCTGGTCACCTTCATCACCGCCGGCGATCCCGATCCCGCCGTCTCGCAGTCGGTGCTGAACGGCCTGCCGGCCGCCGGCGCCGACCTGATCGAGCTGGGCATGCCCTTCACCGACCCGATGGCCGACGGCCCGGCGATCCAGGCCTCCTCGCTGCGCGCGCTGAAGGCCGGGATGACGGTGCGCAAGACGCTGGAGATGGTCCGCGGCTTCCGCAAGCAGAATGCCGACACCCCGATCATCCTGATGGGCTATTTCAACCCGATCCATGCCTATGGGGTGGAGCCCTTCCTGGCCGCCGCGCGCGAGGCCGGGGTCGACGGCCTGATCGTCGTCGACCTGCCGCCGGAAGAGGACGAGGAGCTGTGCATCCCGGCGCTGAAGGCCGGCGTCAGCTTCGTCCGTCTGACGACGCCGACGACGGACGAGGCGCGCATGCCGGCCGTCATGCGCAACACGTCGGGCTTCGTCTATTACGTGTCGATCGCCGGCATCACCGGCACCGCCAGCGCGTCGAACACCGCCATCGACGCGGCGGTCGCCCGGCTGAAGCGCCACACCGACCTGCCGGTCGCCGTCGGCTTCGGCATCAAGACGCCGGATCAGGCCGCCGAGGTCGCCCGTGTCGCCGACGCCGCCGTGGTCGGCTCCGCCATCGTCACCCGTCTGGCCGACGGGCTGGATGCGACGGGTACGGTCAAGCCGGGCACGGTCGAGGACGTGCTGGGCTTCGTCGGCGAACTGGCCAAGGGCGTGCGCGCGGCGCGGGGCTGAGGGACGGACGGTTTACAACGGCGGCAAACCGCTTTACGACACCTGCAACACGATCGCTCATGGCGACGAACGGCTGAAGAGCCCGGTGCGGCACGGACCCGATGTCCAGCCGGCGCCGGGTTTCGGCATACCGCCATGTCGTTGAAAGGCGTTCCATGAACTGGCTTACCAACTACGTCCGCCCCAAGATCCGCGCGCTCTATGCCCGCAAGGAAGTGCCCGACAACCTCTGGCACAAGTGCCCGAGCTGCGAGTCGATGCTGTTCCACCGCGAGCTGGAAGAGAACCTGCACGTCTGCCAGCATTGCGGCTTCCACATGCGGCTCGACCCGGTCAAGCGGCTGGAGTCGATGTTCGACGACGGCGCCTATGAGGGTGTCGAGCTGCCGAAGTCGGTCGCCGATCCGCTGAAGTTCCGCGATCAGAAGCGCTACACCGACCGCCTGAAGGAAGCGCAGACCAAGACCGGCCGCACCGACGCCATCGTCGTGGGCGAGGGCCGCATCGGCGGCCATGCCGCCGTGGTCGCCGCCTTCGACTTCGGCTTCATGGGCGGCTCGATGGGCATCGCCGTCGGCGAAGGGCTGCTGACCGCCGCCCGTCTGGCGGTGGCGAAGAACGCGCCGCTGATCGTCGTCCCCGCTTCGGGTGGGGCGCGCATGCAGGAAGGCATCCTGTCGCTGATGCAGATGCCGCGCACCACCATCGCAGTGGAGATGGTCAAGGAAGCCGGCCTGCCCTACATCGTCGTGCTGACCGACCCGACCACCGGCGGCGTCACCGCCAGCTTCGCCATGCTGGGCGACATCCACATCGCCGAGAAGGGCGCGCAGATCGGCTTTGCCGGCGCCCGCGTGATCGAGAGCACGATCCGCGAGACGCTGCCGGAAGGCTTCCAGCGTTCCGAGTACCTGATGGAACACGGCATGGTCGACATGGTCGTCCACCGCCGCGACCTGCGCCCGACGCTGGTCCGCACCATCGGCCTGCTGATGACGCCGCGCCTCGACACGGTGGTGGAGGACGTCGACTTGTCCGCCGCCCAGGCGGCCGACGGCGAGCCGGCGCAGTTGCCCCAGCCGGTCACGCAGTCGTCCATTCAGGCGACGGCGGCCCAACCGGCGGCGACGCAGCAGGCGTCCACTCAGCCGGCGGCTCCCGTCCAGGCCGGCGACGACTGACCGGCAACCCCTGCCCATCCGACCAGAGACGATCATGACCGACGCCGCCCGTCCGCTCGCCAACCCGCCTGCCGGGCCGGCCGCGACCCGTTCCGACCCGGTGCTGGACCGGCTGAAGGGGCTTCATCCCAAGGTCATCGACCTGTCTCTGGACCGGGTGCGCCGTCTGCTGGCGGCGCTGGACCATCCGGAGCGGAAGCTGCCGCCGATGGTCCATGTCGCCGGCACCAACGGCAAGGGATCGACCGTCGCCTTCCTGCGCGCGATGCTGGAGGCGGCCGGCCACCGCGTCCATGTCTACACCTCGCCGCACCTCGTGCGCTTCCACGAGCGCATCCGCCTGGCCGGGCGGCTGATCGACGACGATCATCTGGCCGCCCTGTTGGAGGAATGCGAAATTGCCAACGCCGGCAATCCGATCACCTTCTTCGAGGTGACGACGGTCGCCGCCTTCCTCGCCTTCTCCCGCGAGTCGGCCGACGTGGTCCTGCTGGAGACCGGGCTGGGCGGGCGGCTGGATGCCACCAACGTGGTGGACAAGCCGGCGGTGACGGCGGTCACCCGCATCTCCTACGATCACCGCCAGTTCCTCGGCGAGTCGATTATGGAGATCGGCAGCGAGAAGGCCGGCATCTTCAAGCCCCATGTCCCGGTGGTGCTGGCCCCGCAGCCGGAAGCCGACGCGCTGAAGGTGCTGAAGCTGCGCGCCAACGCCATCGCCGCGCCGATCCAGAACTGGTCGGTGGAGGAGCGTCCGGACGGCTTCCGCTTCGAGAGCGCGAAGCGCAAGCTCGACCTGCCGATGCCGGGTCTGGCCGGCATCCACCAGATCACCAACGCCGGCGTCGCCATCGCCTGCCTCGACCACCTGCCGCTGGCCGTGGACGACGAGGCTGTGCGCCGTGGCCTCGCCACCGTCGAGTGGCCGGGGCGTCTGCAGCGCCTGACCCGCGGCCCGCTGGCCGGGAGCCTGCCGGCGGGCTGGGAACTGTGGCTGGACGGCGGTCACAACGATTCAGCCGGCGAGGTTCTGGCCCGTCAGGCGGTCGACTGGTCGCGTGGCCAGCAGCCCAATGAGGGATCGGGCGGCAGCCCCGCCCTGCCGCTTCTGCTGATCTACGGCATGCTGTCCAGCAAGGATCCGTTCGAGTTCCTGGGCCCGCTGGCTCCCTTCACCCACGCCCTGCGCGCGGTGGCGATCCCAGGCGAGGAAGCCAGCTTCACCGCCGAGGAATCCTGCGAGACCGCCAAGCTCTGCGGCATCCGTGACCACGGCGCCGCGGACAGTGTGGGCGCCGCTCTGGCCGATCTGGTGGCAGGCCGGCAGACCCCGGCGCGCGTGCTGATCTGCGGCTCGCTCTACCTCGCGGGCTCGGTGCTGGCGGAGAACGGGTGAGGATCTAGACGTTTCTGATCGCGCTTGCCGGCGGGCCATCCGGTCCGCCGGTGCAACCTGCTGCCGGCCCGACGCGCAAACACAAAAAAGCGGGCCTGATGCCGTTCCCGGCAACGCCCGCTGACGATTTATCGACTTGCTTCACCCTTCCTGAGAAGGGGAAAATGGTGGAGCCGAGGAGGATCGAACTCCCGACCTACGCATTGCGAACGCGTCG
>NZ_CAMLJP010000031.1 GCF_946480385.1 uncultured Azospirillum sp.
CCCGTTCCGCCACCTCCGGCACGCTGTCGAACAGCGCATCGATGGCGTCCTGGCTGACCTCCGGCCCGCCCAGCTGCGGACCGTTCAGCAGATGGGCGTCGGGCCGGGTATCGCCTAGCTTGCGGTGCGAGGCGACCTCGCCCGGGGCGTGATGCTGCGGGTCGGCGGCGGTCAGCCGGTCGACGCCCCAGATCTCGATCATCGTGTTCACGCGCTCTTCGATGTAGCGCAGCGTGTTGACGACCTTGGTGGTGCGCTGGCCGGTGATGTCCTGGAAGGAGCAGGCGGTCATGATCTCGATGCACCACGCCTCGATCGCATCGATCCGTTCGGCCAGATCGGCGTCGTCGCGCGGGATCGACATGGTGATTTCCTGAATCTTCTCCGTCGCGTTCAGGATGTCGGTGGTGGCGCGTTCGGTGGCGGCGACGATCTCGTCCAACTCGCCGGTCGCCGCCTCGATGCGGTTGGACCCGGTGTCGGTCGCCTTCAGGGCGGCGATGTCGCTGCGCGCCTCGCGCACCACCTGGGTGATGGCGGTCAGCTCCTGCTGGATGCGCGGGTCCTCGCCGGGAACGAAGGAGGTGAAGGCGCTGGACGAGGTGCCGCTCAGCCGGTCGACCTGAGTTTCCAGCTTGCCCACCAGCCGGTGGAACTCGTCGGAGGCGACGACGCGGCTGCGCCGGTCGCGCATGCGCAAAAAGGCCCGCCCCCGCGCCGTCTGCGACAGGGCCTCTTCCATCTGCAGATACTCTTGCTCGGTCAGTTCGAGCAGTGACCCGCCGCTCATAGCGCTCAACCCGTTTTCGACAGCCGCGCCTCCCCGGTATTTCCGGGGGCTGCGCCGACCCTGTCCTATACCACCCAATTTCTTTACCGGGAGTTTCCGCCGTTGCCGCGCTATCATCGCCCCAACGGGGTTTCCAGAGGGTGGACAGGCTTGAACCGCCTTCCTTTTTTTCCCAAATCAGCCCGATCTAGCGACGATCTGCACAAGAAACTCCCAGCAAGAAAGGAAAAGGCCATGAAGAGGGCGGTGCGTCCGGTGGTGTTTGCTGCGGCAGTCGGACTGGCGGCGGTGACCGGCGGCGCGCTGGTCGCCCCGGCCGACTCGGCGCTGGGCCGGTTCGGTTCCGCCGTCGGCCTCGGCTCTTCGCCCGCGGCGGCTGCACTGCCGCTGGGCGCGGTCGGCGGCGGTACCATCGCCCCGATGCTGGAGCAGGTGACGCCGGCCGTCGTGAACATCTCGGTGCTGAGCCAAGCGCCCCAGGCGGAAAATCCGCTACTGCGCGACCCGTTCTTCCGCCGCTTCTTCAACCTGCCGGACCAGATGCCGCAGTCCAGGCCGCAGGTCAGCGCCGGGTCCGGCGTGATCGTCGACGCCCGCAACGGCTATGTCGTCACCAACAACCATGTGGTGGAGAATGCGCAGGAGATCGCGGTCACCCTGAAGGACCGCCGCCGCCTGCGCGCCAAGCTGATCGGCCGCGACGCCGCCACCGACATCGCGCTGTTGCAGATCAAGGCCGACGGGCTGACAGCCCTGCCCATCGGCGACTCGGACCGCGCGAAGGTCGGCGATTTCGTCGTCGCCATCGGCAACCCGTTCGGGCTGGGGCAGACGGTGACCTCCGGCATCGTCTCGGCCCTCGGCCGCAGCGGCCTGAAGATCGAGGGGTACGAGGACTTCATCCAGACCGACGCCTCGATCAACCCCGGCAATTCCGGCGGCGCGCTGGTCAATTTCCAGGGCGAGTTGATCGGCATCAACACCGCCATCATTGGCCCGGCCGGCGGCTCGGTCGGCATCGGCTTCGCCGTGCCGGTCAGCATTGTCCGCTCGGTGATGGAGCAGCTGCGCGAATATGGCGAGGTGCGGCGCGGCCGGCTGGGCGTCGCCATCCAGGATCTGACGCCCGATCTGGCGGAAAGCATGAGCCTGAAGGGCGACGAAGGTGCACTGATCGCCAAGATCGAGCGCGGATCGCCGGCCGACAGCGGAGGCTTGCGCAGCGGCGACGTGGTGATCGCAGTCGATGGCCGGCCGGTGCGCAGCGCCACCGATTTCCGCAACCGCATCGGTCTTCTGCGCGTCGGTACGCCGGTGCAGTTGACGGTGATGCGCGAGGGCGGGCAAAAGTCGGTTACCGTCCGCACCGCCCGCTGACCGTTTAGGAGCCACCCCGTACCGGCATGATGCGTTCCAACCCTCCCCGCCGCCCGGCCGCCCCGCCGGCCCCCACGCCCGGCCGCAGCGCGGCCCAGCGCCAGCGCGAGATCGCGACGCTGCTGATGCGGCTCGACGCCATGCTGAAGCAGTCGGCGGATCTGGCACAGACGGCGCGCGAGCGGGTGTCGGTCGGTGGGCTGGCCCGCTACCGTCGTTTCAGCCGGCGGGTGCGCGACTTCTTCGCGCTGGCCGCCCTGACGCAGGAGCGGCTGGACGCGGCGCCGGAGGAGATGGAGGATCTGATCGATCCCATGACCACCGCGCTGGAGCGTCTGCACGCCCGCATGGTGGTCCAGTTCGTGGAGGGCAGCGCCGGCTTCTTCGCCAGCTTCGCGCGGGTGAAGGCTCTGCCCATCGGCACCCACGAGATGTGCGGGGTGGAACTGCGCGGCGTGCTGGAGATCCGCAAATTCCTCGACGACCCGCTCTATGAGGGGGAGCGGGGACAGGCGCTGCGTGCCGAGGCCGACCGCATCGCGGCCCTGATCCGCCGCGTGATGGACCGCATTCCGCCGCTGCCCGATTTCGGCGACGAACCGAGCATCGGCCCGCGCGGCACGTTGAACAGTCCGCTGAAGGGGCCCAACGCCCATATGCCGCCCGGTCGCGCTGCCGCCCGACCTGCTGTGGCTCGGCCGGCCAACATGCCGCCGCCCGCTCCGCCGGCGCCGAACCCCAGCACCGAAGTCCGTTCGCTGAGCCTCGACCAGTTCGAGGACGACGACGAGGAATAGGAAGGGAAGGGGGCGGCGCGGGCACCGCCCCCACCGTCCGTTACCGGCGGTGCTTGCCCTCATCCGCCGTCAAGGCGCCGACAGCGGCGCCGGCGGCACCGCCCAACAGGCCGCCATAGATCGCGCTGCCGCCGGTGACGGCGCCGATGGCCGCACCGCCGGCCGCACCGATGGCGCCGCCGGTCAGCGCGCGGTTCTCGCGATGATTCAGGTTCGAACAGCCGCCGAGCAGGGTCGCGCCGATCAGCAGCGCCGTCGCTCCGGTGGTGAATGTCCGCGTGGTGATCTTCATCGGTCTCTTCCTTCAAGCGTAGGCACGGCAACACAAAGGACCGCCGCCGAATCCCGCATCGTCGGGCAAGGCAGTGCGGTCAAGTTTATGTTTGGTGAGTGCCGCCGCCCGGTGCTGTGACCATTTCGGGGTATTCGCCCTATCCGTGCGGGGCGTGCCACCCCATTCGGTGTTCGAAGGTTGCAGAGGAGGGTGACAAAGTTCAGGCGGTCATTGGCCAGGGCGGCCATTGTCGGCGGGGTGCAAATTTCCTTCATTTTATTATGGTTACCACATTGTGTGGTAAGACCACATCAATTGTGTACGGACGATTACAAAGAGACGCAAATTTCTCAATGAAAAATCATTGTGGCTTGTCTAGGACACCCTTTCGGCCCCGAAGCATCATGCTTCGGGAAACAGAGATCGGCCGTTGCCGCGGGGGCTTGGACTCTCCACGGCGAAAGGCCGGCGCAGGGAAGACCAGAGATGACGATCGACGACAGGGATTTGGACAGGGGCGGACCAGCTCGCTTGCCATCCGCACCGCCGCCCGATGCACAATTGGGGCGGATCATCGAAATGGCGTTCTCCGGCTTGTGGGTGATCCGGCGCCATGGGGCGTTGACCGAGGTCGGTGGACGGCTCTACTGGCCCGACCACGCTTCGTTGGAACGCGCGGCGGCGCAGGACGGCGTGCACCTGTCCGACATCGTCATCCACACCGGCCGACTCGGCTCCGACAGGCGATAGGAGGACGGCCATTCTCCTTCCGGGGGATGGGAACGCGACGAACGGACAGTTGCGCGGGTGACAGGCTTCTTCCAATATCCGATGGATCGGCGGCCGTCAGAACTGGACGTTCCGCAATCTCCGTTTCATTGGGGCCTATGGAAGACATCGACCGCCAAAGAACGCTTGCCTATTTCGAAAGGCTGGGAAAAGAGCGGGTTCGACTCTATACCGCCATCGACTGCGAGCGTTTTCTCGGCGACTGGCAGGTCCGTGAATTGGCCGACCAGTGGCTTGACGCCAAGAATGCGGAAGACAGGCCGCGTTTGCTTGGCCGGCCGTTGTGGCGGCGGCTGTTGGCCGACCGTCGTCCCTGACCGTTCTTCCCGTCCCCGCTTCGGCAACGGCCCCGGTCGTCCGGCGCCCCGTCCGGCCGGATGGTGAGATAGGCCGACCCGTCGATCCGCATAAAACCTACCCCTTATCGTCGTTCCAATCTCCGCCCCAGCCCTGCCAAGGCGGGATGACTTTGTCGGCACCCCACAATAGGTGGTGGCCGCTGCCGCTTAAACACGGGTAGCGTTCGGCGGAACCGTCACCCGCCGGGCGGTGTTACCGTTTCCGGCTAAGCAAGAAGTGGCCGTATCCCCACATGGTTTCCGACACGATGCCGTTGCGCGCGCTGCGTTCCCATTCCTCTCCGCTCTACCGGCTGCCCGGTTCGGCGCTGGTCCTGATTGCCTGCACCGCCGCGGTTCTGCTGACCATCGGGCTGTCGGCGGTCTTCGCCTGGCGTGACCGCGACGAGGCGGTCCAGCAGGCAACCGGCGTCGCCGGCAACATCGGCCTGCTGGCGGCGGAGCATGCCGCCCGGCTGATCGAGTCGGGAGACCTGCTGCTGACCCAGACGGCGACGCTGGCCGGTCCGGCCGGGACGCCGCTGCCCGACGACGCGGCAACGCGCGACCGCATGGCCCTGCTGGCGGCCAGCGCCCCCCATGTGGTCGGGCTGGAGATCCGCGATCCGTCGGGCGCGCTGCGGCTGTCGAGCCTGTCCGACGCGGCGCCGGGCGGCGCCCGGCCGGTACTGAAGCCGGACGGCATGACCATCGGCATCGGGCGGATGAGCGGCAGACCAGGGGGACGTTCGGTCATCACGCTGGCACAACCCCTGCCGGGTGCGGCAGGCGGCGCGCCGCGCGGCTGGGCGGTGGCCGGACTGGACGCGCGGGCCTTCCGCGACGTCTACCACTCGCTCGACGTCGGCTATGGCCACAGCATCGCCATTCTGCAGCCGGACGGCACCCCGCTGCTGCGCGAGCCGGAGGGCGGCGGCGTCATGGGCGGCAATGCCGGGGACGACACCGCCAGCCATGCCGACGACATCGTCGTCACCCGCCCGGTGGGCGACACCGGCCTGTCGGCCATGGTGACCATCGCCACCGGCAGCGTGCTGCGCCGCTGGAGCGAGCGGCTGTGGATCTACGCCGCCTTCGCCGCCGCGGCCTGCGCCACGGTCGCGGTGATCGGCGCCCTCGCCATCCAGCGTGCCCGGCGCGAGCGCGAGGCGGAGGACGCCCTGCAGCACGCCTATGACACGCTGGAGGAGCATGTCCACCAGCGCACCGCCCAGCTGGAGCGCGCCAACGCCCAGCTGGAGGCGGCGGTGACCGACAAGGAGGTCCTGCTGAAGGAGGTGCAGCACCGGGTGAAGAACAACCTTCAGGTCATCTGCAGCCTGCTGCGCCTGCAGGCGGCCCGCATCGACGAGCAGGCCCGCCGCGGCTTCGACGAGAGCCTGCGACGCATCCAGACCATGAGCCTGTTGCACGAACTGCTTCACCGCTCCGAAGAGCCGGCGCACATCAACTTCGCCGACGCGCTGCGCCAGATGTGCGACGGGCTGGTCCGTTCCGACAATCCGACCGCCGCCCGGCTGGAACTGGAGGCGCAGGACTGGATCGTCGACGCCGACCGCGCCACGCCGCTGGCCATCGCCACCAGCGAACTGGTGTCGAACGCGCTGCTGCACGCCTTCCCGCACGGGCATCCCGGCACCGTCCGCGTGATGCTGGAGCGCGACGAGGCCGGCATGCGGCTGATCGTGCGCGACGACGGCGTCGGGCTGCCCGCCGGCATGCCGAGCCAGCACAAGCGTCCCGGTCGCGGCGGTTCCAGCAGCGGCCTCGGCCTGAATCTGGTGCAGGCGCTGTCCCATCAGGCCGGCGCCACGCTGAAGATCGAGCGCGACAGCGGCACCATCTTCACCCTGACCATTCCCGAACAGCCGGCCCGCCAGCGCGCCAAGACGGCGGCTTAGGGAAGCAACCGTCCGATACGGCTCGCTTGAAACGAGAAGGGCCTCCCCATCCGGCCGGAGGGGGAGGCCCTGAACCTCAGTCGTGAACCGCCATGCGACGGTAACTGCGACTACTCCAGCATGCTGCGCAGCATCCAGGCGGTCTTGTCGTGGATCTGCAGACGCTGGGTCAGCAGGTCGGCGGTCGGCTCGTCGCTGCCCTGTTCGGCCAGCGGGAAGACGCTACGGATGGTGCGGGCCGCGGCCTCATGGCCTTCGACCAGCTGGCGGATCATGTCGTTCGCCTTGGGAACGCCCGCCTCTTCCTTGATCGAGGCCAGCTGCGCGAACTGCGAGAAGCTGCCCGGCGCCGGATAGCCCAGCGCGCGGATGCGCTCCGCGATCTCGTCCAGCGCGGTCCACAGCTCCGTGTACTGGGTCATGAACATGGTGTGGAGCGTGTTGAACATCGGCCCGGTGACGTTCCAGTGGAACGAATGGGTCTTGATGTAGAGCGCGAAGGTGTCGGCCAGAACCTTGTTCAGCCCTTCGGCGATGGATTTGCGGTCTGCGTCCGAGATCCCGATGTCGATCTTCATTCTTCGATCCTTTTTGTTGGGTCCTGCATTGTACCCCGGCTTTGGCCCCGGCTTCGGCGCGGCTGTCAGCGGCCGCCGCCCCGCGGTCCCGGACAACAGCTTGGGCGCAGGCGGATCGTTTCAAGTCTGATGCGGCCAAACTTCGCGGATGGGAGGCGAGACTTCGGGGTATATGCCGCCCGACGCACCTCCTCAGCCCGCCCGCAGCCGGCCGATGAAGTGCGTCACCTCGCGGTTCAGCGTCACTGCCTGACCGTCCAGCAGTTCCGCGGCGCGCAGAACCTCGCCGGCCGCGGTGCCGGTCTCGCCGGCGCTGGTGGAGACCGTGGCGATGGTTTGGGAGACTTCGGCGGTGCCGGCGGCAGCCTCCTGCACGTTGCGGGTGATCTCCTCCGTCGCGGCGGCCTGCTGTTCCATGGCGCCGGCGATGGAGCCGACGATCTCGTCGATGCCGACCACCGTCTCGCCCACCCCCTTGATGGCGGCGACGGCGGCCCCGGTCACCTGCTGCATGGAGGTGATCTGGGTGCCGATCTCTTCGGTCGCCTTGGCGGTCTGGGTGGCGAGGCTCTTCACCTCGCTCGCCACCACGGCGAAGCCCTTGCCGGCCTCGCCGGCGCGGGCCGCCTCGATGGTCGCGTTCAGCGCCAGCAGGTTGGTCTGGGCGGCGATGGAGTTGATGAGGCCGACGATCTCGCCGATGCGGTTGGCGGCGTCGGACAGGCCGACGACATGGGCGTTGGTCTCCTCCACCGCCCGTACGGCACCGCGCACCATCTCGAAGGAGCGACGGACCTGACCGCCGATCTCGGCGATGGAGGCCGACATCTCCTCCGTCGCGGCAGCCGCCGTCTGGACGCTGCTCCCCGCCTGGGCGCTGGCGGCGGCGACGGTGGCGGCCTGCCGGTTGGCGCTGTTGGCGCGTTCCAGCATGCCGGCGGCGTTGCTGCGCACCTGATGGGCGCCGGCCCCCACCTGCTGCACCACCTCGGCCACGCGGGCTTCGAACAGGTCGGCCAGTTCCTGAATGGCGCGGCGCTTCTCCGCCTCGGCCTCCGCCTTCTGGCGCTGCTGGTCGGCGGTCAGCCGCTCCACCTCACGCGCGTTGGTCTGGAACACCTCCAGCGCGCGGGCCATGGCGCCGATCTCGTTGTGCATCCAGCCGCCCTCGACCGTGGTGTCGAGTTTTCCGGCGGCCAGATCGGCCGTGTTGCTCGACAGCCGCTGCAGCGGCCGGGTGATGGACCGCGCCAACAGCAGCCCGGCCGCCATCATCGCCGCCAGCAGCCCGGCCATCACCAGCGCGAAGTCGCGGCGGGCCGACGCCGCGGCGTCGCGGGTGGCCTGGGTGGTGGTGGCGGTGGAGCGGCCGATGGCCTCCTGCGTTTCCATCACCTTGGCGGTCAGGGCGGCGAACTGGCCGTCGGTATGGGCCATCATCGGGATGCCGATCAGGCGGTCGATGGCCGCCATCTGGTTCATCTCGTCCACCGCCTTGGCATAGGCGCCGATCCGCACCGACACCTCGTCCAGCATCGCCCGCTCCGCCTCGGCCAGCGGCATGGCACGCAGTTCGGCGATGGCGGCGCGCGCCTTGCCCAGGTTGGCGGCGATGGCGTCGCGCATGGTCTGCAGCTTGGCCTCCTCGATGCCGGAGCCCGACAATGCCAGGTGCCGCGACACGTCGCTGTGGATGACGTAGGCGATGGCGACCAGCCGGTCGATCCGGCCCAGCCGCTCCGCCGCCTCGCGGTGGATGCCGTCCACGGCACCCAGCGCCTGCTCCGACTGGCGGTCGGCCAGCACCAGCGCCGCCACCGTCAGGACGATCCCCATCAGGGGCGCCGCGAAGACCCGGCCCGCCACCGACAGGCCCGACAGACGCGCAAAGACACCGCCGTTCATGCTCACCCCCAACAGCTCCCCGCCATTCGACGTCTTACGCCGCAGCGGTCACTTGTAGATGCCGACATAGGCTACCAGGTCCTGACCGGGCACGCGCTTCACGTAGGTGACCTTCGGTTCGATCTTGTTGCTGGCAGGGTTCAGCCAGCGATACTCGACCCAGCCCTCGTCCTTCTCCTTGGCGACGGCCAGCACGTCCTGGACGATGAAGCGGCCATCCGGATCCTTGACGTTGATGACGCTCTGGCCGACGCCGGCCGGGCGCGGCGGATAGACCTTCCAGGTGCCGGCGAAGTCGATGACGTTGACGTAGATCTCGCCGTGCTTGAACGGACCGTCGGCGTTGAAGGCCTTGGCGGCCTCGTCCAGGCCCTGGGCGGCGATCAGTTCCGCCGCCTTCAGGGTGATCGACTTGGCGTCCTCCTGCGTCGGCTTGGCATCCTGTGCGATGGCAGGGGTGGACAGAGGAACCGAAACGGCAGTCCCGACGGCAATCAGGGCGACCGCCAGCAAACGAAACCACAGGCGCATGTGCAATTTCCCCAAGGAGTGGGGGGCGGACGGCGGACGCCGGGCGCCCCAGAGAGTGTTATCCGGCCGTCATCGCCTTCACGTGCGGCCATTATCACCTGAGGCTACTAGCAGAAGGTTTCATGCATTTGTCCGCCGCATTTCGACGCGTTCATACTGCATTGCGACATAGCAATAATGCAAATGATTCGCCGAATACCGCAGCTCCAGGAGGTATTCCTTTCAGTTTGAACGCTTTAGACGACTGGCTGGCGCCATCGGAGGCGGGTGGACGGGCCGGGCGCCGTTCCATGCGGCCAATCGACGCATCGGCCGCAAGGCCGCATCGCGCGTGACGGTTTGCCGCCCCTTTTTTCCATCGACAGCCGCGCCGTTCGGGTGGAGCATCGAAGGTCCGATGCGGGCGCTCCGCCGGCTCCGGACCCGATGCGCGTTTCCGCCACGCGTCCGCCGCCCCCCGATCCGGACGTGCCTGTCTTCTGGAAGTGCCAGTTTCTGGAAGTGCAAGTTTTCAAACGGACTTGTCTGAAGAGCCACACGCGAACGGGCCGCCCCGGCGGCCGGCGCCAGCGGCCCATCTCCGGCCCAGGCCCCGTCCCCGGTCACGACAGCCCGAAGCTTCGACGGGAGGTGTGAATGCCGCATACGCAAATCCGGACGGCGCGCTGCGCGGCGCTGGTCGGCCCCTATCTCGCCGGCAAGACGACGCTGCTGGAAAGCCTGCTGTTCGCCGCCGGGGCCGTCACCCGCAAGGGCAGCGTGCGCGACGGCAATGCCGTGGGCGACAACTCGCCGGAGGCGAAGGCCCGGTCGATGAGCACCGAGCTGAACGTCGCCTCCTTCGATTATCTGGGGGAGCGCTGGTCGATCCTGGACTGCCCCGGCTCGGTCGAGCTGACGGGGGAGGCGCAGGCGGCGCTGATGGCCGCCGACATCGCCGTTGTGGTGGCGGAGGCGGCACCGGAGAAGGCGGTGCTGCTGGCCCCATTGTTCAAGATGCTGGACGACCACCGCATCCCGCATCTGCTGTTCATCAACAAGATAGACACGCTGGGCGACTTGCGCGTGCGCGACGTCGTCTCCGCCTATCAGGAGGTCTCGGCCCGCAAGCTGGTGCTGCGCGAAGTACCGCTGCGCGAGAACGGCCAGATCACCGGGCTGGTCGATCTGGTCAGCGAACGCGCCTGGCGCTTCAACCCACACAAGCCGTCCGATCTGGTGGCCCTGCCCGACAGCGCTCGCGACTGGGAGGCGGAGGCGCGGCAGTCGATGCTGGAATCCGCCGCCGACTTCGATGACGGCCTGCTGGAAAAGCTGCTGGAGGACATGGCCCCCGACAGCGTCGAACTGTACGAGACGCTGGCGCATGAACTGGCCGAGGACCTGATCGTGCCGGTCTTCTTCGGGTCGGCGGAAAACGACAACGGCGTCCGCCGCCTGCTGAAGGCCCTGCGGCACGAGGGGCCGGAGGTGTCCACCACGGCGGCCCGCATCGACATCCCGGCAGACACGGCGGTGGCGGCGCAGGTGGTGAAGACGATGATGGGCTCTCATGCCGGAAAGCTCAGCCTCGCCCGCGTCTGGCGGGGCACCGTCACCGACGGCATGACCCTGGGCGGAGAGCGGGTGTCCGGCGTGTTCCAACTGTTCGGCCGCGACCAGACCAAGGTGCCGCAGGCCGCCGTCGGCGATCTCGTGGCGCTCGGCCGGCTGGAGAAGGCGGCAACCGGCGACCGGCTGACCGAGAAAGCCAACCTCGGCCCGCCCGACGACTGGCCGGCCGCCGCCCCGCCGGTGCATGGGCTGGCGCTCCGCGCCGAGAACCGCAACGACGAGGTCAAGCTGTCCGCCGCCCTGCAGAAGCTGCGGGAGGAGGACCCCTCCCTGACGCTCGACCAGTCGGCGGAGACCGGCGAACTGGTGCTGTGGGGTCAGGGCGACGTGCATCTGAAACTGGCGATGGATCGGCTGCGCAGCCGCTTCAATGTCGCGGTGAAGGGCCAGCCGCCGCAGGTCCCCTACAAGGAAACGATCCGCAAGGGCACCAGCCACCACGCCCGCTTCAAGCGCCAGACCGGCGGTCACGGCCAGTTCGCCGACATCCATGTCGAGGTCCGGCCGCTGCCGCGCGGATCGGGCATCCAGTTCGAGGATGCGGTGGTCGGCGGCGCCGTGCCGCGCCAGTATATTCCGGCGGTGGAGGCCGGCGTGCGCGAGGCGGCGGTGCGCGGGCCGCTGGGCTTTCCGGTGGTGGATTTCGCGGTGACGCTGACCGGCGGCCAGTTCCACGCCGTCGACAGTTCCGACATGGCGTTCAAGACGGTGGCGCGGCAGGCGATGGCCGACTCGCTGCCGACCTGCGAGCCGGTGCTGCTGGAACCGATCCTGACCGTCACCATTGCGGTGCCCAGCGCCTTCACGCCGAAGGTGCAGCGTCTGGTCAGCGGCCGGCGCGGCCAGCTTCTGGGCTTCGATGCGCGGCCGGGCTGGCCCGGCTGGGACGAGGTGAAGGCGTGCATGCCACAGGCCGACATGCAGGATCTGATCGTGGAGCTGCGGTCGCTGACCTTCGGCGTCGGCAGCTACAGCGCCGAGTTCGAACGGCTTCAGGAGGTGGTCGGCAAGGCGGCCGACCGGGCCGTCGAAATCCGCCGCGATATGCTGGCGGCACAGTAAACGGAGGAACGCTCCACCGCCCGGCTGGCGGGCGGTGGAGCCGGTCCTTAGGATCAGCCGATCTTCTGCTTGGCCATGGCGCCCAGACGCAGACGGAGCGCGTTCAGCTTGATGAAGCCTTCCGCGTCCTTCTGGTTGTAGACGCTGTCCTGCTCGAAGGTCACATAGTCCATGCGGTACAGCGAGTTCGGCGACTTGCGGCCGACGACCGTGACGTTGCCCTTGAACAGCTTCAGACGGACGGTGCCGTTGACCAGCGACTGGGTCTGGTCGATCAGCGCCTGGATGGCCAGACGCTCCGGGCTCCACCAGTAGCCGCAATAGATCAGCTCGGCGTAGCGCGGCATCAGCTCGTCCTTCAGGTGCCCGGCACCGCGGTCGAGGGTGATGCTCTCCATGGCACGGTGGGCCACCAGCAGGATGCTGCCGCCCGGGGTCTCGTAGACGCCGCGCGACTTCATGCCGACATAGCGGTTCTCGACCAGATCGAGGCGGCCGATGCCGTTCTCGCCGCCCAGGCGGTTCAGCTCGGTCAGCAGGGCCGCCGGCGACAGCGCCTTGCCGTCGATGGCGACCGCGTCACCGTTCTTGAACTCGACCTCGATGTAGGTCGGGGTGTCCGGCGCCTTTTCCGGGGCGACGGAGCGGGTGAACATGTCCTCGTCCGGCTCGACCCACGGATCCTCCAGCGCCTTGCCCTCGTACGAGATGTGCAGGAGGTTGGCGTCGGTGGAGTAGGGCGCCTCGCCGCGCTTGTCCTTCGCGATCGGAATCTGGTTCTTCTCGGCGTAGTCCAGCAGCGTGGTGCGGCTGTTCAGGGTCCACTCTCGCCACGGGGCGATGACCGTGATGTCCGGACGCAGGGCGTAATAGCCCAGCTCGAAGCGGACCTGGTCGTTGCCCTTGCCGGTGGCGCCATGGGCGACGGCGTCGGCGCCGACCATGTTGGCGATCTCGATCTGGCGCTTGGCGATCAGCGGCCGGGCGATCGAGGTGCCAAGCAGGTAGGTGCCCTCGTAGAGCGTGTTGGCGCGGAACATCGGGAAGACGAAGTCCCGCACGAATTCCTCGCGCAGGTCGTCGATGAAGATGTTTTCCGGCTTGATGCCCAGAAGCTCGGCCTTCTTGCGGGCGGGCTCCAACTCCTCGCCCTGGCCGAGGTCGGCGGTGAAGGTCACCACCTCGCAGGAATAGGTTTCCTGCAGCCACTTCAGGATGACCGAGGTGTCGAGGCCGCCCGAATAGGCGAGCACCACTTTCTTGATCTGTTTGCCGGACGCGCCGCTCATGGGACTGCTCTTGCAGTAGAGAAAGGTAAGGCCGCGACCGTACGGCCTTTCCCGCCCGCCTTCAAGCCCCCCTGGGTTCCAATGCGGCGCCGGGAGGGGACGGAGCCGGCTACTCGATCTTCTCGCCGGGATAGGTGCCCCAGAAATCGGTGCGCTTCATCCAGCCGCGATAGCCCTTCACGTCGACCTCGCACCACTCGTCGCGGCACTTCTTCAGCGACCCGACGACGCCGGGCTCCGCCCGTGCCACCACCGCGCTGTCGCCGCGCGGCCCCTCGTAGATCGCGCGGGTCTGGCCGACGATCAGGATGCCGCGGCGGCCGGACAGCGCGCTCTGGTGAACCCAGCCTTCCGCCCCTTCCCAGTCGCGGATGCGGCGCCAGGTGTCGAATTCCTGGATGATCTCCACCGGCATGTCCTTGCGCTTGAAGACCCATTCGATGGGATAGCTGCCGTTGGGGCCGGAGCGCAGGTTCACCTCGCCGACGCGCACGGTGACGAAGCGGGGGATCGGCAGGCCCGACGCGTGGGTTGGATCCTTGCTTTCCGCGGCGAACGCGGCGCCCGTGCCGGTAACCGCGCCGCCCGCGACGAGCCCCATGCCCAGCCCCAGAACGAGGGCCAGGGAGGCGAGGACGGAGCGGCGGACAGACATGGCGGCACCGGAGCTGACGAGGGAAAAAACCGGGCCGCACTATAGAGACCACCCGTTCGATAGGGCAAGCGCCGCCACCCCGATCCGAGGCTGCAATCTCCCTCCCGCAGGACGGGCTTTCGCGACGGACTTCTGGACAGTCCCACAACCGCTTGGTATGGCAACCATGGACCGGAGCAGCCCGTGCCGGGACCTTGATGCGGGCGGGCCGGGGCAAGGGAGGACCAGCACCGATGACCGACAAGAAGAAGCCGCTCGTTGTCGTCACCCGCAAGCTGCCGGACGTCATCGAGACGCGGATGATGGAGCTGTTCGACACCCGGCTCAATCCGGACGACGTGCCGCTGACCCCTGTACAGATGCAGGAGGCGATGGCCATCGCCGAGGTGCTGGTGCCCACCGTCACCGACCGCATCGACCGCGCGCTGATCGAAGCCGCCGGGCCGCAGCTGCGGCTGATCGCCTCCTTCGGCACCGGCGTCGACCACATCGACCTGAAGGCGGCGCGCGAGCGCGGCATCGTCGTCACCAACACCCCCGGCGTCCTGACCGAGGACACCGCCGACATGACGATGGCGCTGCTGCTGGCCACCGCGCGCCGCGTGGCGGAGGGCGAGCGGCTGGTCCGCTCCGGCCAGTGGACCGGCTGGGGGCCGACCACCATGCTGGGCCACCGCATCAGCGGCAAGCGTCTGGGCATTCTGGGCATGGGCCGCATCGGCTCGGCGCTGGCCAAGCGGGCGCGCGCCTTCGGCATGTCGATCCACTATCACAACCGCCGCCGCGTCCATCCGGAGCTGGAGCAGGAGCTGGAGGCGACCTACTGGTCCAGCCTGGACCAGATGCTGGCGCGGATGGACATCGTGTCGATCAACTGCCCGCACACGCCGGCCACCTACCACCTGCTGTCGGAACGCCGGCTGAAGCTGCTGCGCCCGCACTGCTACATCGTCAACACCTCGCGCGGCGAGGTGATCGACGAAGTGGCGCTGACCCGCATGCTGTCGAAGGGCGAGATCGCCGGCGCCGGCCTGGACGTGTTCGAGCATGAGCCGGCGGTCAACCCGAAGCTCCTGCGGCTGGACAATGTCGTCCTGCTGCCGCACATGGGCTCCGCCACCATCGAGGGCCGCATCGACATGGGCGAGAAGGTGGTGATCAACATCAAGACCTTCACCGACGGCCACGCCCCGCCCGACCGCGTTCTGGAAGCGCTGCTGTAAGGGAGGGAATCCTTCCCCCCTCGGACGGTGTCCGGAGTGGGGAAGGGACCGCTCAGGACGTAGAGGCCTCCAGTGCGGCGGCCTCCCGCGTCGGTACATCCTGCAACGCCGCCTCCAGCCTTGCCTTGGCGGCGGCGGCCAGTTCCTCGTCGGCCTGGATGCGGGCCATGTCCTCAGGCGCGACGGCGCCAGCGGCGATCACCAGCTCGGCGAAATCGGACAGATAGACGCTGCCCTTCACGGTGCGCTGGACCAGCACGTTGCGCTTGTCCTCCGCATCGCGCTTGCGTTTGACGAAGCCCAGCACCGACAGGCGGTCGAGCGCGCGGGTCACCGCCGGCTTCGAAATGTTCAGCAGGGATGCCAGACCGCGCACCGTGTGCGGCGGGTCGGTCAGATAGACCTGGAGAAGGATCGCCAGCTGCCGCGCCGACAGGTCCGGCGCATCCTTGCGGACGCTGGCGACCAGCGCGGTGCGCCACAACCCGAGCGCCTTGAGGTTCCGTGCCATGCCTCCCCCCGGAAAGCCGCGCCCGGTTCCGCAACCGCAGCACGCGCCGCGAAGTGTCGCTTACCCGAACGATGCAGGCAAGACTTTCGCGTTCCCGGGAGAAGGTACGGCGTCGGTGCCTGCCTACTTTCCCTCGTGCTTCAGCACCACCGGCTTGGCCGTGCCGGTGACCAGCAGACTGCCGCCGGCAAGCGGGACGATGGTCAGGCTGCCGCCGGCCGACACCGGAGCGAGGCTGACCGCTTGGCGGGCGGCATTCGGAGCCGGCTTGACGTCCTTCGGCACCTCCTTGGGGTCGAAGGGGGCGTCCTCCCCCTGGCCGGCGACGTCAAAACCGCCGCACTCGCTGCCGACGCAGATGGCGGTCTCGTCGATGCGCGCCTTTCCGGCGGGATTGGTGAAGGGCGTGTCCTCGGACCCGCCGCCGTTCCAGCTCCAACTGCCGCGCAGCCAGTCGGGAAGGCGGGTGTCCTTCTGGAGTTCCAGATTGTCGGTGATCAGGCCGACGCTGCCGCTCAATCCTTGCGCGGCCACCGCCTCGGCCACCCGGCGGGCTTCCGGCTTGGCCATGCCGTAGCGGGCGGCGATCTGCGACGTCCAGTCCGTCACCGCCGCCTCCACCGCCTTGCGCAGGCGGTCGCCCCAGCCGGGCGCGATCCAACGCGGGTTGGACCAGCCGGCGGTATCCTTGAGCAGCGGGGCCAGCTGCGGCGCATCGGCGACGAAAAGGCGCGGATCGACCGCCGACTTCATGCGGTCGATGCCCATCTGGCGGTAGGTCGCGAAGCGGATGGTGCCGGTGCGGTTGGAGGCCGCCTCCAGCATCGGTGCGAACAGCTCGTCCACCGCCTTCCAGGCCGGGGAGGCGAACAGGGCGTTGTCGTCAGGGCAGGCGGGATAGGCGCCGAAATTGTCGCGGCTGCTGCCATAGAGCGGCTCCATCGCCTTCCAGGCCGCCGCCCCCCGCTTTTCCATCACCGAGCAGGGCCAGGCCATCTCCACATCGTCGCTGACGACGCGGAGCGCGGTGAGGAAGCCGTCGTCGGTGGCGAGATCGACCCCGGACGCGGTTTCGCGGGCATAGGAATCGTCGATGCCCGCGATGGCCTCGCGCAGCAGCGCCTCGGCCTTGGCGCGGTCGGGGGAGGGACCGAAGCGCAGCAGATAGGCGCTCCACCCCTTGCCCAGCCCGCCTCGGAATTCGGCCAGCCGCTTGGCGGCGCCGGCCGGGTCGGTTGCGATGCCGTCGACGGCGGCGGTCAGCGTGGCGACCGCCTTGGGCACCGACTCGGACAGGGCCGTGTGCCGGGCGTCCAGCACCGGGCCAAGGCAGGCGCCGGGGGAGGGCGCTGCCGCACATTGGTTGCGTTGGGCCAGCCACGCCCGCTGTTCGGTGCGCAGCCGCTCACGGTCGGCGGTGCCCGACAGATCCTGCAGGGTTTTGTAGGCGTCGGCGATCTCGCGGTCGGCATCGGCCAGTTTGGGATCGGCGCAGATCGCCTTTTCCACCGGCGTGGCGGCCGCCTTGCAATCGAAGGACGGCTCGGCCCGCGCGGTGCCGACCGCAACCGTGACCGAGAGTGCCAGCGCTGCTCCCACGAGCGTCGCACGGCCGATCAATCGGCTTCCCATGTCTCTCTGGCCCATCACTGCCCGGCCCATCTTGTTTCCCATGGATCGTGATCCGGGGAAGATACGGAATCGGCAGCCGCTTGTCCCATGCGGCCCCGGCATTTCAGAGAAAAGCCGATCAGAGAAACGCCATTGTGATCGCGGCGAAGTGGCAGCTGGCGGCGGCCAGCACCAGCAAATGCCAGACCGCGTTGTTGTAGGGCATCCGCTCCATCAGGTGAAAGACGACGCCGACGGTGTAGACCAGCCCGCCGGCGATCAGCAGCCACAGGGCGGGGGCCGACAATGCCGTCCCCAACGGCTCCAACGCGGTGACGACCGCCCAGCCGAGCCCGAGATTGAGCGCCAGCCCCAGTCGGTTGAAGCGGCCCGGAAAGCGCAGTTTCAGCGCTGCGCCGAAGGCGGCCCCGCCCCACACGGCGCCGCCCAGCCCAATCCCCTGGCCCAGCCCCAGCGTGAAGGGCGTGTAGGTGCCGGCGATCATCACGAAGATCATGGCGTGGTCGATCCGCCGTAGCAGAGCCTTGCCCAGGCCTGGCGGAGCGAGGTTGTAGGCGGCGGATGCCGTCAGCATCCCCACCAACCCCAAGCCGTAGATGGTCAGCGCCAGCGCTGTGCGAACCGGAACCGCACCGGAGAAGACGCCGGCATTCAGCAGCCAGACGAAACCGGCGACGCCCGCCGTCACCCCGACGGCATGGACGGCCGCATCCGCCCGCCGCTCGGCGACGCTGTAGACGGGAAACTGGTCGGCATCCGGCATCGGCACACCATCCCGGTCGACGCAAGGAGGGCGACCGCCGGAACGGCGCCTGCGTCGAACATGGTGTGCCGGCCGCGGCGGCGCCACGGGTCCTGTCCGATGGTCGGACCCCGGCGGCCGGTGCTTCGGCGAACCGCTTATGCGGGATGGGCCGGGCGGTTATTCCGCCGCGAAGGCCACGGCCGCCGGCGCACGGTGGCGGGGCATCGGTTCCGACAGGCTGGCGGCCTTGCGGAAGTAGCACAGCGCATAGACGCGGACGCAGCCGGTGAGATTGTCGCAGTCCTGGCGTTCGGCATCGATCTTCGACACCAGTTCGCTCATCGTCATGTTCTCGCGGGCGCAGATTTCCTCGAGCGACTCCCACTCCACCGGCATCAGCTTCATGCTGGTCCGCTTGCCGTTCACCCTGATGTTGCGCATGTGCATGGGAGAGCCCTCCGTTGCTGATGCATAAATGGGTATGCGAAACGGCAGGATGCGTGCTGTGAAGTTTTTCACAGGGAATGGGGCTGCCCGGGGGGAGTTCTGTCAAAGGGACAAGCGGGTACCACGGGATCGGAGGTCGACATGACACAAAGCGAGGCCTTGCGGGCGATCATAAACGAAGCCGCGTCAGCACGTTCAGCCCTGTGCGAGAACGAACTGGTGATCCGGCTGGACAATATCCTCGCCCTTGCGCAGGCGGCGCTGGCGGAGCAGGAACCGGACGAAATGCCGCAGTCATCCACCGGTGTATCTGAGACAATTGGTCACCGGCAGTCGTAAGTCCGTACAACTTAGCTGACTCGCGGATTGTTTAACGGAGTAACTTTTTCGGCGTATGCCACCGCTGTGCCGGACATGGGAGATCCATGGGCGGCCAGTGGAGGACTACTCACAACGAAATGGGAGTTTGTCATCCGATGGTTCCCGCCACTCCGACCTGCATCCTCCGCGGCACCTATGTCCGCTCCATGTTCGGCGACGTGCCTGTCGAAACCTTGAAGATCGGTGATCTGATCCAGTCGTCGGTGACCGGCGAGTTCCGTTCGATCCGCTGGATCGGCCGGCGCCTGCTGGCGGGGTCGTCCTTCGACACCGAGCATCTGCGCAAGATTCACCTGCCGGTCAGGATCGCCCGCGGCGCCATCGCCAAAGGATTGCCCGCTCGCGACCTCTACATCTCCCCCGGCCACGCGCTGCTGATCGGCGACTACGGCGTCTCGGCGCGCCTGCTGATCAACGGTTCGTCGGTTCGGCAAGTCGACGCGATGGAGAAGATCGAGTATTTCCATATCGAACTCGACAGCCATGACGGCATGTATGCCGAGGGGCTGCCGGTCGAGACCTATCTCGAAGCGGACAACCGCAAGGCCTACGACAATGCTGCCGAGTACGAGGCGCTGTATCCGGGAGACGATCCGCGCATTCAAGAGCCCTGCGTGAAGATCGACATTCCGCTGGCTGCGCTGGAGCGGATCCGCACCAATGTGAACGAGCGCGCCGGGCAGATCGGACTGGTCGAGACGGTTTGAGGGGCAGGCTGTCGAGCATGAACAGGGGGCCGTTCCATGGGCGGCCCTTTGTGCGTCGGCGCCTTGGCCGTGACTTGTCTGGCGCCGCAGGAGACCGGCAATGCGGCCGAATCGTTCCCCCGGTGAGACCCCAGCCCCTGTGCCCATAAAAAACCGCCGCTAACCCATTGGATTAGCGGCGAGTTGAACAGGGAGGCTTCACGTCTGGGAGACGCTGGGTCCGAGGACCCAACCCCGGAGGGGAGACCTCCGGGACGAAACATCGGATGCTGCGTCGCAACATCCAACGATCAAAATTTGACCATTCTGCTGCCAACTTTCCAGGCACAAATATATAAATCTACCATGCAAGACTCGCATGGCTTCAAAATACCCTTAGAAGGCTAATAAAAATGCCGAAATTGACGGTGCCGCTCCGGAAAGTAGGAAGGGCTCCGTCGATTTCGGCAATTCTCTTACGGGATCGCTAAAAATGTTCGTGGTCAGAACGGAGTTTCTGCCACTTTTTTAACCAGGAAGTCGCGGAAGACCGCGATGCGCTTGGAATGGCGCAATTCTTCAGCATAGACGAAGTAGGCGTCGACCTTCGGCCCGTCGACGTCCGGCAGGATCCGGGTCACGTCCTTGGAGAAGCTATCGACCAGGAAGTCGGGCAGCGCGCCGATGCCGAGCCCGCTCTCCACCGCGCGATAGATGGCGTAGACGCTGTTGACCTGCAGGATCGGCTTCCGGTTGGGCGAGGGGTCGCCGACCTCCATGATCCAGTTGACGTTCGGGATCGGCGCCCGCACGTCGGGCGGGTAGGTGATCAGGTCGTGATTGTCCAACTCGGCCGCCGTCTTGGGCGTGCCCTTCTTCTTCAGGTAGCTCTGGCTGGCGTAGAGGTGGAAGCGGATCGACATCAGGTGCCGCTGGATCAGGTCCGGCTGGCGCGGCGTGTTCATGCGGATGGCGATGTCCGCCTCGCGCATCGCCAGGTCCAGCTCATCGTCGTCGATCAGCAGCGTCAGCTGGATGTCGGGATAGATCGACATGAACTCGTTGATGCGCGGCGTCAGCCAGGTCGATCCGAAGGCGACGGTCGTCGTCACCCGCAGCGGTCCCTTGGGATGCTCCCGGCTTTCGGTCAGCATCGCCTCGGTCATCGACAGCTTGGCGAACACGTCGCGGGCGGTGCGGTGAAGCAGCTCGCCCTGTTCGGTCAGGATCAGCCCGCGGGCGTGGCGGTGAAACAGCGGAACGCCCAGGCTTTCCTCGAGCGCGCTGATCTGGCGGCTGACCGCCGACTGGCTGAGGTTCAACGTCTCGCCGGCATGCGTGAAGCTGCCGGCTTCGGCCACCGCGTGGAATACCCGCAGCTTGTCCCAATCCATCATGCTGTCCCGCCCCGGTGCGCAGCCGCCCGGAGCCTCCCATTATCTTGAGGACGGCGCATGGCCGCCATGCATGTTTATAGCGGGAACGCGCCCGGAACGCACGCGCTAGTAAAAGCGACTCGCACGAAAATTAATCATGATCGCCGGAATTATTCTCATCCGAAGTCACAGCGATCCGAGCATATCCGTATAATGGATGGGGGTGTTTGCGATGCTCGGAAACGGGGCGGCGGCTATTCGCCCCCATCTTTGCTAATCCGCGGCGTCGGTCAGGGCGGCGGCCTTGACCGACGCGCTGCGGGCGGTGTCATGCTGCGAGTCGGGCTGTGTTTCAGGGCGAGGGCCGCCGATATGCCCGCTGATCTCGTCGCCCGCATCTGCGGGCAGGCGCCAGAAGGGCAGGCTGGAGGCGCAGGCCATCAGCCCCACCGTCAGGAAGGCGGGAACGAAGGTGGCCGGGGTCAGGGCGCCGCCGCTCCATTGGGTGGTCAGGTGCAGCGCGGTGGCGCCGACGGCGACGCCCAGGCTCAGCGACAACTGCTGCATCACGCTGGCCAGCGTGTTGGCTCGGCTGGTCATCGGCTGCGGCACCTCGGCATAGCTCAGCGTGTTCATGCCGGTGAACTGCAGCGACCGGAAGAAGCCGCCCAGCAGCAGCGCGCCCAGGATCACCAGATGCGGCGTGTCGGGGCGGAAGGCGCCGTAGCTGGCCAGGATCGCGCCGCTGACCAGCGAATTGAGGGTCAGAACCAGGCGGAAGCCGAAGCGCCGCAGGATCGGGCCGGCCAGCGCCTTCATGGTCAGCGCCCCCGCCGCTCCCGCGAAGGTCAGCGCGCCCGACTCGAAGGCGGTCAGGCCGAAGCCGATCTGCAGCATCACCGGCATCAGGAAGGGCACCGCGCCGTTGCCGATGCGGAACAGCGCGCCGCCCAGGACCGAGGCGCGGTAGGTCGGCAGCCGGAACAGCGACGGGTCCAGCACCGGCCGCGCCACCCGGCGGGCATGGCGCAGATAGGCCAGCGTCGCCAGCAGGGCCACCGCCAGCAGGATCGCCACCGCGGTGGCCGGCAGCAGGTCGCGCCCGATATTCTCGAAGCCGAACATGAAGGCGGCCAGCGCGACGGCGCTCCACAGGAAACCACGGGCGTCGAAGTGGTCGCGCTGCTCCTCCTTCAGGTTGGGGATCAGCGCCAGCACCAGCGCGATGCCGACCAGCCCGATCGGCACGTTGATGAAGAAAATCCAGCGCCAGGAGGCATAGGTGGTGATCGCGCCGCCCACCAGCGGCCCCAGCGCCGGCCCGATCAGCGCCGGCAGGGTCATCCGCGCCATCGCCGTCACCAGTTGGTCCTTCGGCACGGTGCGCAGCAGGATCAGCCGGCCGACCGGCACCATCATCGCGCCGCCCATGCCCTGGAGGATGCGGGCGGCCACCAGCTCGGCCAGCCCGTTCGACAGACCGCAGGCGATGGACCCGGCCATGAAGACGCCGATGGCGCTGGCGAAGACGGTGCGCGTGCCGTAGCGGTCGGCCGCCCAGCCGCTGACCGGCAGGAACACCGCCAGCGCCAGCATGTAGGAGGTCATCGCCAGACTGAGCCGCAGGGGATCCTCGCCCATCGACTGCGCGATCCCCGGCAGGGCGGTGGCGATCACCGTCGAGTCGAGATTCTCCATGAACAGGGCGCAGGCGATGATCAGCGGGGTGACGCGCGACATGACGGACCGTCAGGCAGGGAGCGGAACCCTACGAATGTGAGACGTTCCGTCGCATTGACCATCGCACATGCGAAAGCCCTGCCATGCGTAAGCGCGCTTTGCCCCACAGATCAACGAGGGATCAACGCCCGGTAAACACCGGCTTCCGCTTCTCCAGGAAAGCACGGTAGCCTTCGCGGAAGTCTTCGGTGCCGAAACAGCGGTAGCATTCGGCGATCTCGGCCTCGGTCAGCGGCGCCGGGTTGGACAGGCGGCGGACATAGCGCTTGTGCAGGGTGGCGGCCAGCGGTGCGCCGGCGGCGATGCGCTGGACGGTGGCGGCGATCTCCGCCTCGAAGCCTTCGTCCGGGACGACGCGGTGGACGAGGTTCTTGTCCTTGGCCTCCGCCGCACCGAAGACGCGGCCTTCCAGCAGGATCTCCAGCGCCGCCGGACCGCCGGCGACGTCGGCGACCAGCTTCAGCTCCGTCGGTCCCATCGAGATGCCGAGCCGGCTGACCGGCACGCCGAAGCGGCTGCTCTCCGAACAGACCCGGAGGTCGCAGGCCAGCGCCACTGCCAAACCGATGCCGCAGCAGGGACCGTCGATGGCGGCCAGAACCGGGTGGCGCAAGGCGCGCAGTCCATCCAGCCCTTCGTCCATCAGGTCGCCATAGTCGGCACCCTGTTCGGGGCTGTTGCGCTCGCTCTCGAACTCCGAGATGTCGGCGCCGGGGGAGAAGGTGCGGGATCCGCTGGAGCCGGGGCCGCCGCGCATCACCACGACGCGGGTTCCCGCATCGGCTTCCAGTTCCTTCAGGTGGCCGATCAGGGCGTGCCACATCGGCTTGTCGAAGGCGTTCAGCTTGTCCGGGTTGGACAGGGTCAGGGTCGCGACCGCTCCATCGCGGGTCAGAGTGATGGTGCCGGCCATGCTGCACTCTCCATCCGTTGCCGTATGGTTGCGTACCATAGCGCGCCTCCGCCGGGACGCAAGGCGCCCGGCGCCGCAGCGCAGCAAGGGCATGGAAGGCCGTCGCGAAAAAAGTGAGAGGACGGTGAATTTTCCTCTTGCGGCGGAGGCCGCGTTTCCGTAGAAAGCGGCTCCCGGACGACGGGAGCGCGGGCGTAGCTCAGGGGTAGAGCACAACCTTGCCAAGGTTGGGGTCGAGGGTTCGAATCCCTTCGCCCGCTCCAGTTCTCCGGTAGAGAAGCGAAGACCTAAGGGCCGGGCGGCAACGCACCGGCCCTTCGCTTTTTCCGGTCCGGTCTTTTCCGTCCCGCAGCCCGGAAACGCGCTGTTTGGAATCACCGGGCATCCCTTATCGACACTGGCCGTCCGGCGCGCTAGATCCATAGCCATGACCGACACTTCCCTCGCCGCCCGCGGCGTTGCGCTCGACTTGCTGCGCGACGTGCTGCGCAAGTCCGTTCCCTTCGACGACGCGTTCGACGCGCATCCCGAACTGGCGGCGCTGCAGCCGCGCGACCGCGGCTTCGTCCGCCTGCTGGTCGCCACCGTCCTGCGCCGGCTGGGCCAGATCGACGAGATGATCCAGGCCAGCCTCGCCAAGCCGGGCCTGCCCAAGGCGGCCATCCACGACATGCTGCGGCTGGGCACGGCGCAGCTGGTGTTCCTGAACACCCCCGCCCATGCCGCCGTCGACACCGCGGTGGAGCTGGCGGCGGCCCGCAACGCCGCGCCCTACAAGGGGCTGATCAATGCCGTGCTGCGCCGCATCGGGCGCGAGGGGGCGGAGATGGCGGCGCGGCAGGATGCCGGGCGGCTGAACACGCCGGACTGGCTGTGGCTGTCCTGGCGCTCCGCCTACGGCACCGCCCGCACCCGCGGCATCGTCGAGGCGCACCTGCACGAGGCGCCGCTCGACATCACGGTGAAGTCGGATCCGGAGGGCTGGGCCGAGCGGCTGGGCGCCACCCTGCTGCCGACCGACTCGCTGCGCCGTCCGCCCGGTGGGTCGGTGACCGAGCTTCCCGGTTTCGAGGACGGGGAATGGTGGATCCAGGATCTCGCCGCCTCGCTGCCGGCCAAGCTGTTCGGTAATCTGGCCGGTAAGCGGGTGTTCGACCTGTGCGCTGCCCCCGGCGGCAAGACGGCGCAGCTGGTGGTGCAGGGCGCGCAGGTCACCGCCATCGACCGCTCGGCCCGCCGGCTGGAGCGGGTGACGGAGAACCTGAAGCGCCTGCGGCTGGAGGCCGAAGTGCTGGCCGCCGATGCCGCCACCTGGGAACCGGAGGAGCCGGCCGACGCCGTGCTGCTCGATGCGCCCTGTTCGGCCACGGGCGCGATCCGGCGCCATCCCGACATCCTGCGCGTCAAGACGCCGGACGACATCGCCAAGCTGGCCCGCGCCCAGTCCCGGCTGCTCGCCCGCTCGGTCGAGCTGGTGAGGCCCGGCGGCACGCTGATCTACTGCACCTGCTCGATCCAGCCGGAGGAAGGGGAGGCGCAGATCGCCCGCCTGCTGGAACAGGACAAGCGGGTGGAGCGTTGGCCTGTGACCGCCGACGAACTCGGCGGCCTGTCGGAGCCGATCAACGAGGTTGGGGAGGTTCGCAGCCTTCCGGGCATGCTGGCCGACCTCGGCGGGATCGACGGCTTCTTCGTGGCGCGCCTGCGCCGACGTCCGGACTGAGAGGCCTATAAGGTCCGCACCGCGGGATAAATCCCAGGCCCGTCTTGCGGTGCGGGCGGCGAATTGATACGACACGAGCCATGCTTCCGTCCGCGTTCTCCCGCACCGCATCATCACCCTCCGCCGGCCGTCGACGCCGCTCGCGGTCCTGAAGGAGTCGGCGCAGATGGGCGACGGGAACGGACGGTTTCGCAGCGGCATGGCGCGCCTTGCCTATGGGAATCCCCTCTACGCCCTGATGCTGGGCGGCAAGGCGCCGGGTGCGCTGGCGGTGATCCCGCCCGATCCCTGGCCGGGCGACACCGACACCGGCAACGCCATGCTGGCCGGCCGCATGAGCTTCGCTGGGCAGCCGGTCATGGTCGATCCCAACGGTGCGCCCAACTGGCGGCCCCAGGGCGCCAGCGTCGGTTGGTTGCGTGCCGCCCATGGGTTCGAGTGGCTGCGCGACCTGCGGGCGGTCGGCGGCGACACCGCGCGGCGCCGGGCGCGGGTGCTGGTGTGGTCGTGGCTGGACCAGAATGGCGGCTGGCACGCGCAGAGCTGGGCGCCCGACGTTCTGGGCGTGCGGCTGGCCAGTTGGATCGGTCTGCATGACTTCTACTGCGCGTCCGCCGACGACGAGTTCCGTGCGCGGGTGTTCGAGAGCATGGCCCGCCAGCTTCGCCACCTGCTGCGGGTGGCGCCGGCCAAGCTTGACGGCGAACGGCTGATCGGCGCGATCAAGGGCCTGCTTTATGGCGGCTATTGCCTGCCCGACCAGGACAAGGCGGCGCGGGAGGCGTTGCGCCTGCTCGACAAGGAGCTGCCGCGCCAGATCCTGCCCGACGGCGGCCATGTCGAGCGCAACCCGTCGATCCAGATGCGGGTTCTGCGCGACCTGATCGACATGCGCGCCGTGCTGCGCGTGGCAAAGGAGGAGGTGCCGGAAAGCCTCCAGCACGCCATTGACCGCATGACGCCGGCCTTGCGTTTCTTCCGCCATGTCGATGGCGGGCTCGCCCTGTTCAACGGCGGGCGGGAGGAGGAGCCGGCGCTGATCGACACGGTGTTGGCCCAGGCCGACGCCCGCGGCCGTCCGCTGAAAAGCGCGCCGCACACCGGATTCGAGCGTCTGCTCGCCGGGCGCACGCTGGTTCTGCTCGACACCGGCGCGCCGCCGCCGGTCGGGCTGGACCGCACCGCCCATGCCGGCACCCTGTCGATGGAGGTCTCCGTCAACAAGGAGCGGCTGATCGTCAATTGCGGCAGCCATCCGTCCCATCGCGGTCCCTGGCGTGCGGCGCTGGCCGGGACCTCCGCCCATTCGACCATGGTGGTGGCCGACACCAACTCGTCGGAAGTGCTGGAGAAGGGCGGTCTGGGCCGCCGGCCGACGAATGTCAGCTGCGAACGGCAGGAATCGGACGGTGCCATGCTGGTGGTCGCCAGCCACAACGGCTACAGCAAGGGCTTCGGCCTGCTGCACCGGCGCCGCGTCTATCTGGCCGATAATGGAGAGGATCTGCGCGGCGAGGACACGCTGGAGCCGGTGATCGGCGCCACGCCGCAGCCGCAGCCCTACGCCATCCGCTTCCACCTGCATCCCTATGTCGAGGTGGTGCCGGTCCAAGGGCAGGGCGATGGGCGCAACGATCAGGTGTTGTTGCGCCTGCCCAGCGGCAATGCCTGGCGCATGCGGGTGACCGGCGCCGTGCTGGAGGTGGCGGAGAGCGTCTATCTCGGCAGCGGGGACGAGCCGCGCCGCAGCCGGCAGATCATGATGCAGGGACAATGCGGCCCCGAAGGCCTGACGGTGAAATGGGCCTTGCGCCGCGAGCGCAAGGCGGCGTAAATCGCGCCCATCCGCGGTGGCCGGGCCTATTCCGTTCGGAAGAGGCGTGGAAACACGGATGAACACGGGATTTGGGGCACGGACGACCACGGGACTCGTCACGCCGTGCTTATCCATGTCCGTCCTGGCCGGCATCGCCGGGGGCGGGCGGGGATAAGCACAGCCGAGCGGTATTTCCGTGGCCGTCCGTGCTTTTCTTCTTCCGTGCTTGTCCGGGTCTCCCCGGTTGCCTGCGGCCCAACGCACCACCCGCAGCGATCAGGATGACGCCATGAGCCCGCCCAAAGCCAACCACGCCCCCGCCCCCGACAAGGTCCGCATCACCCGCGCCCTGATTTCCGTGTCAGACAAGGCCGGTCTGGTGGAGCTGGGCAAGGCGCTCGCCGCCCGCGGTGTCGAGATCCTGTCGACCGGCGGCTCGGCCCAGCGTCTGGCCGAGGCCGGCGTCCCGGTGAAGGAGGTCTCCGACCACACCGGCTTTCCGGAGATCATGGACGGCCGCGTCAAGACGCTGCACCCGCGCGTCCATGGCGGCATCCTGGCCCGCCGCGACATCCATGCCGACGCGATGGCGCAGCACGACATCCCCGGCATCGATCTGGTGGTGGTCAACCTCTACCCGTTCGAGGCGACGGTCGCCAAGGGCGCGGCCTATGACGACTGCGTCGAGAACATCGACATCGGCGGGCCGGCGATGATCCGCGCCGCCGCCAAGAACCACGATTTCGTCGCCATCGTCACCGAGCCGTCCGATTACGAGGCGGTGCTGGACGAGCTGGCGACCCATGACGGCTGCGTCACGCTGGCCCTGCGCCGCAAGCTGGCACAGCGCGCCTATGCCCGCACTGCCGCCTACGACGCCGCCATCTCGACCTGGCTGGCCGGCCAGCTGGGCGAGACCTTCCCGCCGCGCACCACCCTGTCGGGATCCCTGGCCCAGACCCTGCGCTATGGCGAGAACCCGCACCAGCAGGCGGCCTTCTACGTCACCGGCGAGAAGCGTCCGGGCGTCGCCACCGCCGTGCAGCTGCAGGGCAAGGAGCTGTCCTACAACAACCTGAACGACACCGACGCCGCCTTCGAGCTGGTGGCGGAGTTCGAGCAGCCGGCCGTCGCCATCATCAAGCACGCCAACCCCTGCGGCGTTGCCCAGGGTGCCAACCTGCTGGAGGCCTACAGGTCGGCCCTGCTGTGCGACCCGGTCAGCGCCTTCGGCGGCATCATCGCCGTCAACCGCAGCCTGGACGCCGAGACGGCCGAGGAAATCTCCAAGCTGTTCGCCGAGGTGGTGATCGCTCCGGACGCCGACGAGGCCGCCCGCGCCCTGCTGGCGACCAAGAAGAACCTGCGCGTCCTGCTGACCAAGGACGTGCCGGACCCGGCCGAGCCCGGCATGACGATCAAGCAGCTGTCGGGCGGCTTCCTGCTGCAGAACCGCGACAGCGGCCGCGTCAACCCGGCCGAGCTGAAGGTCGTCACCAAGCGGGCGCCGACCGAACAGGAATTTGCCGACCTGCTGTTCGCCTTCCGCGTCGCCAAGCACGTCAAGTCGAACGCCATCGTCTATGCCAAGAACGGCGCCACGGTGGGCGTCGGTGCCGGCCAGATGAGCCGTGTGGATTCGGCCCGCATCGCCGCCATCAAGTCGGCCGAAGCCGCCAAGGCCGCCGGCCTGTCGGAGCCGCTGACCAAGGGCTCGGTCGTCGCGTCGGATGCCTTCTTCCCCTTCGCCGATGGCCTGCTGGCCGCGGCGGAAGCGGGGGTGACGGCGGTGATCCAGCCGGGTGGTTCGATCCGCGACGCCGACGTCATCGCCGCCGCGGACGAAAAGGGTCTGGCGATGGTGCTGACCGGAATGCGGCACTTCCGGCATTGAGGTGGTGATAACTCTCCCTCTCCCGCCTCGGGAGAGGGAAGGGGCCCATGCAAAGCATGGGAAGGGTGAGGGGTCAGGCAAGGATCATAAATCCATGTCCGCAATGCCCCTCACCCTCCCCACCGCTTCGCGGCGGGTCCCCTCCCTCTCCCGGGGCGGGAGAGGGCTCTACCTCACGCCTCCGCCAGCAGATCGTCGGAATCCTCGACCCGCTTCAGCATCGACTGGCGCAGTTTCAGCAGCGCCCGATGCTCCAACTGGCGCACGCGTTCCTTGCTGACGCCCAGTTCGCGGCCGAGTTCCTCCAGCGTGGCGCCTTCCTCGCGCAGCCGGCGTTCGCGGATGATGGTGCGTTCGCGTGGGCTCAGTTCGCCCAACGCCTCGGCCAGCCACTGCGAGCGCGTGTTGGCGTCGCGCATGCCGATCACCACGTCCTCGGGCGAGGGGCGCTGGTCGGCCAGGAAATCCTGCCAATCGTCGTCGGAGCCGTCGGCCACCGGCGTGTTCAGCGACTGGTCGGAGCCGGACAGCCGCATCTCCATCGCCTCGACCTCGGCGACATCGACATTCAGTTCGCCCGCGATCCACTCGCGGCCTTCCCTGGTCAGCGGCGCGCCGCTGCCGTTCCGGGTGGCGCTGTCGATCTTGGCGCGCAGGCGGCGCAGGTTGAAGAACAGGGATTTCTGCGCGGCGGTGGTGCCGGTCCGCACGATCGACCAGTTGCGCAGGATGTAGTCCTGCATGGCCGAACGGATCCACCAGGCGGCGTAGGTGGAGAAACGCACCTCGCGGTCGGGCTCGAAGCGGCTGGCCGCCTGCATCAGGCCGACATTGCCCTCCTGGACGAGATCGCCCATCGGCAAGCCGTAATTGCGGAAGCGCGACGCGGTGGCCACCACCAGACGGGTATAGGCCCGGACCAGCTGATGCAGCGCCCGTTCGTCATGACCCTCACGCCATTTTCGGGCGAGGTCGAATTCATGGTCGCGCGACAGCAACGGTTCGCGCATGGATGCCTTGATGAAGCTCAGATTAGCACGCTGAGTCTCCGGATCGTCGATGTATGCCATCCGTCCCTTCCTTCCCGTCTGGGCGGCATCGTGTTCCTTCGCATATCCCCGTACTATCGGGTCTTCGCCGCTTTGCCGCCTGCCCCCGGTCGATGCCGTCGGGTTAGACAACAAGCATGAGCGCGCCCTGTTGCGGAATCATACGCAGGTGTAGGGGGAGCGGATCACAGGGAACGGAGATTTTTTGCCGGCAGCCCAGGAAACGGCTGTCGGATGTGTGGCCGGACCTATACGGGCGAAGGGGGCGGACGGGCTGAAAGGTCAGGCTGGACCTAAGGATGGGTCACGCTTGGAAAAGGTCCAGCATTTCGCCGAAAGAATCGAAACAGGCGCAAACGAGGTGGCCGCCGCGGCCGCAGCCGCCGTCCAGCGTCACCGTCACCGGTCCGACATCTACGCCGGGGTTTTCCGGCGCCCAGCCGGGATCGTAGCCGCGCACCAGACGATTGAAGCCGCCATAGGTCTGCTCCAGCCGGGCGAAGCCGGTGCTGCCCCACCAGAAGGCGTCGCCCTGGCCGGTCAGCGGGCGCCGGGGATCAATGCCGGAATTGACCAGCAGCAGGCTTCCGCCGCCGCGGCTGTTGCCGGTCCAGCCATCGCCGCCGGGTGCCCCATCGGGTGCCCCGTCATTTGCGGCCCCGCCATTCGCGGCAGTGTCATTCGCAGGCCCGCCGGTGTAGGCGGCGCGGCGCAGGGCGTTGAACAACTGCTCATGTCCCGGCCGCGCGGCCACCGCCTGCCGAAGCTCACGCGTCCAGCGGCCCAGCATCACCGCACCGCCGCGCGCCGCCGCCATTCCGGCATCCAGGTTGCCGCCATAGGCGGCGAGCGTCGGCGCCACGCCCTGACGCAGCATCCAGTCCAGCACCGTGCGGGGATCGGGAGCGAAATGGAGTTGCAGCAACTTCTGCCACATCTCCTCCTGCTGGCCGCGCAGATAGACGATGTCCGACGCGATCATGCCCGGCATCGCCAGCAGGGCGATTCGGAAGGCCAGCAGACGGTCGATGGTTTCCACCACTTGGTCGCCGAAGCCGATCATGTTGCCGAGATAGACCAGCCGGTCGCCAGGGCGGAATCGCTGGCCGATGGCGTGATGGATCAAATCCAGCCGGTCGGGTTGCGCATGGATGGCGCCGATGGCCCAGACGCGGCGCGGCCGGCCGAGCGAGGCGAAACGGCTGCCATCCTCGACGGCACCGACGATGCTCGCGGCATGGCGGTTGGCCTGACGGTTGGGAAGAGCAAGGCGCGGCGGCAGACCCAAACTGGATTCCCTTCGACGTCGTTCGCGAAGTCGTTCCGGCGGCGTCTGCCGGAAGGCGGCGGGAGTTTAGGCGTGTCATGCCACGGAAACAAAGGCGAAAAACGAGACGGGCGCGCGGCGTGACGTAGCAGCCGCGCGCCCGTTCGTGTCACGGACGTATAGGAGGAGCCTGGAACCCAGGCCCTGGACTCAGGCGGCCTTGGACAGCACCGATTCCAGACGCTCCGTCGCCTTGGTCTCGTCGATCTTCTCGACGGCGGCCAACTCGCGGGCCAGACGCTCCAGGGCGGCCTGATAAATCTGGCGCTCGCTGTAGGACTGGTCGGACTGGTCGGCGCCGCGGTACAGGTCGCGCACCACCTCGGCGATGGACACCGGGTCGCCGGAGTTGATCTTGGCCTCATACTCCTGGGCGCGGCGGCTCCACATGGTGCGGCGGACGCGCGAACGGCCCTGCAGCGTCTCCAGCGCGACCTTGATGCGGTCCTTGGAGGATAGGCGGCGCAGGCCGGCGTTGCGGGCCTTGGTGACCGGAACCTTGAGCGTCATGCGCTCTTTCTCAAACGTGATCGCGTAGAGTTGAACCTCGAGTCCGGCAATGCTGTGGGTCTCGATCCCTTCGACCCGACCGACGCCATGAGCCGGATAAACGACGAAGTCACCGGCTTCGAAGTCAAGCTTGTTCGACATGTGGATTGGCTCTCACTTCTCGCGATCACGCCATTTTGCCGCCCCGGTGGAAGGGACGAAAAAGGACCCCGGACAGTTATGGCGCCGTGGGGATGGGACCCATCCACGACGATCACAAAAGCCACAGGTCCTGGAGCGTAGGGAAAACCGGCAATGGCGCGGAGGCCGGCTCCGGTCGCGCATTATAGCGATGTTACGCCCGAGTTACAAAGGGAACGCGCAATCTACCGGGCGGAAATCGTCCATCGCCCGGCCATGGCCGCCCCGTCGATTTTGCATAGCAACATCGGGGAGTGCAATCGGTTGATGCAGCCCGACTCGGAATAGCCGGGCCGCATCCGCTGGTCCGGCCTCAGCCGCCCGCCTTCGGAGAGAAGTACTTCTCGAACTTGCCGTCGACGCCCTTGAACTCGTCGGCGTCGGGCGGCGCGTCCTTCTTGCGGGTGATGTTCGGCCACTGGCCGGAATAGTCGCGGTTCATCTCCAGCCACTTGGTCGCGCGGTCGTCGGTATCGGGGACGATCGCTTCGGCCGGGCATTCCGGCTCGCACACGCCGCAGTCGATGCACTCGTCCGGGTGGATGACCAGCATGTTCTCACCCTCGTAGAAGCAATCCACGGGGCAGACTTCGACGCAGTCGGTGTACTTGCACTTGATGCAGCCGTCGGTGACGACGTAGGGCATGATCTCTTCTCCGCTGTTCCGGCCGGCGGTGCCGGCGGGACTGGGCACGCGCATGGCACCGGGCCGGATGGCCAACCCGCGCCTGCCTAGCATGCCGCAGACGAGCCGTTCAACCCTGCGCGTGATGTGGGCGACCCTGTCGCACCCCGGACAGCCTCTTCCAAAGCGGCAACGGAAGCGGTGTCCCCGGAGAAGGCCTCGAGAAAAGCGCGCAGACTGGCGGTCTCGATGGCGTCGGTGCGGCGCACGAACTGCGTCGGCATGCGGCCCAGCGCGTCCGGCAGCGGCCGGGCGACCAGCAGTTCGCGCCAGGGATCGCGCTCCACCACCGAGCGCGGGATGACCGTCACCCCCATGCCGGCGCCGACGCAGCCCAGGATGGCGTCCAGCGCGCCGAACTCCATGACGCGGAAGGGCACGCGCCCGGCCTCGCGCATCGCCATTTCCGCCCGGCCGCGATAGGCGCAGGCGCGGCCGAAGGCGATCAGGGTGCGGCGCGCGGAGTCGGTGGTCAGCCCGGCGGCCGGTTCGGCCAGCACCAGTTCCTCGTCGAAGATGCGCCGGGCGATCAGGTCGGGATGCGCCACCTCGCCGCCGACGAAGGCGCCGTCCAGCCGCCCGGCCAGCACGTCGCCCAGCAGGGTCTCGGTCGGGCCGGGGGTGATGGTCAGCTCCACATCGGGATGGTCGCGGTGGAAACGGGCCAGGACCGGCGGCAGCCGCACCGCGGCGGTCGATTCCATGCTGCCCACCGCCAGCCGGCCGCCGCGCCCGGCCGCCTCCGCCACCGCGTCGCGGGCCTGGGCGACCAGCCGCAACACCCGGTCGGCATAGCCGCTGAGCACCCGGCCGGCCGGCGTCGGCTCCATTCCGCGGCTGAGGCGCAGGAACAGGTCGACGCCCAAATCCTCCTCCAGCCGCTTGATCCGCGCGGTGACGTTGGACTGTACGCAGTTCAGCGCCTCCGCCGCCCGGCTGACGCTGCCGGTGTCGGCCACCGCCTTCACCACCCGCAAACCGGCCAGATCCATAGCAACTTCTCCCCAACCGTCGGTGTATGGCACCCATCACTGAAAGTGGAGCTTATCATCAGAACAATTCATTGGAAATGAGAGCAGTGCCGCGGCCATGATGAACCACAAATCAATCGGCCGGCCGAACGGTTCGTTTTTCCGAACGGTTCCTGTCTCAACGAGCCGGCCGAACACCGAGAGGGCGTGGATCATGGTTCGGGTGCTGGTTGGCGGCGTGATCGGGCTCGCCATCGCAATGGGTGTCGCGCGCTTCGCCTTCACCCCGATCCTGCCGGCGATGCAGGAGGCCACCGGGCTGAGGGCCGACGGGGCGGGACTGCTCGCCTCGCTGAATTACCTGGGCTATTTCGTCGGGGCGCTGGGTGCCGGTCTGGTGCCGCACGGCCCGACGCGGACCGCCGTGTTCCGGCTGTCGCTGCTGGTCAGCGTCGCCACCACCGCGGCGATGGGGCTCGATCTGGGGGACGCCGGGCAGGCGATGCCGGTCTGGCTGGTCCTGCGCTTCCTGTCGGGGGTGTCGAGTGCCGGCATCTTCATCCTGGGCATCGCCATGGTTCTGGACACGCTGACCCGCGGCGGCGGGGAGCGGCTGGCCGGCTGGCTCTACACCGGGATCGGGGTGGGCATCGCCGCGTCCGGGCTGTTCGTCGCGTTGTTCGGCGGGCGGCTGGGCTGGGACGGCGATTGGCTGGCTTTGGGGGCGATCTGTGCCGTGCTGGGGCTGATGCCCGGCCTCTGGGTGCGCGATCCGCCGCCGCGAAGCCATGCGGCGGTCGCCAAGGCGGAGGGGGCCGCCCCGGCGCGGACGGGTGGGCTGTCGGCGCCGCTGCTGCTGCTGACGGTCGCCTATTTCCTGGAGGGCGGCGGCTATATCGTGTCGGCCACCTTCCTGGTGTCGATCCTGAAGACCGATCCCGGCACCGCCGCGGTGGGCGAGGCCGCCTGGATGGTCGTCGGCATCGGGGCGATGGGCGCCGGGGTGTTCTGGGCCGCGGTCGCCCGGCGCACCAACAGCTGGTGGTCGCTGATCCTGGCGCATCTGACGCAGACGGTGGCCATCCTGCTGCCGATGACCGGATCGCCCACCGCATCGGTGGTCTCCGCCCTGCTGTTCGGCGGCACCTTCGTCGGGATCGTGTCGCAGGCCTTCGCGCTGGGGCGCCAACTGTCCGCCGGCGCGTCGGCGCGGGTGGTCGGGGCGCTGACCGCAGCCTATGGGCTGGGGCAGATCATCGGGCCGCTGCCGGCCGGGCTGGTGGTGACACGCACCGGCAGCTTCAATGCCGCGCTGCTGGGGGCCGCCGCCGCGGTGGTGCTGGGCACGCTGCTGCTGGCGCTCGGCATGGTGATCGCCGGGCGGCAAGCGTCGGCGGGGTCGGCTTACGCGTCCCCAAAAACTTCGTAAGTATTCGAAAGGTGCGCCTGCGACAATCGGCGCCGCTTTTGCTGCGATGCCGTTGTTCTCCCCGATCGTCAGCTTTGGCTACAGTCTGGTCCACAACAACCAGAGTCTCGGGGGAGTCATGAAACGCAAGCTGGTTCCGGACGTCGTGAAGTCGCAGGAGCTGATCCTGGTGCCGGAGGACACCTCCGTTGCCACCGTATCGAAGATAATGGCCGATAAGAACATCGGCGCGGTGCTGGTGGTCAATCACGGCGCCCTGATCGGCATCGTCACCGAGCGCGACCTGAACAACAAGGTGCTGTCGAAGGACCTCGACCCGTCGGCGGTGGAGGTGGGGACGGTGATGACCCGCAACCCCGACAGTCTGCCGCCCGACGCCGATGCGGTCGACGCGCTGAAGCTGATGCACGACAAGCATTACCGCCACCTGCCGATCACCCAGGGCAAGCGCGCGGTCGGCATCGTGTCGATCCGCGATCTGTTCAAGGTCGCCTACGAGCACATGATGGCCGAACGCGCCGAAGCGTGAGCTGAAAGGGGGACGCCGGAAAGGGCGTCCCCCTTTGCCGTCAGTGCCCTGGGCTCTGCTTGCGCCGGGCCATCAGGTTCAGCGCCTCCACCAGGGCGGAGAAGGCGATGGCGAAGTACAGGTAGCCCTTGGGAATGTGGAAGCCGACGCCGTCCGCCACCAGCGCCACGCCGACCAGCAGCAGGAAGGACAGCGCCAGCATCTTCACCGTGGTGTGACGGTTGACGAAGTCGCCGACCGGGCCGGAGGCGAACAGCATCACCGCCATGGCGATGACGACGGCGGCGATCATCACCGGCAGATGGTCGGACATGCCGACGGCAGTGATGACGCTGTCGAGCGAAAAGACGATGTCCAGGAACATGATCTGGACGACCACCGAGGTGAAGGTGGCGTGCTTGGGCGCCGATCCGCTCTCCTCATGGCCTTCGACGGTGTGGTGGATCTCCAGCGTGCCCTTGGCCAGCAGGAACAGGCCGCCCAGGATCAGGATCAGGTCGCGGCCCGACACCTCCCAGCCGGCGACGGTGAACAGCGGCTGGGTCAGCTGCGCCACCCAGGCGATGGAGGCCAGCAGCGCCAGGCGGGTCAGCAGAGCCAGCGCCAAGCCGACGCGGCGCGCGCTGTGCTGCCGTTCGGGCGGCAGCTTCGACGCCATGATCGAGATGAAGATGATGTTGTCGATGCCCAGCACGATCTCCAACGCGGTCAACGTCAGAAGGCTGGCCCAGGCATTCGGGTCGGCGAGCAGGTCGAGCATGAAGGGGCGGGGCTCCGGCGGTCAAGATGGGTGCAGTCGACAGGCTGCACGCCGGCACCGCAGGGCACCAGCGTGACCGCGACCAGATGAGGTCGGCCGCGGTCCGCTGCAAGAGGGGCCAGTTCCATTTTTCCGCCGCTCTTCCCCCGTCTTACCGCCGTCTTGCCGCTGATCCGGGGGGCGGTGCGTTTCACCTCCAGGAGGCTGCGGCTCGCTGTCCGCCCGCTGTGGTGGGGAGGCGGCCGAAGGGGGCCGGCTCCACCTCCTGCCGCTCGACGGTCTGCCGGGTGGCCGTTCTGCCGTTCCAGGCGCGTCGGCGGACCGCCATCTGAAGCCGGCAATCCTGGGAGCAATAGAAGGGCGCCGGACCGCGGGCGGACGTGCGGACGAAGGGCCTGCCGCAGCAGGCGCAATAAAGCGTGGTCATGGTCGTTTCCTCCTGGAAGGGCGGCCGTTTGTCCGGCCTTGCCCCAGCCGCGGCCCGATCCGTCTTGCGACGGCCGGTGCCGGCGGCTTTGCTGTGTTGCCTGTATTGTGTCGGCCACTCCCCAGCACCGCCAGCGACCAAAAGGCATAAGCGCCCGCGGTCCCAAGTATTCGATCCGGAAAATGGGAGCAGCAGCAGCAACTTAGATGCAGAAGCGCGTCACTTCGCCGCGATGCTCTGAATCGGCATTTTTCGTCGGCAATTTTACCTCCGGCATCTTCCAACGGAAGCGTGGCGGACCCATGTGTTCCGTTCCGAGACTCTTCGAATTCGACCAACAGACCGGAAAGACGAGACGCGATGACGCTTGGACGCCTCGCCACCTTCCTGAAAACCGAAAGCGCCAGCGGCGTGGTCCTGATGATTGCGGCGGTGCTCGCCCTGATGTGGGCGAACTCCGCCGCGGCCCCGCTGTACGACGCGATCCTGGCGACGAAGCTGGCGGTGACGGCGGGCGGCGTCGGTTTGGACAAGCCGCTGATCCTGTGGATCAACGACGGGCTGATGGCGATCTTCTTCCTGTTGGTCGGGCTGGAGATCAAGCGTGAGGTGCTGGAGGGCGAATTGTCCAGCCCGGCCAAGGCGATGCTGCCGGGCATTGCCGCGCTGGGCGGCATGGCGGTGCCGGCGCTGGTCTATTGCCTGTTCGCCCAGGCCGAACCGGGCGCCCTGCAGGGCTGGGCGATTCCGGCGGCCACCGACATCGCCTTCGCTCTCGGCGTGCTGGCCCTGCTGGGCAACCGCGTGCCGGGCAGCCTGCGCGTCTTTCTGCTGGCGCTGGCGATCATGGACGATCTGGGCGCCATCGTGATCATCGCCGTCTTCTACAGCCACGGTCTGGTGCCGATGGCGTTGGGGCTGGCGGCGGCATCGGCGGTCGGGCTGTGGCTGCTGAACCGGGCCGGGGTGCGCTCGCTGACGCCCTATCTGCTGCTGGGGTTGGTGCTGTGGGTGTGCGTGCTGAAATCGGGCATCCATGCCACGCTGGCCGGCGTCGTTCTGGCCTTCGCCATTCCGTTGCGGGTCAAGGATGCCGACGGCAAGCGGTCGGAGGATGCGCCGCTCTATTGCCTGGAGCATGCGCTGCACCCCTGGGTCGCCTTCCTCATCATGCCGGTCTTCGCGCTGGCCAATGCCGGCGTGCCGCTGGACGGAATCACCCCCGCCAGCCTGCTGGAGCCGGTGCCGCTGGGCATCGCGCTCGGCCTGTTCGTAGGCAAGCAGGTGGGCGTGTTCCTCGCCGTGTGGATCGCCGTGCATATCGGCGTGGTCGAGCGGCCGGCCCGGGCCAGCTGGGGTCAGGTCTATGGGGTCGCCGTTCTGACCGGCATCGGTTTCACCATGAGCCTGTTCATCGGGACGCTGGCCTTCGCCGACCCGCAGCATGCGGTGGCGGTGCGGCTGGGCGTGCTGACCGGCTCGCTCGCCTCGGCGCTGGTCGGCTATGGCCTGCTCTATGCCGCCGGGACCGGACGGACACGGGCGGCGGCCCGCGCGACCTGATGTCGATCGGCAAAGGTTATCGTCAACGATAGCTGGTTATGGTATCTGTTGGGTGCGCGAACTTTGTTCCGGTGCGGCGGAACCCGTGGGCGTGCTGGCCGGTTCTTCCTTGGTGGGGAGTCGCGCGGCAGGCGCGGGACCGACAGATCGGGGGGAGATGCGATGATCGACGCCATCCGCACACGCCGGCGCACCGTTGCCGAAGATCCCCCGCCGGGCGGGTCCGGCAGTCCGGTCCCCATCGACTTCCAGCGGCTGGAGCGGCTGCGCCGCCTGTCCCGCCTGATGGACAGCCGCTGGCGTATCCCCTTCACCCGCATCCCGGTCGGGCTGGACGGCATCGCCAGCCTGGTTCCGGTGGCGGGCGACACCGCAACCGCGCTGGTTTCCGCCTACATCATCATGGAAGCCGCCCGTTTCGACCTGCCCAAGACGCTGGTGGCCCGCATGGTCTTCAACGTCCTGCTGGACTGGGCCGGCGGGTCCGTTCCGGTGCTGGGCACCGTGTTCGACATCGCCTTCAAGGCCAACCGGGCCAACCTGAACCTGCTGCACGAGCATCTGGAACAGCGTCTGGCCGCCGCCGCGGCGAAGCGCTGAAACAGGCGCCCTCGCGATCTTGACGTGGATCAAGGCAGGGGTGGGGGCACTGCGGCACTCTGTCGCTCATGAACGCCATCACCGCCCTGGCCGTAAAGCCGGCCCCCGCCCCGTCCCGTTCCCACGGTGTCGATCCCGCGCTGCTCGCCAAGTATGACGGGCTGCGGGTGCCGCGTTACACCAGCTACCCGACCGCGCCGCACTTCACGCCCGAGGTGAACGGCGACGTCTATGGCGGCTGGCTGGAGGCGATCGATCCCACCCGCTCGGGTTCGCTCTACCTGCACATTCCCTTCTGCCAGAAGATGTGCTGGTACTGCGGTTGCCACACCAAGATCGTCGCGCGCTACGAGCCGATCGCCGAGTATCTCGGCCATCTGCGGCGCGAGATCGCCATGGTGGCGGAGCGCGTTCCCGGCCGGCTGGCGGTGCGTCACATCCATTTCGGCGGCGGCACCCCGACCATGATGGCGCCGGACGATTTCGAGGCGATCATCGCGCTGCTGCGCACCCGCTTCGACGTCGTCGCCGATGCGGAACTGGCGGTGGAGATCGACCCCCGCACCCTGACTGCGGAAATGGCGGCGGCGCTGGGCCGCGCCGGTGTCAACCGCGCCTCGCTGGGCGTGCAGGATTTCGACGAGAGGGTGCAGCAGGCGATCAACCGCATCCAGCCGCGCGCCGTCACCGAGCAGGCGCTGGCCTGGCTGAAGGAGGCCGGCATCACCAGCGTCAACCTCGACCTGATGTACGGCCTGCCGCACCAGTCGGTGGAGAGCGTCACCCGCTCCGCCGAGATCGCGCTGGAGATGGCGCCCGACCGGCTGTCGGTCTTCGGCTATGCCCATGTGCCGTGGATGAAGACCCACCAGAAGAAAATCGACGAATCGGTTCTGGCCGGTTCGCTCGGCCGCTGGGAGCAGTTCGCCGCCATCGGCGACACGCTGGCCGCCGCCGGCTACAGCGCCATCGGTCTCGACCACTTCGCCCGTCCCGGCGACGAGCTGGCGGTGCAGCAGGAGGAAGGGCGGCTGGGCCGCAACTTCCAGGGCTACACCACCGACGACGCCGAGGTGCTGCTGGGCTTCGGTTCCTCCTCCATCGGCGCGCTGCCGCAGGGCTATGTGCAGAACGCCGTGCCCTTCGACCATTACGCCACCGCCATCGAGGAAGGCCGCCTGCCCACCGGCAAGGGCATTGCGCTGACCACAGACGACAAGGTGCGGCGCGACCTGATCATGCGGCTGATGTGCGACCTGTCGGTCGATACCGCCGTCATCGCCCAAGCTCACGGCTTGCCCGAGTCGGCCTTCGACGCGGAACTGGAGGGCATGGCCGATCTGGTCGCCGACGGCGTGGCGATTGTGGAGGGACGGCGCGTCCATGTGCCGGAGAGCGCCCGCCCCCTGATGCGCATCGTCGCCGCCCGTTTCGACACCCACCTGTCCAAGGGCGCCGGGCGGCACAGTAGGGCTGTTTGAGGGCCGCGCAGTCTGAGGGCCGTTTTTCAAAAAGAAAAGGCGGCCGGCGCCACCCGCCGACCGCCTTTTCCCGTGCCGCGCATCCGAACCCACAAGGCTACGCGGCAACCTCGTTGATGCCCTGCATCAATGTCCGCAGCATGTCGCCGCTGAGGCGGTTGGACGTCACGCCGCCCGCCTGCTGTTGCGTGCCGCTGCCATAGGTGGCCATCCGTTCCTGTTCCGACACATAGCCGTCCTTGTTGGTGTCCAGCGGGTCGTAGCTGGTCGTACCGCCCGCCGACGCGGTGCCGGACGACGAAGACGAGGCGGAGGGCGTTGCCGACGCGCCGCCGCTGCTGTCGGACGTGCTCTCCGAAGCGCTGGCCGTGCCGCTGTCGTTGGCGGGCGGCGGGGGAGGCGGCGGCGGGCGGTTGGCGTCGGCCTCCTTCAGCGCGCTGCTCAGCTCGTCCTCGGAAATCGATCCGTCCTCGTCGCTGTCGAGGCTGCTGAACAGCGACGAGGCGTCGGTGGACGACTGGCCGGCGGAGGTGAGAGCCGAGGTCAGCTCGTCGGTGCTGATGCCGCCGCTGCTGTCGCTGTCCAGGCTGGAATAGAGGTTCTGCGCGAATTGCTGCTGCATCGCGCTCGCCTGCTCCTGCGCCGCCAGCAGGGCGCTGCCGCTGCCATAGTCGAACTGGCTGGAGAAGGAGCTGAACTCCGTCGCGCTGAGCGAGCCGCTCTTGTCGCTGTCCAGGCTGCCGACCAGACTGTCGACCGCCGAGGACAGCGTGTCGCTGTCGGACGCGACCGAGGTGCCGCCGAGCGCACTGAGAAGCTCGTCCTTGGACAGCGACGAATCGCTGTTGGCATCCGCCTTGGAGAAGAATTTCTGGAGCGTTGCCGCGCTGCTGGAACTGCCGAGGGAGGAGATCATGGCCGGATGCCCCCGTAAGGTGCCGTCGTGATGGTCAAGATACGCGGCGCGCGGCCGGACTCCTGCGCTGGGGCGGCGCGAAAAAGATTGGATTTTATTAATTTTCTCGGTGTCGGGCGACGTGCCCCAAAAAGCGCATAGCGAGGTTGGGTGTGCTGCGGTGGCGAAGAGGGGGGCACCTCCTGTATGGTCGCGCCGAAGGTCCATTGCTCCTGTTTGCCAGCCCCTTTCGCCCTTCCTGAAAATCACCGATCCATATCAAGGTGAGCGATGATCCGGCGTGTGCGTTCCCTTCCGCTGATGGTGGCCCTGGCCACGCTGATGGTTCCCGGCTGCATGCCGTATCAGCGAATTCCGAATCCGCCGACCGTGCGCACCGCGCCCGATACCGGGACAGGGCTGGAACCGATCTATGGGGAATGGCAGGTGGACAAGCCGACCCCGCTCCGCGCCCAGCCGTCCGCCGGTGCGGGCGTCGTCGCCACGCTGGGGGCAGGGCAGGCTGTGACCACGCTGGGCCGGGTGCGCAACAGCGATTGGGTGGCGGTGAAGGCCGGCGGGTCTACCGCCTATGTCCGGCTGCATCTGCTCAGCCTGAAGAGCAACACGCCGCGCGGCAGCCGCGGCACCTCCACCACCCTGGAGAAGCCGGTCGACAATGCCGGCCCGACGATCAAGGCCGCCCCACGCAGCAAGATTGGCGTCACGCCCATCGCCAACTGACCTGAGGGGCCGGCGAGCCTTCGGGCAATCGGTCACAGGACAAGACAGGAGTCGCAGACTCCCCCTCGACATGGCTCCGTGATAGAACATATCAGGAACATATGCCTGTCGAGCGGAGCCGAGTCATGCCTGTCCTGCCGTCCCCTTCCCCGTCCGCGGAGGCTGCGCCGCGCGATCGTGCCGGTGTGCTGGCCGACCTGCGCGCGCGCATCCGGCGGATCGAGGGGGCGGGCGGAGAGGGAGGGAGGATTCTGCCGTTCGGGATCGACCCGGTCGATAGCCATCTGCCCGACGGCGGGCTGCCGCTGGGCTGCCTGCATGCGGTGGCGGCGGAGGATCCGGGGGCGGGCACCGGATTCGCCGCGGCGCTGCTGGCCTGCTTGGCGACGCCGAGGACGCCGGCGCTGTGGATCCTGCGCGGGCGCGACCTGTATGCCCCGGGGCTGGCAGCCTATGGGCTGACGTCGGATCGGCTGGTGGCGGTGCGGGCGGTGCGGCCGGTCGATGCGCTGTGGGCGATGGAGGAGGCGCTGCGCTGCTCCGCCCTGTCGGCGGTGCTGGGCGAGCTGGAGGGGCTGGACCTCACCGCCAGCCGGCGGCTGCAACTCGCCGCCGAGTCGTCGGGGGTGACCGGCTTCCTGCTGGACGTGAGCGCGGGTTTGGGTGCGTCGGGTGGACGCAACCGGCTGGCAGAGGGCCGGCTGGCGGAGGGCCGGCGGTCGGAAGGGCTCAGCGCCGCGGTGACCCGCTGGCGCCTGGATGCGGCACCCAGCCTGGATGGGGAGGAGGATGCGGCCCCGCGTCCGGCCGGAAGCCCGCCGGGGCTGGGAAAACCGCGCTGGTCCGTCGCGCTGGAACGTTGCCGGGGCGGTCGCCCAGGCCATTGGACCCTCGCCTGGGACGGGGAGGGCTGGCGCGACGTGGGGAAAGAGGATGGAAGCGGCCTTGGGCAGGCCGCGCAAAGCGACTCGGGGCTATGGCAGCCCCGGCAACCGATGGCCCTGCACTCGATGGCCTCACACTCGATGTCCGACAACCGACAGAGTCGTTCGTCGGATCACCGCAGATCGGCTATCGCGCGCTGAGTGCCGAATCAGTAGTTGGTGGTCCAGTCGGGTTCGCGGCGGGCGGGCTGCTCCGACCCGTCCGGCTCGGTCATCCAACGCGGGTCATCCGCATCCAGCGGGGCGTATAGCGGCAGCTGGCGGGCGAATTCCGCGCTGTCGGCATCGCGGCGCTGCTTCAGCAGGCGGTCGGCAAGGTGGGCGGGCAGCATGGCAGGTCTCCTTCTGAGCGCCGGATGGCACCGTGGATCAGCCTGACAAGGCCGGTCCTGGCCCACCCGTCGTCCTGTTTGCCTGGATAATAACTACGCAAATTCCAGGCCAGCTGTTAAGCGCGTCACACGAGTTCCATGACACACGATGAAGTCTCTACAAACGGTTTATACGAAGCCACTCGAACCCACATGAACCAGTGTGACACGAGGGATTGTTGGAGGATCTGTCATACACGCCGTGGCGGCATCGCCCTTCGATCGGGCATCGTCGCCGTCCCGTGTGAGATGTGTTCCCTTCCGTGCCGTTCCAACCCATATTCGGGGCCAATCCTCTTCAAGGAATGCGTACCTCCCATGCACAGCGCTCCCGTACCCGATTCTTGCCCGACCTGCCTAAAACCTAATCATCTGTGCATTTGCGAGGCAGTGCAGCCGATCGACAACGGCGTGTTCCTGCTGATCCTGCAGCACCCGCAGGAGAAGCGGGAAAATCTGGGCACCGCCCAGATCGCCCATCTGCAGTTCGCCAATTCGATGGTGAAGGTCGGGCTGAGCTGGCCGGGGCTGAAGCGCATCCTGGGGCGGGAGGTCGATCCCAAGCGCTGGGGCGTGCTGTATCTCGGTCCGGTGAAGGACGGCGGCGCTCCCCGGCCGGAGGTGGCGGTGGTCGACAAGGACGGCAAGCCGCTCCGCGACAGTGCCGACATCCTGGAGGATCTGGAGGGCGTCATCGTCCTGGACGGCACCTGGAGCCAGGCCAAGACCCTGTGGTGGCGCAATGCCTGGCTGCTGAAATGCCGCCGCATCGTGCTGAACCCGCAGTTCCGCTCGCTCTATGGGCAGGCGCGCAAGGAACCGCGGCGCGACAGCGTTTCCACCCTGGAGGCCGGCGCCTTCCTGCTGTCGCGGCTGGAGGGGGACCAGACCATCATGGACACCGCGCTGAAGCCCTTCTCGCTGCTGCTGAAGAAGCTGCGCACCCGCCGCCCGCGTCCGACGCCGCCGGCCGGCGAGGGTGCCGGCCCGGCCGTTTCCGACGGCGAGGGGGACGAGGGGGCCTGAGCGTTCTTTCCGCCGTTGCAACCAACCGGTGGCCTGAGCCGTTGATGACGGGTGAGAGGGCCGGCACCGGCCGGCCGGATCGCCCGTTGCAACGACGGAAGGAGAGGCTTCGTGCGCGGTATTCTGCTGTGGCTGGTCGGCATTCCGATCCCCGTCATCCTCCTGCTCTACCTGTTCAACATTCTTTGACAGGGCTGCCGGGTTGACGGCGCTGCGGCGCCGGGTGCCAAATACGGCTCCCCAGCCCCTTGCCCGGTTCCCTGTTTTCCTTCCTCCGCAATCGAACGAGAGAATGATGGCCAGCGATTTCGTGCCTTTCGGCCTGACCGTCTGCGGTCTCAGCGAGCTCTGCAATTTCGGCGGCGGCAAGGTCAGCCACGTCCTGTCCATCCTCGACCCCGAGATGACGGAGCCGAGCGAGTTCGGCGATTATGGCGAGCATGAGCGGCTGGAACTGCGCTTCCACGACATCATCGAACCGACCCGCGGCCAGATCGCGCCGGAACGGGCCGACGTGGAACGCATCCTCGCCTTCGGCCGCGACCTGCTGGCCGAGCCGGTGGATTGCCGCCATCTGCTGGTTCACTGCCATGCCGGCGTTTCACGGTCCACCGCGGCGCTGACCATGATCCTGGCCCAGGCGCGCCCCGACCTTCCGGCGGCCGACGCGGTGGGGACGGTGGTCGGCATCCGGGCCCAGACTTGGCCCAACCTGCGCATGATCGAGTTCGCCGACGATATCCTCGGCCGCAACGGCGACCTGATCGCCGCCGTGCGCCAGCGTCACCGCACGCTGGGCAAGCAGCGTCCGGAACTGGTCCAGTTCATGATCGACAATGGCCGCATCCGTGAGGTCGAGGATCTGATCGACTGAGGGGCGCGGTAGCCCGCCCCCCTCGGCCTTTCCCTCAATAGCCTGCCGACTGCTGGCCGCCGAAGACGCCCTTCGCCCAGGCGCCGATGCGGTGGCGCCACTGTTCGTGCCAGATATAGACGCTGCCCTTGACCCAGTTCATCTGGATCGCGCGGCGCTGGCCTTCGAAGGGATAGTGGCCGTGCCAGGAGGTGTCGCTGCGGCGGAAGCACATCAGGGTGCCTTCCTCCGGCGGGACCTCGGCGGCGTAATCCTCCAGGTTCTGGGAGCGCAGGATGCGCAGGCGGCCGCCGGTCGCTTCCCAGGGCGGGTTCATGTAGATCAGCACGGTGATGACCTTGCTGGCCGAATCCGGATGGATCTTGCCGTCGGTCGCCCGGCACATGCCGCGCGCCGTGAACATGGTCGGATATTTCGACAGATCCAGACCGAACTTGTCGGAGAAGGCCTTGCAGACCTCCGGCCCCTTCAGTTCGGCGATCATCCGGTCGAAGCTCGGCCCCTGGGGGAAGACGCCCAGCGGGATCGAACCGGGCTTGTCGACCTTGGGGTAGTCGCGGTGCAGCTCTTCAAGAAACTCCCGCTTCACGAAACCCGGAACGCACAGGAAATCATAGGGGTCGTGCTGCAGGGGGGTGGCGCGGAATTTGTCCAGATCAAGCATGGACATGGCTACGGAACTCCCAAAGAGCGTGCCGACGATGGCTTTGCCCCCCAAAACCGGCGTCACTTAACCACGACGGAAGTTTTATGCAACAGGTTTGTCTGGGAAGCACAATTCTTGCCGCGCCCGCCATTCGGGGCCGACATAGTTGACGATGATCGATTTGCGCACGCCGTCGATCGAACGTTTCTCGAACCCATGCCAAGTATTGCTTCCGGGGATGAAGATCAGCCCCTCGTTGAAGGCGTAGGGCGCGCGGGCGACGACCGTCCGGCTCTCGTCCAGCACATCGGTGCCCCAATGCGAGCAGTTCGGCCCCTTCGAGAGATAGATCAGCATCGTGTATTTCTTGACGCCGATGTCGGTGTGCGGCTCCAGCCAGAAGCCGTCGGTGTCCTGGCAATATTCGATGCGCAGGCTGGTGCCGGTCAGGTCGACGTTGCAGGTCTTCTGGATGGCGTCCACCACCGGGCGGCTCTGAAAGGCCTGGGCCACCGTTTCGCACACCGCGTACTTCGCGCGGTTCTCTTCACCGAAATAGGTGCGCGACGCATTGTTGGTCTCGCGCTTGCCATAGGTGTCGGACACCGGGGGCGGACCCCAGGGCAGGTCGGCGATGGCGTCGGCGGACGCCTCCGGCAGCGCCTCGGTCAGCAGCCAATGATTGTACGGCTGGGCGAACAGCCGGCTGTTTTCCAGGCAACGCAGGAAGGAGGCGGAAACGGCGTCGGGGGTGGTCATGGCGGCGAAGTTCCGGATGGAAGGACGGCCCCGACCGTGCTTTTCGGAGACGGCCGGTTCGCCAGCGCTTATGGCATGGCCCGCGGCGGAACTCCGCACCCAAACCGGTCTTACCAGCGGGGTGCGCGCATTGGTCGCGCCGCACCCCGCCGGCGTCGTCAGGACAGGCCTAAGCGCTTCCGGTGCAGGGGCAGGCGGCGGCGCACCTCGTCGGCCACCATCTTCGTCTCGTTCAGCGGAGGATAGCTCCACTGGTCCAGCGACCCGTCGAAGGGCCGCGTGATGCCGTCCTGGTACAGCCCGTCATGGAAGGCGCGGAACTTGGGCGACCCTCCCTCCAGCTCGATCACATAGACCGGCTTGCCGGTGGAGCAGGCCTCCGACGTCATCGACACGCTGTCGCAGGTCACCACCACCGTGTCGGCAAGGCCGAGATAGGCGAAATAGGGGTTCTCGCCGGTGCCGTCCCATACCTCCGCCGGCAGGCCGGACAGGCGGGCGCGCAGGATCGCCTCGTTGTCGGCGCCGGTGCGGCGCGACGGGGTGACCATCAGCCCGGCACCGTGGCTGCGCGTCAGGTTGGCCAGCCTCTCGGCCACGTCGCCCATGATGGTGGGGGTCAGGCGGTAGACACCGTTGTCGCCGCCGATCAGCACGGCGATGCGCGGGTGCGGCAGATGGGCGAGCTTTGGGGCGAATCGCTGTGCCGCGTCGGCCAGGATGGCGGGCGTCACCCGATGCAGGGCGCCGCGGGTCACCAGCACATTGTCGCCGCGCAGCTTGTCGTGGCGCGGCACGACGACGAGGTCGAACTGGCGCGGATTCATCACCGGATCCTGGATCTGGACGGTGAAGGTTCGGCCGCCCGACTGGCGGCGCACCGCCAGCGAGACGGCGATGGACTGCCGTCCGGTGCCGATCAGCAGGTCGGGCCAGGGCGGTTCCACCGGATCGCCCTTCGGGCCGGCGGCGAAGCGGTTGCCGATGCGCCAGTAGGGGGTCAGCTGGCGCCAGGGCGTGCGCAGGTGGACGCGCTTGACGACCGGCGTCAGGCCAAGCGACTCCGCCAGGCCGATGCACTGGTTTTCCATGCCGGCCTTGCCGTCCGACACCACCCAGCAGGTCAAAGGTTGCATGAGAACTCGGATCGTTGAGGCTGCGAAAGGGATTGCGGCGAAAAGACCGTTATCCGGGTTGCTCGCCCTTGCGGGGGTTTCCGTCTTGGCGTAGACACCATGCCCGTGTAATATCCTTTCTCCAAATCACCCCCGGAGCGACCGAGTAAAACCATGCGGCGGGTCAAACTCGACCGAATTGACCGTCGGATTCTGCGCGATCTGCAGAACGACGGCCGGATGACCAACGTGGAGCTTGCCCGACGTGCCGGCATCTCCGCTCCGCCCTGCCTGCGCCGCGTCCGCGCGCTGGAGGAGGCGGGATTCATCCGTGGCTACCACGCCGACGTCAACCCCGATGCATTGGGGTTTGGCGTCACGGTGTTCGCCCAGGTCGGCCTCAGCAGCCAGGCCGAAGCGGACCTAAAGAAATTCGAGGAGCTCGTCAACAGCTGGCCGCTGGTGCGTGAGTGCAACATGCTGGCCGGCGAATATGATTTCATCCTGAAGATCGTGGCGGAGGACTGGGACGACTACCAGCGCTTCCTGACGACCAAGCTGACGGCGGCCCCCAACGTCGCCCATGTGAAGTCGGCCCTGTCGATCCGCACCAGCAAGCACACCCCCGGCGTTCCCATCGACGTCGATTCGCCCGACATCCCGGAAGGGACCGAGGACGACGAGGACGAGGATTTCGTCGAGGACGAGGCCGAGACGCCCGCCCGCGCCACCCGGCGCTGAGCGGGGCCGGCGTCTCGTTTCAAAGGGAAGATGCGGCGAGCGCCTGGAGCAGGCCCGCCGCGGCTCCCCCCAGCACCACCCAGTGGATCGCCATGCTGCGGCGGGTCAGCGCATAGAGCGCGGCCAGCATGATCGCCCAGGTCCAGATCATGTGCCCGGCCGTCTGGCCGTCCGGCAACAGCACAGCCACCCCCAGATAGACGCCTAAGTTCAGGATCACCCCCACCACCGCCGCGGCGATGGCGGCCAGCGCCCCCGTGGCCAGACGGTTGTGGATCAGCCGCTCCACATAGGGCGCGCCGGCGAAGATGAACAGGAAGCAGGGCAGGAAGGTGACGTAGGTCGTCAACGCCGCCCCCAGCGCTCCCGCCAGCCCCGGCGACAGCGCGCCCGGCCGGTTCCAGCCGGCGAAGAAGCCGACATATTGCGTCACCAGGATCAGCGGCCCCGGAGTCGTCTCGGCCAATGCCAAGCCGTCGACCATCTCCCGCGGGCTGAGCCAGCCATAGGCATCCACCGCCTGCCCGGCGATGTAGGGCAGCACGGCATAGGCGCCGCCGAAGGTGATGAAGGCCGCCTTGGTGAACAGCGCCGCGATGCCGCGCCAGGGATCGCTTCCGAAGGCCAGCAGGACCGCCCCGACCGGAACCAGCCACAGCAGCACGAACAGAGCCAGCAGGGCCGGCAGCCGGCTACGCTTTGGCGCCGGCTCCGCCGGGTCGGCACCGTCGTCGGCCAGCGGATGCGGGTGGGCGAACCAGTGGCGGCCCATGCGCGCCGCCACGCCGCCGACCGCTGCCGCGGCACCGATGACCAGCGGGAAGGGCAGGTGCAGCGCGAACAGCGCCAGGAAGGCGGCGCCGGCCATGGCGACGGCCGCCGGTCCCTTCAGCGTGCGGCGGCCCATCCGCCAGACCGCGGCGGCGATGATCGCCACCACCGCCGGCTTGATGCCGTCGAACAGCGCAGCGACTGGTCCGGCGTCGCCATGGGCGGCGGCAATCCAGGACAGGGCGAGCAACACCAGCGCGCCCGGCAGCACGAACAGCCCACCCGCCACCAGCCCGCCGCGCAGGCCATACATCCGCCAGCCGATGTAGGTGGCGAGTTGCTGGGCCTCCGGACCCGGCAGCAGCATGCAGAAGTTCAGCGCGTGCAGGAACCGGGTCTGGTCGATCCAGCGGCGGCGGTCGACCAGTTCGCCTTGCATCATCGCGATCTGCCCGGCCGGCCCGCCGAAGCTGGTCAGTCCCAGTCGCAGCCAGTAGAGGCAGAAGGCGCCGAAGGGTGGGGTGGGGGATTCGGTCATGGTGCCGCACCCTAGCGCAAACGTCGCCGCAAGGCAGCTGCCGACACCCACTCCCGGCGATGGAGACAATTGCGGGGCGCCCATGGTCTTCCGCATCGCAGAGGATTAATATTGCAACCGCGAGCGCCGCCGTCGTGGCCGGCGCCGGACGTCGGAGACGTTGCAGAATGAAGGCTTCCGCCCGCGGTCGCGCGGCTGTGTTGGGCGCGGCGCTGTGTGCCGGTGTCGGGTTGACCGCTCTTGGACAATTGGCGCTGGCGGGGCCGGCGCAGGCCGCCGTCGGCGTTCATGCCGAGGAGATCGTGCGCTTTCCCTCCGCCGACGGGGATCTGACCGGCGGGGCGCCGACGATGCTGAGCGGCAGGCTGCTGCGCCCCGCCGGCAGCGGCCCGCATCCGGCGGTGGTCATGCTGCATGGCTGCGGCGGCCTCTATGCCCGCAACGGCCGGGTGTCGCCGCGCCATGTCTGGTGGGCCACCCACCTGCAGCGGCAGGGCTTCGAGGTGCTGATGGTCGACAGCTTCGGCCCGCGCGACGTTGAGGAGGTTTGCAGCACCGCACTGAAGGACCGCACCGTCCGCGCCGCGGTGGAGCGCAAGCGCGACGCCTGGGGAGCGCTGGCCTTCCTGCGCAAGCGGCCGGAGGTCGACCATGAGCGCATCGGCCTGATTGGCTGGTCGCAGGGCGCCGGTACCGTGCTGGCCGCCTATGGGGCAGGCGAGGACGGGCCGGCCGGGACGGAGGAGGGCGGCTTCCGCGCCGCCGTGGCCTTCTACCCCGGCTGCAGGGCGCCGCTGAGCAACGAGGACTGGCAACCCGACGGCCCGCTGCTGCTGCTGGTCGGCGGCAAGGACGACTGGACGCCGCCGCAGAGCTGCATCGAGCTGGCCGGCCGCGACGGGGTCAAGGACAAGGTCGATCTGGTGGTCTATCCCGACGCCTATCACGGCTTCGATGCGCCGGACGCCCCGGTGCGCAAGCGCCGGGACCTCGCCACCGCCCCCGGCGGCACCGCCCATGTCGGCACGAACGAAGACGCCCGCTCGGACGCGATCCGGCGGGTGATGGAGTTCTTCAAAGAGAAGCTTAGGGGGTGATGTACGCCTGATGTCCCCTCTCCCTCGCGGGGAGAGGGGAAACCATCATCAACGGAACTCGACCGAAACGATCTCGTACAGCTTGGAGCCGCCGGGGGTGGAGACCTCCACGCTGTCGCCGACGGCCTTGTTGATCAGGGCGCGGGCCAGCGGCGCCTGGATCGACAGAAGGCGGTTCTTGATGTCGCTCTCGTCCTGGCCGACGATCTGGTAGGTCGTCTCCTCGTCCGTGTCCTGGTCGGCCAGGGTCACGGTCGCACCGAACTTCACGGTGTTGCCGGTCAGCTTGGCCGGGTCGATGACCTCCGCCCGGCTGATCTTGTCCTCAAGCTCCAGAACGCGGCCTTCAATGAAGCTCTGACGTTCGCGCGCCGCGTGATACTCGGCGTTTTCCGAAAGGTCGCCATGTTCGCGGGCTTCCGCGATGGCTTTGATGACCGCCGGGCGTTCGGTGATCTTAAGGTGCTTCAATTCCTCCTGGAGGCGGTTGAAGCCCGCCGCTGTCATCGGAACTTTTTCCATGTTCGGTCCATCACCGCTTGCAGTCGTTCGACCTGTCCAAAGCGACATCAAGGACGAAGACGGCGCGGAGGAGGTCCGCCGCGCCGTCGTCCGTCCTTAATACGATCCGCTAAGGTACGACTGCAACGGGGCGACTTCAAGGCTGCCGTTCCGGAGTGCGGCAATCGCTTCCACCGCCGCGCGTGCTCCCGCCACGGTGGTGTAATACGGAATGTTGTAGGTCAGCGCGGTGCGACGCAGGCTGAAGCTGTCGGCCAGCGCCTGGGCGCCTTCCGTGGTATTGATGACCAGATGCACGTCGCCGTTGATCATGGCATCGACGATGTGCGGTTGGCCTTCCACCACCTTGTTGATGGTCTCCGCCGGCACGCCGGCATCGCTCAGCACCTTGGCGGTGCCGGACGTGGCGAGGATGCGGAAGCCCATCTCGTGCAGCTTCTTGGAGATCACCGCCAGCGCCGGCTTGTCGTGGTCCTTGACCGAGACGAAGACGCTGCCCTTGACCGGCAGGGTGACGCCGGCGCCGAGCTGCGCCTTGGCGAAGGCCAGCGCGAAGTTGTGGTCGAGGCCCATGACCTCGCCCGTCGACTTCATCTCCGGCCCCAGAACGATGTCGACCCCGGGGAAGCGGGCGAAGGGGAAGACCGCTTCCTTGACCGCGGTGTGCGGCGGGGTCGGGCCGTTCAGGGTGAAGGCGGACAGCTTCTCCCCCGCCATGACGCGGGCGGCGATCTTGGCGATGGCGGTGCCGGTGGCCTTGGCGACGAAGGGCACCGTGCGGCTGGCGCGCGGGTTGACCTCCAGGATGTAGACGGTGCCGTCCTTGACCGCGAACTGCACGTTCATCAGGCCGACCACCTTCAGCGCATGGGCGAGCGCGTCCGACTGGCGGTTGATCTCGGCGACGGTGGCGGCCGGCAGCGTGTAGGGCGGCAGGGCGCAGGCGCTGTCGCCGGAATGGATGCCGGCCTCCTCGATGTGCTCCATCACACCGGCGACATAGACCTGCTCGCCGTCGCAGACGACGTCGACGTCGACCTCGATGGCGTCCTGCAGGTAGCTGTCGATCAGCACCGGGTTCTTGCCCGACACCTGCACGGCGGTGCCCATGTAGCGCTGGAGCCCGGCCATGTCGTGGACGATCTCCATCGCCCGGCCGCCCAGCACGTAGGACGGACGGATGACGACCGGGAAACCGATCCTGGTCGCGACCGCCTCGGCCTCTTCCAGCGAGCGGGCGAGGCCGTTGGCCGGCTGCTTCAGGTTCAGCTCATGCAGCAGCTTCTGGAAGCGCTCGCGGTCCTCGGCCAGATCGATGGCGTCGGGCGAGGTGCCCAGGATCGGGATGCCGGCGGCCTCAAGGGCGGCGGCAAGCTTCAGCGGGGTCTGGCCGCCGAACTGCACGATGCAGCCCAGCACGGTGCCGTTGCGCTGCTCGACCCGCACCAGTTCCACCACGTCCTCGGCCGTCAGCGGCTCGAAATACAGGCGGTCGGCGGTGTCGTAGTCGGTGGAGACGGTCTCCGGGTTGCAGTTGACCATGATGGTCTCGATGCCGGCCTCCTGTAGGGCGTAGACGGCATGGACGCAGCAATAGTCGAACTCGATGCCCTGGCCGATGCGGTTCGGGCCGCCGCCGAGGATGACGACCTTGCGCTTGTCGGTCGGCTCGGACTCGCACTCCGCCTCGCCGGTCCCGTCGGTCTCGTAGGTCGAGTACATGTAGGGGGTTGCGGAGGCGAATTCGGCGGCGCAGGTGTCGATGCGCTTGTAGACCGGGGTGACGCCGGCCATGCGGCGCGCCGCGGCGACCGCCGCCTCGCTGGTCTTGGCCAGTTCGGCCAGGCGGGCGTCGGAGAAGCCCATCTGCTTCAGCTTCAGCCAGCCGGCCTTGTCGGTCGGCAGGCCGCCGTCGCGGATTGCCGCCTCGCGGTCGGTGATCTCCTTGATCTGCTCCAGGAACCACGGGTCGTACTTGGAGACGGCCTGGACCTCGTCGATGCTGAAGCCGTGGCGGAAGGCCTGGGCGATCACCAGCAGGCGGTCGGGGGTCGGGGTGGCCAGCGCGCCGCGGATGGCGGTGCGGTCCGGGTTCTCCTCCCCGCCGATCTTCAGCTCGTTGAAGCCGGTCAGGCCGGTCTCCATCGAGCGGAGCGCCTTCTGCACCGACTCCTGGAAGGTGCGGCCGATCGACATCGCCTCGCCCACCGACTTCATCGAGGTGGTCAGCAGCGGCTCAGAGCCCTTGAACTTCTCGAAGGTGAAGCGCGGCATCTTGGTGACGACGTAATCGATCGTCGGCTCGAAGCTCGCGGGCGTGGTGCCGGTGATGTCGTTGGTCAGCTCGTCCAGGCGGTAGCCGACGGCCAGCTTGGCGGCGATCTTGGCGATCGGGAAGCCGGTCGCCTTCGACGCCAGCGCCGAGGAGCGCGACACGCGCGGGTTCATCTCGATCACGATCAGGCGGCCGT
>NZ_CAMLJP010000032.1 GCF_946480385.1 uncultured Azospirillum sp.
CCAGGTCGCCGATTACGGCCTCGTCGCGGACCTGTTCAAGGCCGTGCCGGAGCTGACGGAAAAGCTTGGATAAGGCGCGCTGATCCGGACCGCCGCGGCGGTCACCGGCCGAAACCGGTGCCTGACGCGGCGGGCCATTTTACCCACATCCTTCGCGGGACAGCCTCCATGACCACGATCAAGAAGATTGGCATCATCGGCGCCGGCCAGATGGGCAGCGGTATTGCCCAGGTCTGCGCCCAGGCCGGCTATGATGTCGTCCTGTCCGACATCAGCGACGCGGTCCTGGAAAAGGCGCTCGCCAACATCGGCAAGAATTACGACCGGCAGATCCAGAAGGGCAAGCTGGAGGAGCAGGCGAAGACCGCCGCGCTGGGCCGGATCACCACCGGCACCGATCTGTCGGTGTTCGGCGAGTCCGATCTGGTGATCGAAGCCGCGACCGAGAACGAGGCGCTGAAGCGCGACCTGCTGAAGAAGCTGGTCCCGCACCTGAAGCCGGAGGCGCTGATCGCGACGAACACCTCGTCGATCTCGATCACCCGTCTGGCGGCGGCGACCGACCGTCCGGCCAAGTTCATGGGCATGCACTTCATGAACCCGGTGCCGGTGATGCAACTGGTCGAGCTGATCCGCGGCATCGCCACCGACGAGCCGACCTTCGAGGCCATCAAGGAACTGACGCTCGCCATCGGCAAGACCGCCGCGGTGGCCGAGGATTTCCCGGCCTTCATCGTCAACCGCATCCTGCTGCCGATGATCAACGAAGCGGTCTACACCCTGTATGAGGGCGTCGGCGGCGTCGAGGCCATCGACACCGCGCTGAAGCTGGGCGCCAACCACCCGATGGGTCCGCTGGAACTGGCCGACTTCATCGGCCTGGACACCTGTCTGGCGGTGATGCAGGTGCTGTATGAAGGGCTGGCCGACAGCAAGTACCGCCCCTGCCCGCTGCTGGTGAAGTATGTCGAGGCCGGCTGGATCGGCAAGAAGTACGGCCGCGGCTTCTACGACTACTCGCAGACGCCGCCGGTTCCGACGCGCTGAGGACGGCTGGGTTTGTTTGAAAAGGCCCGCCCTGGGGAACCGGGGCGGGCTTTTTTGTTGGCTTTGTTGGTGAGGGGTTGGCTTCGATTGCCCCCTCCCTAGCCCTCCCCCGCTGTCGCGGGAGAGGGAACTCCGCCGCTTCGGCACTGACTCCCTCTCCCGCGGAACGCGGGGGAGGGTTGGGGAGGGGGCAAAGTACTTCCCCTACCCCTCACTTCGGCAGCGCATAGGCGATCACCGAATCGCCGCCCTTGGTCCCGAGCGAGCCATGGCCGCCGGCCACCACCAGCACATATTGCCGGCCGTCCTCGCCCTGGTAGGTCATCGGGGTGGCCTGACCGCCGGCCGGAAGGCGGCTTTCCCACAGCTGCTTGCCGTTGGACACGTCATAGGCCCGCACATAATAGTCGATGGTGCCGGACAGGAAGGCCACGCCGCCCGCGGTCATGATCGGGCCGCCCAGGTTGGGCACGCCCATGCGGAAGGGCAGCGGGATCGGCGACGCGTCGCGGGTGGTACCGTTCTTGTGCTTCCAGACGATCTTGCCGGTCGTCAGGTCGGCCCCGGCGACATAGCCCCAGGGCGGCGCCTGACAGGGCAAGCCCAGGATCGAGACGAAGGGGGCGAGCTTCACCGCATAGGGCGCGCCGAAATTCTCGTTCAGCGCCGGCAGGCTGAATTGCGGCCGCTCCCCGCCCTGGACATACAGCTCCGTGTCGTTCTTGCGCGGCACCAGCTGCGAGACGAAGGCGAGATAGGCCGGCGTGGTGAAGGCGATCTGGCGCTTGGGGTCGACCGCGATGCTGCCCCAGTTGAACACGCCGAAATTGCCGGGATAGATCAGCGAGCCCTGCAGCGACGGCGGGGTGAAGCGGCCGTCGTAGCGCAGACGCTTCAGCGCGATGCGGCAGGCGAGCTGGTCGAACATCGTCGTGCCCCACATGTCCGCCCCGGTCAGCGGCGGCGGGTCGTAGGACAAGGCGGAGACCGGCTGGGTCGGCGCGCTGTGGTCGCCCTCGGCGGCACCCTGCGGCGCCGGCTTCTCGGTCACCGGCAGGATCGGCTTGCCGGTGCGGCGGTCCAGCACGAACAGTTCGCCCTGCTTGGTCGGCTGAACCAGGGCCGGGACGGTCTGGCCGTTGACGGTCAGGTCGATCACGCTGGGCTGCGCCGGCACGTCATAGTCCCACAGATCGTGATGCACAGTCTGGAAGACCCAGCGCACCTGCCCCGTCGCCAGATCGAGCGCCACCACGGAGGAGGAGAAGCGTTCCACCGCCGGGCTGCGGTTGCCGCCGAACTGGTCGGGCGGCTGGTTGCCCAGCGGCACATAGACCATGCCCAGCTTCTCGTCGACGCTGGAGATCGACCAGCTGTTGGGCGAATTGACGGTGTAGGTCTGGCCGTCGGGGATTGGCGCGGTCTGGTCCGGCTTGGCCGAATCCCAGTTCCACACCAGATGGCCGTCGTTGACGTCGAAGGCGCGGATCACGCCCGACTGCTCGTGGACCGACACGTTGTCCAGCACCGTGCCGCCGACGATGACGAGGTTCGCCGTCACCACCGGCGGGGAGGTCGAATAATAGGCGCCGGGCCGGACATTCGGCATGTTGGCCCACAGGTTGATCTGCCCGTCCTGGCCGAAGCCGGTGCAGATCGACCCGTCCTCCGGGTTCAGCGCGACCAGACGGCCGTCGGCGGTCGGCATGAACAGCTTCGACGCACAGGTGCCGGCGCCGGCCGGCATGGTGCCGGTGGCGGGCGCGGCCGGGTTCGGCGGCGTCGGGATCGTGGGGGCGACACCGGGATTGTCGGTGCTCGGCGCGTCGGTGATGGCCGGGGCCGTCTGCGGCGTCGCCGGACCGGGCGATGCGGCGACCGACTGCGAGGCCGCATGGTAGGACAGGCCGCGGCAGGTCAGATGCTGAAGCGCGAGGTTGCGCGGGTTGATCTCCAGATCGCGGCGCCAGACCTCCTTGCCAGTGGTCGAGTCAAGCGCGATCACCAGCTGGTGCGGGGAGCACAGGAACAGCCGGTTCCCGATCTTCAGCGGCGTCACCTCGAAAGTGGTTTCCTTGGGATCGCCCGGTTTACCGCGATGGTCGCCGGTGTGGTAGGTCCAGGCGACCTCCAGCTTGTCGGCGTTCTGCGGCGTGATGCCGGTCAGCGGCGAATAGCGCTGGCCGTAGCCGGTGCGGCCATAGGCCTGCCACTCCCCGTCCGGGATCACGGGGCCGGAGCCGGTGCCTGCATCCGCAGCCCCAGTATCCGCCGCCCCAGTATCTGACGCCGAGGCGGTCTGCTGCCGCGGCGGAAACGTACCGTCGATGCTGTGCGGGTCGGTGAACCAGGAGACGACAGCGACCAGCAGCACGATCACCAGCGAGGCGGTCAGGGCGAGGCCGGTGCCACGGAAGGCGCCGACGGGATAGGCGCCCGGCGCCCGTTCGCCGGCAACCGGTTCACGCTCGCCAAGCCGCCGGGTGATCCAGGGCAGCAGAAGCAGGAAGCCGACCACCGCGATCACGTCGCCGCGCGCCGACAGCCGCCACCAGTCCAACCCCGCTTCCCACAGCGCCCAGATCAGCGTGCCGATCACCAGCAGCGCGTAGATCGACAGCGCCGCCGGCGACCGCTTCACCAGAAGCACGGCGGTGGCCAGGAACAGCACGCCTGCGATGGCGTAGTACCAGGACCCGCCCAGCAGGATCAGCCACAGCCCGCCGCCCAGCGAGCCGAGCCCCAGCAGCGCCAGCAGGATGACCATCGCCCAGAGGGCGACGCTTCGTTTTGAATGTGTCATGGCACGTCCTCAGCCAAAGCCCTTTTCGAACCCAACTCCCAATCGTTGACTTGGTTGCGGCTTTTTTGAGCGGTAACCGCCATGCGCCCGCCGGGGAACGGGCCGGGCGCGCCGACTGTTGAACGGCCAACGATCGCCAAACCACGAAACGGAGGCCGCCATGCACCGCCATCCCTGGAGCGAGGAGTTCGCGAAGATGAGGCCGGAGGCGCGCTATCGCGGCGTCGGACCGCGCAACTACCGCCGCTCCGACGAACGCATCCTGGAGGACATCAATGAACGCCTGACCGACGACCACCACATCGACGCCTCGGACATCGGCGTGAAGGTCGAGGGCGGCGAGGTGACGCTGTCCGGCACCGTGGAGGACCGCGCCGCCCGCCGCCGGGCGGAGGACATCGCCGAAAGCGTGTCGGGCGTCGGCCATGTGCAGAACGACCTGCGCGTCGCCGGCCGCACCACACCGGGCCAGACCACCGCCGTCGGGATGGGCGAGCGGGTGGAGCCGGCAGCCCCGCAGGGCGAGGGCAGCGTGACCGGTCCCGGCGCCCCGGCGCGGGACGCGATGGTGGCCGCGCTCGACAACAGCTCCATGGTGCTGGGCAAGCAGGCGCTGCCGGAGGACGACACCCTGCGGCGCGGCAACGCCATGGCCGGTAGCGAGAGGGCGGGCAGCGAGAGGCGCGACCGCCGCTAGGTCGGGGCCATCTGCATCGGAAGCGCTGCTGCCCTGCGCGGAGGGTCGGAAGGCCGGAGGGGGTACTTAACCGTTGGTTAACCGGCTGGGATCATTGTCCCGCGGCCAATCGAGTATCCCCTCTCAAGCCTTCTGGAACAGAGCAGCTGCCATCATGGGCAACAAGACCATCAAGCTTTCCGACAAGACCGGCTACCGCGATGTCGAACTGGACCAACTGCCGCGCAACGTCCGCGCCGCGGTGACCGACCTGTCGACCAAGAACCCGGTCGCCGACATCATCGTCGACCAGTCCGGCATGCTGTACCGCATCCACCTGTCGGCCCCGGCCAACATGTATGTGGATGTGCTGTCCGTCGCCTGACGCCGCACCTCGGTATTTTCAGCGTTGGGAAGGGCGGCCTGCAGCTATTGCAGCCGCCCTTCGTCGTTCCGGCCCTCCAGCCTTGCCAGCGCGCCGTTCAGCAGCCGGGGCGGCAGCATCGCCACCGCTCCCTCCCGCACCGCCCGCACATCCTCCAGGTCGAGCCCGGTGGCGACGGCCAGCTGGCGGTCGTCCAGCCCGCGGTCTTCCGCCAGAATCATGATCCATCCCGCCAGCGTGCGGGCCTGGGCCAGTTCGGTGCGGTCGTTGAACCACAAGCCACCACCCCGCCCACCCAGCGGGCGGCCAATCGGCGTTGCGTTTTCGAAAGGCATGTCGGGATCGAACGACGTCATGGACGCACCTCCCCTCAGCAGTTTCTTTCGCACTCGCAGCAAAAACACGCGCTCATCGGCTGATTTTGTTCGGCTTCATTTATGAAGTCTGCGGCCGGTCTTCCAGAGGGTGGTAGGCAATATTCGGCACCCCCAACGATCTTTCTCCTGCCTTTTTGCGCTGCGGCATGATCGGAAGGCGCTGGACGGTCCCCTTTCCGGGATTCTTTGAAACTGTCTTCACCGGCCGGGGGCTAGGGCGGAGCGGTGGCTTCGGCGTATAACCGGGGGCATCGTCCCGTTTCCCCCGCGCAGTCCGGACCCGCCGATGCCCGAATCCCCGCTCTCTGGACCGGCCCTTCTCGACCGCATCGACGCGCTGGCGGCGATCAGCGCGGAGGATGGCCGGCTGTCGCGCCTCTACCTGACGCCGGAACACCGTCGCGCCAACGATCTCGTCGCCGCCTGGATGCGCGAAGCGGGGATGAGCGTGCGCGAGGATGCGGTCGGCAACATCATCGGCCGCTACGAGGGCGATCAGCCTGGGCTGCCGGCCCTGCTGATCGGCTCCCATCTCGACACCGTGCGCGATGCCGGGCGCTATGATGGCATGCTGGGCGTGCTGAGCGGCATCGCCGTGGTCGCCGACCTGAACGCCCGCCGCCGGCGCCTGCCCTTCGCCGTCGAGGTGATCGGCTTCGGCGACGAGGAAGGCACGCGGTTCCAGTCGACCCTGATCGGCAGCCGCGCCATCGCCGGCACCTTCGACCCGGCGGTGCTGGAGACGCGCGACGCCGCCAGTACGCGGCTGGCCGATGCGATGACCGCCTTCGGGCTCGAACCCGCCGCCTGGGCGAGTGCCGCCTACGAGCCGCATGCCGTGCTGGCCTATGTGGAGCTGCACATCGAGCAGGGGCCGGTGCTGGAGGCGCTGGGCCGGCCGGTCGGCGTGGTCACCGCCATCGCCGGCGCCACCCGGCTGGCGGTGACGGTGGAAGGGATGGCCGGCCATGCCGGCACCGTGCCGATGACCCTGCGCCGCGACGCGCTGGCCGCATCCGCCGAGATGATCCTGGCGGTGGAACAGCTCTGCTCCGGACAGGAGCGGCTGGTCGGCACCGTCGGCCGGATCGAGGCGTCGCCCGGCGCCACCAACGTCATTCCCGGCAAGGTCCGCTTCACCATCGATTTGCGCGCCGACCGCGACCCGCTGCGGCTGGAGCGGATCGGCGCCGTCCGCGCCCGGCTGGAGGCCATCGCCGACGCCCGCGGCGTCGCCATCGGCTTCGAGACCCTGCATGAAAGCCCCGCCGTCGCCTGCCACCCGGCGCTGATGGCGCAGTTCGCCGCCGCTGCGGCCGCCGAAGGGCTGGATGCGCCGGAACTGCCGAGCGGCGCCGGCCACGATGCCATGGCGGTGGCGGCGCTGACCGACATCGCCATGCTGTTCGTACGCTGCGAACGCGGCATCTCGCACAACCCGGCCGAACGCATCACCGCCGCCGACGCCGAAGCCGGCGCCCGCGTGCTCGCCCGCTTCGTCGACCATTTCCAGCCCGCAAACTCCCCCTCCATCCCGTGACGGACCGCCTGCCATGACCGACCTGTCCCCCTCCCTCGCCGCCACCTTGGATGAGGCGGTGAATGCCCGCTTCGACGACGAGGTCCGTTTCCTGGCGGAGCTGGTGAAGGTGCCGTCCGACAATCCGCCCGGCGACTGCGCCCCCCACGCCGTCCGCGCCGCCGAGCTGCTGAAGGCGATGGGCTTCACGGTGGAGCGCCACCCGGTGCCGGCCGAGCTGGTGCGGGCCAACGGCATGATCAGCGCCACCAATCTGGTGATCCGCCACCGCTTCGGCGATGGTCCGACCGTTGCCTTGAACGCCCATGGCGACGTGGTGCCGCCCGGCGAGGGCTGGTCGAGCGATCCCTATGGGGCGGAGATCCGCGACGGGGTGATGTATGGCCGCGGCGTGGCGGTGTCGAAGTCGGACTTCGCCACCTACGCCTTCGCGCTTCGGGCGCTGATGGCGTCGAAGGCTGCGCTGAAGGGCACGGTCGAGCTGCACCTGACCTATGACGAGGAGGCCGGCGGCGAGATCGGGCCGAAATGGCTGCTCGACCAGGGGATTTCCAAGCCGGACTACGCGGTGTCGGCCAGCTTCGCCTATTCGGTGGTGACCGGGCACAATGGCTGCCTGCATCTGGAGGTGCAGGTCGACGGCAAGTCCGCCCACGCCGCCCGCCCCGACACCGGCCATGACGCGCTGGAGGCGGCGACCGGCATCCTGACCGCGCTCTACGCCCACCGGCCGGAACTGGCGACGCGCCGTTCCGCCGTCGCCGGCATCACCCACCCGTCGCTGACCGTCGGGCTGATCCAGGGCGGCATCAACACCAACGTGGTGCCCGACCGCGTCACCTTCCGCCTCGACCGCCGCATGATCCCGGAAGAGAACCCGGCGGAGGTGGAGGCCGAACTGCGCGCCCTGATCGAGAAGGCTATCGGCGGTCGTGAGGGCATCCGCGTCACCGTCCGCCGCATCCTGCTGGCCCGGCCCTTCCGCTCGGTCGGCGACGCGCCGCGGCTGGCGGCGCTGTTCGCGGCCCATGCGCAGGAGGTGCTGGGCGTGCCGGTCGGCCAGAATGGCATCCCGCTCTACACCGACGCCCGCCATTATTCGGAGGCCGGCATTCCCACCATCCTCTACGGCGCCGGCCCGCGCGACCTGCTGGAGGCCAACGGCCACCGCGCCGACGAGAAGCTGGTGCTGGAAGACCTGCGCCGGGCAACCCAGGTGGTGGCGCGGTCGCTGGCGGAGCTGCTGGGGTAAGCGGCCCCTACCCCACCCGCTCGCCGGACGGCAGGCCCCCCGACGGAAGGCCGAGGCTCCAGCTGGTGAGGCCGCAGGCGGTGGGGTCCGACTGGGCGGCGGTTTCCAGGCAGGTCAGATGGCGGTCGATCAGGCGGTCAAGACGGTCGCGCGCCTCCCAGACCGTAAGGCTGTGGTCGGAGCGGTCGAGATAGACCACCTCGATGCCGGGCAGGCCGTCCAGGGCGCGGCCGCCCTCGCCCAGATGCAGGTAGAACTCGGCCAGGGTCATGTCGTCGCTGCTGTAGACCACCAGCACCCGCCGGCCTTCCGCCGACAGGCGACGGAACATGCGCAGGGCGTGGCGGGTCAGGCCGGTGCGGAGAAGCAGCTTGCGGACGAAACGGCTGGTCAGACGCTTGGCCAGCCCGATGGTGCGGGCGGGCTTGCGGATGCTGGCGCGCAGCCGGGCCGGCTTCAGCGCCTCCAGCAGATATTCCTTGGTGGAGCGGAAGGCGACCGACCGCATCAGATCCATGACGGCGATGCCGCCGCCCAGCTCGAACCGGCCGGGATTCAGCACGATCTGCCCGACCACCCGGTCGTCGCCCAGGCCGGCATGCAGGGCGGGCGTGCCGCCGGCGCACAGGCCGATGACGACGACGCGCTCGTGCCCCTGCTGCTCCAGCCAGTTCAGCGCGGCACGGACGTCGGTGATCACCTCCTTGTTGTAGAGCAGATTGTCGGGGAAGCCCGGCCGGTCGGGGCTGTCGCCGATGCCGGCCGCGTCGATCCGGAGCGAGGCATAGCCGCGTGCCGCCAGCCGCCGCGCCTGGACCACGGTGGCGCGGCCGGAGCCGACATGGTGGGTGGCGCCGCTGTTCAGGAACAGGATGGCGGGCCGGTTGCCGGCTGGATCGGCCAGGACCGGGGTGCAATAGACGCCGAACAGCTCCGGCGCCGACCCGAAGAAGACCGGACGTTCGACCGCGGTCGGCATCATCAGGCCGGCCGGGCGTTCCGGCGGCGGGGTCGCTCCCGTCGCGACCGCTCCGGCGGCGATCCAGCGCAGGACCGGCTCCAGCACCGCGGCGGCCTGCGCGCCCTGGGGCTGCTGGACCAGTTCCATCACGCCGCTGACGCCCATCGGCTCCGCCACCGCACCCATGGCGCGCCAGCGGGAGGCGAGCTTCACCGGCGTCTTTCCGTCCGGGCGGTCGGCGATCAGGATGCGCGGGGCGGGCAGCGCAGGGCGGTCGAAAGGATTGAGGGCACCCAGCGCCAGCGCCGTTTCGGGCGTCACCGGCATGCCGATCACGTTCAGCCAGGAGGCGCGTTCCGGCGGCTCCGGATTGCAGACCGGACGCAGCACGATGGCTGCCAGGGTCTGAAGTTCACGCAGCGCCTTGCGGCCCGAGGTGATCGGCGACACCAGGGCCAGCGTGTCGACGCCCTGCCCCTCTTCCGCCAGTTCCAGCGCCGCCGCCGTGGCGAGCAGCGAGCCCATGCGGTAGCCGACCAGGGTCAGTTCGGTGACGCCGGTGTCCTCGCGCAGGCGGCGGACCGCCGCCTTGACGCCGTCCACCCAGGCGCGCACCCGGTCGGGTTCGCTGTCGTCCCCGGCCGAATCGCCGGATCCGGGATAATCGAAACGCAATGTCGGCAATCCGGCCGCAGCCAGCCCTTCGGCGAAGCGTTTCCAGGCGCGGTGCGCGCACAGCTCCTCATAGCCGTAGGGGCCGCACAGGACCACCCCGCGCAGTCCCTGCGCCGGGTGCAGCCATCCGAAACAACCATCGAACACCACCGGTGTCGGCTTCATGCGTTCCCCCTGTAGCGGACGGGTGCCAGCGCGTTCAGCGCATGGACCTCGCCGTTTGGCACCGGTCGCCCGGCCGACGCCATCCCGTCCGTAACCCCCGACCCAGCCCGCGGCCGCAGGCGGACCACCCGCTCGACGCCGGGCGGAAGATGGAACCATGCGTCTTGCGCCTGGAACCGCTCGTCCTCCACATGCACCGAACAGGCGAACCGCGCGGTGGCGATCCGCAACGCCCAGTCCTCCCCCCGCTCCTCCACCACCGCAGTCAAACCGAGATCGGACCGTGGCAGCGAGCGTCCCTTGGGGAAATAATGAGACTCGTCAATTGGTTCCGCGTCCCTTTCGGCCGACAGCAATTGCGCCGTCACCACATCGTGTGAGATAGGCCCAAACCGGTAGGCGTAAGTCGTGTCAAAAAAGCGGTCGGACAGCTCGGCGGCGGCCAGCGTCGCCGTTCCCCTGGCCGGCAGCATCACCGGCCGCTCCGCCTTCAGCACCGGAACCATTCCGTCCCGCCAAGCGGTCAGCCGCAGCAACGCCTCCACCGGTTGGGCGGTGTCGTTGACCAGATGCACCGCCAGCCCGTTGACGCCCTCATCGGTCAGGATCACCCGCAGCGGCCGGAAGGCGCGTTTCAGCGCGTGCCAGGCCGGCTTCGGCGTGCCGTCGGCGGCGACCACGCCCCAGCCGGCGCCCCAACCACCACCAGGCTGGGGATCACGCCACTGCCAGACCAGCCCGCCGGCGCAGCTAGATCCGGGGCGCCGCCACTCGTCGAACACCGCCTGCATCACCTCTCCGGTCACCGCGCGCGACAGGCGGCGGTAGCGGTCGGGGTCCTCGTAGCGCAGACGGCGCGGGTCGACGGCATAGAGCGCCTCAAGGTAATGCTCCCGCACATCCTCGAAGTCCCAGGAGGCGCCGGGATCGCGCGGCACCCGCTCCTTCCAGCGGGGATGGTGGAGCGCCGGTACGCCCAGCGGATCGTCCTCCGGCAGATTGGCGAAGGCGAGGCATTCGCTGGCGAAGCGCACACCGGCCCGCCGGACATCCTCCAGCGGCTTCAGATAGGCGCCGACGCCGTAGTAATGGGTCACCCCGGCATTGGCGATGAAGGGCAGTGCCCCGCCGCTGGGGGAGTTGGCGACGCGGATCAGGTCGGGCCGGCGGGACGCCGCCTCCTCCGCGATCACGGCGGTCAGGGCCGGCTGGGTCCACGAGGCGCGGGGCAGCCCGAGCATGGCCGCCTGCTGCTCCATCTCGCTGCCGCCGCACAGCACCGCCAGCGACGGCGACGCCTGGGTGCGGTCGAGCAGCTGCGCGATCTCCGCCCGCACGCTGTCGAGGAAGGCGGCGTCGGTGGGATAATCGAAATTGGCGAACATGGCGTCCTGCCAGACCAGGATGCCCAGCTCGTCGCACAGCTCGAAGAAGGCGTCGCCCTCATACAGCATGGTGCCGCCGACGCGGACCATGTTGGCGCCGGCCTCCCGCATCAGGCGCAGTTCGGGCTCATAGGACGCGCGGTCGGACGACAGCCCGACCAGATCGACGGGCACCCAGCAACCGCCGCGGCAGAACACGCGGACGCCGTTCACCAGGAGGGCGAAGCCGTTGCCGTCCTGACCACGGTCGACGGCCAGCGAGCGGAAGCCGACGCGGCCGAGATCGATTTCGGCCATGTGTCCTTGCGATCCGATGCGGGCGGTCACGCCGTGCAGCACCGGCTCGCCATGGGTGTGCGGCCACCAGGGCTCGACGCCCGGCAGGGTCAGGTCGGCGCTGAACCCATCGACGCCGTCGAAGGCGAGCGGCGCCGTCAGGCCGGCGACCTCCACCGTTCCCGTCGTACCGGCTGCCGCCCCCTCCACCGTCAGGCGCAACGACAGATGGCCGTCCCGCCCGTCATAGCCGCTGCGCAGATCGGCGCCGAGCACACGGCAAGGCCCGGTCTCCTCCACCAGCTCCACCGGGCGGAAGGGACCGACGGCGTGGATCGACGGGCACCAGCCGGGCATATGGCCCAAGAGAGTGGTGCGGACGAAGCGCAGGCCCGCCGGCTCTGCCAGCTTGGGCCGCCAGCGGGCGCGGCCCTTCTTCGCCGCCAGCACCGGATGCAGGGCGTGGAAACGGATGGACAGCTCCGCCTCGCCGTTCAGCGTCACCGGCACCTCGTGGGCCAGATACATGCTGTCGGAGGTCAGGATGCGCTCGCCGTCCAACAGCACCTCGGCGATGGTGGCGAGGCCGTGGAAACGCAGGGTATGGGGGCCATGGCCGGTCAGGCGGGTGCGGTAGACGACATCCCTGTCATGGAGCGGAGCGGGATCGTCGGCCGACCACAGGCCGGCGACCTGGAGCGCCTGGGCGGCGGTGCCCGGCACCGGGGCCGGGATGCTCTCCGCCCCGTGATCCAATCTGCCGTCCGATCCGCCGGGTGCCGATAGGGTCAGAGTCCATCCCTGGTCCAGAAGGATCTGCCGGCGTCCGGTGACGGATCGGATACGGGCCATCGCCACTCACCCGTATCGCCGGGCCAGACTGCCCATGACGGTGTCGTAGCCCCGTTCCAACCGGTCGAAGCTGTCGGTCAGGTCGGGTGCCTTGCGCCGGGCCACGGTGCGGGCCAGCTGGAACTGCATCGCCTTGGCGCCCTCGGCGATGGATTGGCAGGCCTCCACCGCGTCGGCCGGGCCGTCGAGCCAGCGGACATGGGCGCCCAGCAGCTCGAAATTGGCGCCGAGCTGACGCAGCAGATTGAAGGCGTAGAGGTGGAAATACTCCATCGGCCGACTCAGCAGCCGGTAGAGATGCTCCGGGAAGGCGGCACGATAGGCTGTCACCGGATTGCCGGCCGGACGGCGGGCGAGGTGGCGGCGCATCAGGTCGAGCGAGGCGGTGACCAGCGCTCCACCCTCCAGCGGCGGCGTGCCCGGCTTCACGAACTCGACATAGGGGAAGAGCGGACCGGCCGCCGCCGCGGCGACGCCCTCGTAATCGGCGCCCTCCAGCCGGTAGAAGCCGGCATTGTGGAAGTAATCCATGGTCCGGGCATCCGGATCGATGCGGACGATGCCGACCGTCGTCTTCACATGGGTGGTGCCATAGGACGTGCCGCGGGTGTCCGGCAGATGGAAGCCGTCGACCTCCACCAGCACCAGACCGCCGTCAGCCTTCCGCTTCAACTGCTCCGCCACATGGGCTTCGACGCTGTCGTAGATCGCCAGTTCCTGCACGCGCAGGCCGTACAGCGTCTCCAGATCCTCCAGCGGCACCTTGAAGAAGGTGAACTGGTCGCCTTCGAAATCCTGGGTGACGGTGAAGCCCAGCATCGCCCGCGGTTCCAACCCGCGGGCGTGCAGCGCCTCGATCCACAGATCGACGTAGCAGTTGGTCTCCGGCCAAATCCGTTCCCCCTGGTGCAGGGGATGGCGGTCGTAGCCGTCGGGCCGATGCGGAGTCCACATGCTGGCGGTCACCCCCACAGGACCTTGCGGACCGAGGCCGGCCACTGCGCGGTGTCGAAGCCGTGGTGGCGGAACAGCGCCAGCGCCACGCGCTCCATGCCGAAGCCGACGCAGGCGGTATGGGCGACGCCGCCGTCGGCGGTGTGGATGTCCCACAGATGGCCGAAATGGTCCTGGTGGTAGTTGAAGCTGAGGCAGGCGGTCGGCTTCTCAGCGCTGGTGATCGGGATCAGCAGCTCGAACTTCAGCTTCTGCTCGCGCTGGCTGTTCGACAGCATGGCCCCGGCCCGGCCGAAGAAGGGATCGTTGGCGACATCGACGTCCAGCGGCACCTCCAGCGACCCCATCATCTCGCGCCCGCGCTCCAGCCACAGCTCGCGGAACTCAACGACCTGATCGGGGGTGCCGATGCGGATGTACTCGCGCATGCGGAACAGCTGCATGCGGGCGGGGTCGATCGACGGTTCGCGCCGGAAGCAGTAGGAGAAGACGTCGATCAGCTTGCCGTCACCGGGCAGCGCGCCGCGTTGGGCGATGGTCGGATAGACCGGGTAGCAGGCGGCCGGCGTCATCACCACGTCGGTCACGACCTGATCCTCGGTCCAGTCCTGCCCCTCCTCCAGCCGGCGCAGCAGGGTGCGGTGCGCCTTCTCGTCGCCGCCGAAGGCGTGAATGGTGCCGGCCAGATGGGGAAAGCTTTTCAGATACTCGCTTTCCTCGAAATACTGGCGGTTCAGGGCCGGCGGGAAGCGCATGACCTCCGCCCCGTCCTGCCCGCCCCAGCGGGTGACCAGGGCGTCGAAACGCTCAACCACATCCTCGAAGACGCCGCTGCGGCCATAGAGGCCATCCACCCCGGTGGGGATCAGCAGCCCGGACTCCACCAGCTCGTCGCGATAGGCGGCCTGCGCCGCGGTGATGTCGACCATGTTCATTCGAAGGGCCCCAACCCGTCCCGCTGGACGAGAAGCTGAGTGGCGACATGCGACATGATGCGGTCGTTGCCGATCATGAGCGCGGCGGAATGGGCGTCGCGCAGGTGGCGACCCAGGCTGTAGGGGGTGTCGTTGCGGTAGCCGGCCAGACCGCAGGTGCGGATCGCCGCCTCCACCACCTCGCGCACCAGTTCGGAGGTGGTGACCTTCAGCGTGCTCATCGCCGTGGCGAAGGACAGGCTTGTCAACTGCTCCGGCGAGCCGCAGGCCATCTCGTACTGGCGGATGGCGGCGATGACGACTGCCTTCATCTGCTGAAGCTTGGCCGTCGCCTCCGCCAGCCGCACGGCCGAGGCCGGGGTGGTGCCGGGCTTGCGCTTGGCCTCCGAGCGGACGAAGGCACGGGCGCGGCTGACCGCGTCGGCGGCGATGCCGAGCCAGGTGCTGCTCCACAGGATGTGGGTGACCGGCAGCATGGTCTGGGCCGACAGGTCGGCATAGGGCAAGGGCAGGATCTGGTCGATGACGCCCGCCGCCTCCAGCCGGTAGCCGTCGGAGCAGGTGCCGCGCATGCCCATGGCGTCCCACAGCGAGGTCTTCTCCAGCCGGTAATCGTCCTTGGTCACCACCACCAGCACCTGATCCGACGACGGCGCGTCGGGGTTGCGGCGCGCGGTGACCAGGATCACGTCCGACTGGTCGCCGTAGGAGATGACCGACGCGTTCTTCGCCAGGGTGAAGCGGTCGCCGTCAGCCTGAACGGCGCAGACGCTGTTGCGGATGTCGCCGCCGGTCTCCTTCTCGGTCGTGGCGGAGCCGAGGAGGAGCTGGTCTGCGGCGAGGCGCGCCATCAGGTCGCGGTGCCAGCCGTTGTCGCCATGGTTGACCAGACAGGCGACCTGGATCTGGTGCATGGCATAGATCATGCCGGTGGCGGCGCAGCCGCGGGCCAGCGCGTGGCAGGCCGCCGCCACGTCGAACAGCGAGGCGCCGGTGCCGCCGAGCTCCGCCGGGACCATGACGCCCAGCAGGCCTTGCTCGCGCAGGGCGTCGAAGGCCTCGGTGGGGAAGCGGCCGTCGCTGTCGACGGCATCGGCATGGCGCGCGGCGATCTCGGCACCGACGGCGCGCGCACGGGCCGCGACATTGACCTGAGCGGGGGCTTGCGCCCGCTCGGCCAGGGCGGCGGCCGCGGCGGCGTTCACGCCTCGCCCCCGTCGACCAGACCGCGCACCGCGTCGCGGATCGCGGCGATGCTCTCGAAGGTGCGACGGTTCAGCAGCTTTTCCGGAAACTCGACGTCGAACTGCTCCTCAAGCCCCAGCATCAGGCCGACGCAGCCGTGCGAGGTGAGGCCGGCGGAATAGAGGTCGTCGTCGATGGCGAGGGTGCCGGCATCGACCGCCAGCCCACCGCACTCCGCGAGGACGGAACGGATGCCGGCGACCATACCGTCGTCGCTCCCTCCGGTTGCGGATGGGGGAAGCCCGGCGGTCCCAACGGTCATGGAGCCCTCAAAGGACGGATTGGCGAAAGGCTGGCTGGCATCCTGCGGCATTCTCGAAATCCCTTGGGTAACGTGCTGATCCCAAGCTAGCCACGCCACCCCGGTGCTTCCACTCGGCATCGGTATGGCCGTCCCGCTATCCAAGTGATCGGCATTTCACCGGTGGGGGTAAGCACACGGATAGGGTCGGTCGATGGCCGGGATGCCTTTCGTGCTGCCCGCTATGGCCATGATCCACGCGCATAGGCCTGGGCTTGGCAGTTCGGAAGCGGGTTACGGACTTTCCCGCCGAAGAAATTTTCACACCGGCAATGGGTAGGATTTCCGCATATCGGAAGGTCTATGACTATCTTTTCGAGTTAGCGGAAAAGAGATTGACGGCTGCTCACCGCCGCGAAAATCATGCAAGGGGTGGTGTGGCCGATGGTCGCAAGTACATCTTGGAGCTTGCAGTTCCATGATTGCGCACAATGCGGACTTGCGGCCGGCAGCGACCATATCCGCCCTCACCTGCTCTCCCATACCTGCTCCCTGGGGAAACCGACGCCATGACCACTGCCGCACCCGCCGTCCCACAGTCCGGGGTTGCCGAAACCGGGCGCCGTCTCGGCGTGCGGGCCAAGCTGATGCTGTCCTTTGCCGGCATGGCGGCGATGACGGTGGCGGCCAGTGCCGTCGGCCTGATGTCCTTCTCCGCGGTGGAGCGGCCAATGGCGCAGATCGCCGACACCAGCCTGCCGGAGATGGAGCTGGCGACCCGGCTGGCCGGTGAAAGCGGCGCCATCGCCTCGGCCGCCCCCATGCTGGACGGCGCCGCCAGCCAGGAGGAGCGGGAGCGCATCCGGACCGAGGCCAAGGAACGCGCCCGCGGCTTCCTGTCGCTGGTCGACGAGCTGGCCGGGCGCCGTCCGCAGGACCCGCTGCTGACCGAGGTTCGCGAGACCGGCAACGCGCTGATCGCCACGCTGGACGGCATCAACGACGGCGTGGCGCGGCGCCTGTCCCTGCATGACCGGCGCGAGGCCGCGTCCACCCGGCTGGCCCAGACCTATGACGGCTTCCTCAAGACGCTGGCGCCGCTGGTCGATGGCGCCGGGGAGGCCTTGCAGCAGAAGGGCATGGCGCTGGACGGCGGCACCGACCGCGACATGGGGACTCTGTCGGACGCCGTGCGGTCGATGATCGCGCTCTACGACCTGCGCAGCGGCATCGCCGGCGCGCTGGACGCCATGAACCGCTCCGGCACGGCGCAGGACGCCAAGACCATCGGCGAGTTGCAGCAATCCTATCTGGAGGCGTCGTCGCAGGTGACGGCCACGCTCGGCACGCTGGGCGATCGCCTGCCCCCCGACAGCGCCGGCAGGATCGATGCGCTGTTCCTGTTCGGCTATGGCAAGGACAATGTCTTCGACCTGCGCCGCGCCGCCCTGGATGGCACCGAGAACAGCAGCGGGACCGTGGACCGCCGGCTGGCCGAGCGGCTGACCGCCGCCAGGACGCAGGCCGCCCAGTTGCTCGACGGGCTGAAGGCGCCGCTGCGCAAGGTGCAGAGCGACATCAAGCGCGCCAACTTCGACATCCGCTCGCAGGTGCAGGGGGCCATTCAGGACCTGCTCGGCAGCGGGTTGGAGCGCTTCCGCACCAATCTGGAGCTGTCGACCTACGGCACCGCCCTGACCGGCGCTCTGAACGAGGCGGCGCAGGCCCCCGACGCCGCCCGCCTGGATCTTCTGGAGAAGCGCTTCAGCGCCGCGTCCTCCGCGCTGTATGAACGTGTCGGCACCCTGCGCGGCCAGTCCGGCGACAATGCCGCCGGCACCGAGGTGCTGGCGGCGCTGGTGAAGGCGCTGATCGGCTTCGGCCGCGGTGAGGAAGGGGTGATCGCGCTCCGCCGCGCCGAACTGGCGGCGGCGGCCGACACCGAGCGGATGCTGGCCGAGAACCGGCAGCTGGCCCAGCGCTTCGCCGCCACCGTCGACCGCGAAATCGCCGCGATGCGGGACCAGGCGAAGGCGGCGGTCACCGGCACCGAGGGCACCATCGCCGCCGGCCGCCACATGCTGATCCTGTTCGCCGTCGGCAGCCTGATCGGCGCCGCGCTGCTGGCCTGGCTGGTGGTCGGCCGCCACATCGTCGCCCGGCTGAGCGCGCTGTCCGACGCCATGCGGGAGATCGCCGAGGGCCGGCTGGATGCGCCGATCCCCGCCGCCGGGGCCGACGAGATCGGCGACATGACCCGCGCCCTGATGGTCTTCCGCGACACCGCCAACGAAGCGAATGCCGCCAATGCGCGGGCGGAGGCTGAACGCGGCCGGGCCGCCGGCGAGCGCCGCCGCGCCATGGTCGAGATGGCCGGGAATTTCGAGAGCAGCGTGCGCGGCGTGCTGGACCGGGTGGCGCAGGCCGCCGGCGAGATGCAGGACATGGCCGAACGCATGACCCGCAGCGCCGACCTGACCGCCGGGGAGGCGACGACCGCCGCCGGCAGCTCGCAGCAGGCAGAGGGCAACGTCAAGGCGGTGGCCGCCGCGACGGAGGAGCTGTCGGCCTCGATCCAGGAGATCGGCACCCAGGTCCATGCCTCCAGCCAAATCGCCCGCAAGGCGGCGGACGAGGCCGAGCGCACCGACCGCACGGTGGAAGGGCTGGCCCAGACCGCCGGCCGCATCGGCGAGGTGGTCGGGCTGATCCAGTCCATCGCCGGCCAGACCAACCTGCTGGCGCTGAACGCGACGATCGAGGCGGCCCGCGCCGGGGAGGCCGGAAAGGGCTTCGCCGTGGTGGCGAGCGAGGTGAAGGGCCTCGCCACCCAGACCGCCAAGGCGACGGAGGACATCTCCGCCCAGATCGCCGCCATGCAGTCGGTGACGCAGGAGGCGGTGGACGCCATCCGCTCCATCGCCGGCACCATCCGCGAGGTGAACGAGATCGCCGCCACCATCGCCGCCGCAGTGGAGCAGCAGAGCGCCGCCACCCGCGAGATCGCCCGCAATGTCGGCGAGGCGGCGGACAGCACCCAGCATGTGCGCGGCAACATCGACAGCGTCGCCGACGCGGCGCGCGAGTCGGGGGAGTCGGCCAACCGCGTGCTGTCGGCCTCCTCCACCGTGCAGGAGCAGCTGCGGACGCTGGCCGGTCAGGTCGACGGGCTGGTGGAGGAGATGCGGGCGGCCTGAGGACGGCTTACCGTTTAAGGCGGTGGGCTACGGCCCGTCCGCCAGTTCCCGCAGGGCGGTCACGTCGCAGCGGAAGCGGTTGGGCCGCAGCTCGTCCAGCAGGCCCTGCCGCTTCAGTTCGGCGACGACGCGGCTGGCGGTCTCGGTGGTGATGCCCAGCACGGCGCCGACATCCTCCCGCCCGAAGAAGTCGCATTCGCTCTGGTCGTCGACCAGGGTCAGGAACAGCCGGGCGACCCGCGCCCTGGCGCTGCCGGTGCCGAGTTCGACCAGAAAGGCGTCGGCCCGCTCCACCGCCTGATGCCAGCGCCGCATCAACTGCTGGTGCAGATGCTGCGTCTCCTCCGACAGTCGCTGGATCACGGCGCGGGGGATGCGGCAGGTCAGGACGGGGTGAATGGCGATGGCGGTGTGGCGGTAGGGCTCGCCCAGCGCCGCCTCCAGCCCGGCGGTGTCGCCGGTGCGCAGCAGCCGGACGATGCGCTGGCCGCCGTTGGGGAGATACTGCACCAGCTTCACCAGCCCGCCGCGCACGGTGAAGAGCGCCGCCGGCTCGTCGCCGACATGGTAGAGCGCCGCCCCCGGCGCCACCGTCATCTCATCGATCGGCAGATGGATCAGGTTGAAATCGGATTCGGTCAGATCGGCGAACAGCGCCGATTCCCGGATGCCGCACCCCCGGCAGTTCGCCAGCCCCCGCCATGCCGCGTTGATGCTGGTCTTCTTCACGCTCATGTCCATGGTTGTGCGGGCGGCGATGCTGTGGGTACGAACGGTGTCCGCCGCGCAGTGTGGCAGCTTTTTGGATGGGTTCCAAGTTTCCGGAAAAGAAAGGGTCAGGCCGCGCTTTCCGTCACCGGCAGGGTGTCCCGCACCTCCTCGCGCAGGGTGACGGCGCCGTTGGTGCGCTCCAGCACCAGCTTGCGGCCGTGGTGGGCGTCCAACCCGGCATGGTGGCCGATGGTCAGCAGGGTAGCGTTCGGCAGTTCGCGTTCCATCAGGGTCAGCAGCTCCTCCTCCGCCGGAGGGTCGAGGCTGTCGGTGGCGTCCTCAAGGAAGATCCAGTCGGGGCGGCGGATCAGCAGCCGGGCGAAGCCCAGGCGCTGGCGTTCGGGCACCGACAGCACCTCGTCCCAGCGGTCGAGGCTGTCCAGCCGGTCGACGAGGTCGGGCAGCCCGACGCTGACCAGTGCCGCCGCCGCCTTGTCGTCGGCCACCGACGAGGCCGTGCCGGGATAGGCCAGCACCGCACGCAGGCTGGCATGCGGCAGATAGGGGCGTTCGGGCATGAAGAAGACGCGGGTGTGGGCAGGCAGGGTGATCAGCCCGCGGCCCCAGGGCCAGACGCCGGCCACGGCCCGGAACAGGCGGATGGTCGCCGTCGCGTCGCCGCCGATCAGCACGCGGTCGCCCGGCCGCACCTCCAGATCGAAGGGATGGACGACCGGCGTGCCGTTCGGCTCGTCGATGGCGACGCCGGTGAAGGTCAGGGTCTTGTGCTCGTCCGCGCGGACGACCTGGATATGGCCGTCCGGCACGTCGCAGACCTCGCGGTCCAGCCGCACCAGCGCGTCGTGCAGGTTCAGCACGCGCTCCACCGAGGCGCGCCATTCGGCGGCGCGCGGCAGATTGTCGATCGGCCAGGACAGGGCGCCCACCGTCTGCTGGAAGGCCTGTGCCGTCTGCATCAGCACGCCCAGCGTGATGGCGCCGGTGATGTAGCGGGGGGCGGCGACCAGGATCGGGAAGGCGGCGGACAGCACGGAATAGCTGGCGCTGAACACCATCATGTGGCTGAGCGCCCTGGTCTGGCCGTTCCAACCCCGCGCAACCCCGGCGAACAGGCCGGTGAGATGCCCGCGCTCCGCCGATTCCCCGTGCAGCAGCGCGATGGTCTGGCCATTCTCGCGGATGCGGGCCAGCGCGAAGCGGAAATCGGCCTCGTAGCCCTGGCGCCGGTTGACGGCGTTGACCAGCGGCTGGCCGATCAGCATGGCGATGCTGGTGCCCACCACGGCATAGATCAGCGCCACGAACAGCAGATGGCCCGGCACCGACAGCTCGGTCCCCAGAATCGTGACCGTGATGGTGCCGGACAGCATCCACAGGATGTTGGTGAAGCTGACCAGCAGCAGCGCGCAGTAGGTCAGCGAATGGCCGAGGTCGATGGCGACCTCCGCCGTGATGCGGATGTCCTCGGCAATGCGGCCGTCGGGGTTGTCATGCTCGCCCGGCATATAGGCGATCTGGTGATGGCGGCCACGGCGGAGCCAATCCTCCAGCAGTTTGCGGGTCAGCCAGTCGCGCCAGCCCATCTGCAGCCGGCGCTTCACCCGCAGATGCAGCACGACGATGACGATGTTGTAGACGATAATCAGCCCGACGACGGCGATCATCGTCATCAGCCGGTCCATGGAGCGCTGTTCGAGCGCGTCGAACAGCCGCTCGCTCCACAGATTGATCAGCACCGGGATCGACACCTGCCCGATGGTCAGTACGATCAGCGCGACGGTCAGCACCCAGACGGTCACCCGGGTCCGCCCGAACCAATAGCCGCCCGCCAGCCGCAGGAAACGGCGGGTGAAGCCCGGTTCGTCGCCGTCGGCGGGCTTGTTTCCGCCCGTCTTGCCGTCTGTGTCGTCGGTCATGCCGCCCATCCCGGGCCTCCGCCCTCAATCCTCGCCGTCCGTATGACTAACGAATAGGACGCGTATTGCCAAAAGTACAGGGGCAGGGGCGAAGGAAGGGTTAAAGCCTCCCCGTTCTCACAACCTCGGCGAGGAAGCGATAGCTGTCCTTCGGCGTGCGTTCGAGCGTGTCGTAATCGACACGCACGATGCCGAACCGCTTCGACAGGCCGAAGGCCCATTCGAAGTTGTCCAGCAGGCTCCAGCACAGGTAGCCCTTGACGTTGCAGCCGTCGGCCAGCGCCTTCGCCACCGATTCCAGATGCTCGCGGTAGAACAGCACCCGCTCGGCATCGTGGATCTGCCCGTCCGGCGTCACCACGTCGTCATAGGCGCAGCCATTCTCGGCAATGAAGACGGCGGGATTGCCGTAGTCGGTGCGGAGTTCGGTCAGCAGGTCGTACAGACCCTCCGGCTGCACCGGCCAGGCCATCCCGGTCCAGCGCCGGCACTGCGCCTCGCCCCAGCCGACATGGAAGGGCCGGCCCTCCTCATGCTTCATCGTCATGCGGGAGTAGTAGTTGATGCCGAGCAGGTCGATGGGATAGCGGATCGCCTCCTCGTCGCCGGGCAGCACGAAATCCGCCATCCGGTCGGCCAGCAGCGCCGGGATCTGGCCGCGCATCAGTCCGTCCAGCGTCACCCGGTTCCACACCGCGTCCCAGCGGGCGGCGGCGGCGACATCCTCCGGACGGTCGCTGTCGGGAACGCTCGGCTGCAGGTTCAGGACGGTGCCCAGCGTCAGGCCGGACTGCTCCGCCGCAATGGCGCGCAGCGCGGCGCCCTGCGCGAGGTTCTGGTGATGCAGGGCGCGCAGGATGCCCTGTTCGCCCAGCTTGTGGCCGGGGGCATGCTCGCCCACGCCATAGCCGAAGATGGCGACGACGTTCGGCTCGTTCAGCATCATCCACGTCTTGACCCGGTCGGCCAGCCGGGCGGTGACGACGCGGGCATAGTCGGCGAAGGGGCCGATGATCTCCCGCCCCTGCCAGCCGCCGGCATCCTCCAGCGGCTGCGGCAGGTCCCAGTGGTAGAGGCAGGCCATCGGCGTGATCCCGGCCTCCAGCAGCCCGTCGACCAGCCGGTCGTAGAAATCGAGGCCGCGCGTCTCCACCGCCCCGGTCCCCGTCGGCAGGATGCGCGGCCAGGCGATGGAGAAGCGGTAGCTGTCGAAGCCCGCCGCCTTCATCAGCGCGATGTCTTCCGGGTAGCGGTGGTAATGGTCGCAGGCGACGGCGGCGCTGCTGCCGTCCATGATGCGCCCTTGCGCGGTGAAGGTGTCCCACACGCAAGGCCCGCGCCCGTCGGCATTGACCGCGCCTTCGATCTGGTAGGAGGCGGTGGACGATCCCCAGCGGAAATCGGGCGGGAAACTCAGCGGCCTGGGATCGGCGGCCTGGGACACGGGCTGGCTGAAGCTGTCCATTCTTATCCTCCCACGGGGACGTTCGTTTTTCCCAGCATGCCGCAGCCGGATCGTCTTCGCCATGGGACAAGCGTGCGAACGATGCAGGCGCGACGCGGTGGCGCATCCGGGGCCGGGTGCACGCGGGGACTGTGCGGACCTCTCCGAAAGGCGTAGCCTGTCACGACAAGACGGCGGTCAGCCGCTCCGCTTACGGAGGAAACGCTACATGTCGAACTCCATTGGGCCCAACACCACGAAGATCGTCTTCATCGGCGCCGGCAGCGCCGCCTTCGGGCTCAGCCTGTTCCAGGACCTGTTCTCCACCCGCGAGTTGGCCGGCAGCACCCTGACGCTGGTCGACACCAACCAGGACGCGCTCGACCGCATGGCGGCGCTGGCCGAGGTGATGAACCGCCATGGTGACGCCGGCATCACCATCGAGAAGACCACCGACCGCAAGGCGGCGCTGCAGGGCGCCGGCTTCGTGCTGTGCGCCATCGCCATCGACCGCAACCGGCTGTGGAAGCTGGATTTCGAGGTGCCGAAGAAGCACGGCATCCGCCACACGCTGGGCGAGAACGGCGGCCCCGGCGGGCTGTTCTTCACCCTGCGCACCCTGCCGCTGATCGTCGACATCGTCCGCGACGTCGAGGCGATCTGCCCCGACGCGCTGTTCATCAACCTGTCGAATCCGGAAAGCCGCATCGTTCTGGGCCTGTCGCGCTGCACCTCCGTGCGGACGCTGGGGCTCTGCCACGGCATCTTCCTGGCCCGCTGGTTCATCTGCCAGATCCTGGGCATGGCCGAGAAAGAGGTCGATGTCTGGGGCGCCGGGCTGAACCATTTCCAATGGCTGACCTCGATCCGCGAGAAGGCGACGGGACGCGACCTCTACCCGCTGCTGCGGGAGAAAGAGGCGACGCACGACCCCTCCTTCACCCCGCTGGCGCGCCGCCTGTTCCACGCCTTCGGCCTGTGGGTGACGCCCAGCGACGACCACACCGGCGAGTTCCTGCCCTATGGCTGGGAAGGCGGGGAGCATGGCTTCGACTTCAAGCATGACGAAGAAGGCCGCGTCATCCTGCGCGACCTGATGGACGGCGTCATCGACGGCAGCAAGCCGATCCCCGATGACTGGACCAAGCCGTCCTGGGGCGAGCGGGCGGTGGCGGTGATCGCCGGACAGCTGCACAACCAGAAGCGCTTCATCGAGAGCGGCATCGTCATCAACCGCGGCGTCATCCCCGGCCTGCCCGACGAGCTGGCGGTGGAGGTGCCGCTGGTGGCGGATGCCGCCGGGGTTCACCCGGTGTCGCTCGGCCGCCTGCCCGACGGCATCATCAAGCTGCTGTCGGTCCAGGCCAACGTGCAGCAACTGTCGGTGGAGGCGGCGCTGCGCGGGTCGAAGGAACTGGCGCTGCAGGCCCTGCTGATCGACCCCGTCATCAATTCCAGCACGGCAGCCGTCGCCATCCTGGACGAGTTGTGGGAGGCGAACCGGCCCTATATCCGGGCTTGCCTGTAGGGGGCCCTACGCCCGCCCCCGCCGGATCAGCCGGGCCGAGGCGAAGCCCAGCCCGGCGGTCAGCGCGCCGACGCCGAGGAACAGCGGCGCGAAGCCGGTGTGGGTGGAGATGTAGCCGTACAGAACCGGCCCGATCCCCTGGCCGATGAAGAAGCTCGATGCGAACAGGGCCAGCGCCGACCCGCGGGCGGTCGGCGCCAGCTCCGTCGCCTGGGTCTGCATGGTGTTGTGCAGCATGTAGAAGCCGAAGCCGGCGACCAGGAAACAGAGGCTCACCACCGGCCAGGGCACCGGGAAGGCGATGACCAGATAGGCCAGACCGGCCGCCAGTCCGCCGGCCTTCATCATGCCCCATTGGCCGAGCGAGGCGATCAGCCGCCGCACCACGGCGCTGTAGGCGACGCCGCCGATGGCGAAGGCGGCGATGGTCAGCCCGGCCTGGAAGGCGCCGGCCGCGCCATGTTCGATCAGCACCGGCGCCACGAAGGGGAAGACGCCGAAGATCAGCAGCCCTTCCGCCGCAACCGTGGCGAAGACGAACAGCGACGCCGGGTTGGTCAGCACGGTGGCATAGCGCCGCTGCGCATCCGACACCGACAGGGGTGAGCGGGTTTCCACCTCGCGCGCCAGTCCGATCAGGGCGGCGACACAGATCAGCGCGGTCAGCCCGGCGGACAGGCCGAACACCGTGCGCCAGCCGAAGGCCTCGGCCAACGCGCCCGAGACGGCGGAGCCCGACATCTGCCCGAGGATCACCGCCAGCAGGAAGCGGCTGATCGCGATCTGCCGCTCCTCGTAAGGCACGCGGTCGCCGATCAGCGCCATGGAGGCCGGGATGATGCCGCCGGCGAAGGCCCCGGCCAGGACGCGCCCGGCCATCACCGTGCCGTAGCTCGGCGCGATGGTGGACAGCACAAGGCCGACCGTCAGGACCGACAGGGCGAGCCGGACCAGCCGCGACTTGCCGATGGCGTCGCCGACCGGTCCCAGCACGATCTGCATCAGCGCATAGGGCAGTGTGTAGGCCGACGCCAGCAGCGCCGCCTGCCGAACCGTGACGCCGAGGTCATCGGCGATCAGCGTCAGCATCGGATCGGTGGTGCGCAGGGAAAAGGCGCTGGCGAACCCGGCGAGGCCGAGCAGGAAGATGAGGCGCATGGAGGATCCGGAAAGCGACGGTGACGGCAAAGGCGATGGTTGTGGACCTTAGCCGGATCGCCGGCACGCGTACCGCAGCGCGACGGAGATGGCAGGCATGCGCGCGCCGCGGGATCGTTCGTGTACGGCATTACCTGAGACGTAATCGATTCAGCTCCCGCCATCGGGCAATTCTGGGTTCGCCGGGACAATCCGGCGGCCCGGACAACGAACCGAGAAAGGGACCTGACGATGACCGACGCGACCCACACCCCCGCCGCAATCGCCGACCTCTACATCGCCGCCTGGAACGAGACCGACCCGCAACGGCGCTGCGCCCTGATCGCGCAGGGTTGGAGCGAGGATGCCAGCTATCTCGACCCGCTGGCGGGGGTGAGCGGCCATGACGGGCTGGACGCGCTGATCGACGCCGTGCAGCGGCAGTTCCCCGGCCTGCGCTTCAGCCTGCTGGGGGCCGTGGACGGGCACAATGACCGGCTGCGCTTCTCCTGGGCGCTGGGGCCGGAGGGCGGCGAGCCGCTCGCCCGCGGCACCGACTTCGCCGTGCTGGCGGCGGATGGGCGGCTGCGCAGCGTCACCGGCTTCCTCGACCAGATGCCGACCGCCTGAACTGGAAACTTTTGCAGGGAGATCGATCATGGGCTTCATCCAGACCGACGACGGCGTGCGCCTGTTCTATCGCGATTGGGGAAATCGGAAGGGCAGCCGGCCGATCGTCTTCGTTTCGAGCTGGTCGCTGACCTCCGACGCCTGGGCCTATCAGATGGCGCCGCTCTCCGAGCAGGGATGCCGCTGCATCGCCTTCGACCGCCGCGGCCACGGCAAGTCCGACGAATCGCCGTCCGGCTACGGCTTCGACCGGCTGGCGGACGACATCGCCGCGCTGATGGACGGGCTGGATCTGCGGGAGGTGACGCTGGTCGGCCATTCGATGGCGACGGGGGAGATCGTGCGCTACCTGACCCGGCATGGCGCCAAGCGGGTGGCGGGCGTGGTGATGGTGGGAACCATCACGCCGCTGATGGCGCGGACCGCCGACAACCCGGACGGCGTCGATCCGGCGCTGTTCGAGGCATTCCGGACGGAGCAGCTGCTGCGCGACTTCCCGAAGTGGTTGGGCGACAACATCGACCCCTTCGTGAACGAGGAGACCTCGGCGGAGATGAAGGGCTGGATCACCGGGATGGCGCTGCAATCCTCCTTGTTGGCCCTGCTGGAGTGCAACCGCGCCATCACTTCGGCCGATTTTCGGACGGAGCTGCCGGCCATCACCGTGCCGACCCTGGTCGTCCATGGCGACCGCGACGTGACCACGCCGCTGTCGCTCGCCGAACGCACGGTGGCGCTGATGCCGAACGCCAAGCTGTCCTTCTATGAGGGAGGGCCGCACGGCCTGTTCATCACCCACCGCGACCGGTTCAACGCGGAACTGCTGGCCTTCGCCCACGGATGACGGCAACGATGGCAAAAGATCCAGGCTCGGAGCACTCACCATGCCCCATGGCACCTCTCAGACCACCGGCCGCAACGGCAGGGCACCGGCAGGGCCGCCGGTCGGCGCCCTGCTGCGCTCCTGGCGGCAGCGGCGCGGCCTCAGCCAGCTCGATCTCGCTTGCGAGGCGGACATCTCCACCCGGCATGTCAGCTTTCTGGAAACCGGCCGGTCGCAGCCCAGCCGCGGCATGCTGATCCATCTGGCCGAACGGCTGGACGTGCCGCTGCGGGACCGCAACGCCCTGCTGGTCGCCGCCGGTTTCGCCCCGGTCTACAGCGAACACAGCCTGGACAATCCGGCGATGGAGGCGGCGCGCAAGGCGGTCGATCTGGTGCTGACCGGGCACGAGCCCTTCCCGGCGCTGGCGGTGGACCGGCATTGGCATCTGCTGGCAGCGAACCGGGCGGTGCCGCCGCTGCTGGAGGGGGTGTCGGCGGAGCTGCTGGCGGGACCGGTCAACGTCCTGCGCCTCAGCCTGCATCCCGAGGGGCTGGCCGGCCGCATCGGCAATTGGGCGCAATGGCGGGAGCATGTGCTGTCCCGCCTGACCCGCCAGATCGAAGCGAGCGCCGATCCGGTGCTGGTGGCGCTGCGCAGCGAGTTGCAGGGGTATCCGGCGCCGGCCGCCGCTGACGGTGATGGCAACGGTGGCGCGGAGGGGCACCATCCCGACGTGGTGGTGCCGCTGCGGCTGCACACGTCCGTCGGACTGCTGAGCCTGTTCAGCACGACGACCGTCTTCGGGACGGCGGTGGATGTCACGCTGTCGGAACTGGCGATCGAGGCGTTCTTTCCGGCCGATGCCGAAACGGCGGAGCGACTGCGCGCGCAACTCCCTCTCCCGCCCCGGGAGAGGGAAGGGGCCCAAGCGTAGCTTGGGAAGGGTGAGGGGTTATCCAAGGATCAAGATCCATGTCCGGATTCCCCCTCACCCTCCCGCCTTCGGCGGGGCCCTCCCTCTCCCGGGGCGGGAGAGGGCATTACTCAGCTCATCGCCACGAGGCTGGCGTTGCCGCCGGCGGCGGTGGTGTTGGTGCTGACGGAGCGCTCGTTCATCAGCCAGGCGATCTCCACGCCCTCGCCGCCCATGGGCACGCCCTGGGTCAGGACGATGGGGCCGGGCAGTTCGGCGATGCGGCGGTTGGCGGACAGCAGGCGGGCGGAGTCACCCTCCACCAGCGCCCCGGCCAGGGGACCGGAGGACTGCCAGTTCGCCGTCACCCGGACGCGGGCGGCAAGCCCGGCCGGCAGGGTCTTCAGGCCGGCGGTCAGCGCGGCGTCGCCATCCACCACCACCTTGTTGCCGGTGGCGAGCGCCGCCCCCAGCAGCCGGTACAGGCCCTCCTCCGTCTGCGGCAGCAGCAGGATGCGGCCGCGCGGGATCAGGCTGTAGATGTTCTCCTCACCCACCGGGCCGGCCAGCTCGATGCTGCCGCCAACGGGGGAGCGCTTCGCCAGAGTCCGTACATCGGTGGCGATGTCCGCCTTACCCTGGTCGGCCAGCCAGTCGGCGAATGCCTGGGCCGGCGCACGTACGGCAGCGTCGCCGCGCACTCCGATGTCGAGGGACGGACGTACGGACAGCAGGCGCGACAGGTACAGCGGCCCGCCGGCCTTCGGGCCGGTGCCGGACAGGCCGTGGCCGCCGAAGGGCTGTACGCCGACAACCGCGCCGATGGTGTTGCGGTTGACGTACAGGTTGCCGGCCTCGATTCGGCTGGTCACCCGGTCGATGGTGGCGTCGATGCGGGTGTGCAGGCCGAAGGTCAGCCCATAGCCGGTGCCGTTGATGGCGTCGACCAGCCGGTCCAGATCGTCGCGGCGGAAGCGCAGCACGTGCAGGACCGGGCCGAACACCTCGCGCTCCAGGTCGGCGATGCCGTCGATCTCAATGATGGTCGGCGCGACGAAGGTGCCGTTGGCGGTCTCCGCCGGCAGCGGCAGCGACTCCACCCGACGGCCCTTGGCCCGCATCGCCTCGATGTGGCGGGTGATGCCGTCGCGCGCCTCCGCGGTGATGACCGGGCCGACGTCGACGGCCAGCCGGTCGGGGCTGCCGAGGCGGAGTTCGCGCATCGCGCCCTTCAGCATGGTCAGGGTGCGGTCGGCGACATCCTCCTGCAGGCAGAGGATGCGCAGGGCCGAGCAGCGCTGGCCGGCGCTGTCGAAGGCGGAGGCGATCACGTCGCCGACCACCTGCTCGGCCAGGGCCGAGCTGTCGACGATCATGGCGTTCTGGCCGCCGGTCTCGGCGATCAGCGGGATCGGCGCGCCATCCGGCGACAGACGCCCGGCCAGCTGGCGCTGGATCAGACGGGCCACGTCGGTGGAGCCGGTGAACATCACCGCGCGGGTGCCGGCATGGCCGACCAGGGCGGCGCCGACCTCGCCCGCGCCGGGCAGAAGCTGGACCGCACCGGCGGGAACGCCGGCGGCGTGCAGGATGCGCACGGCCTCCGCCGCGACCAGCGGGGTTTCCTCCGCCGGCTTGGCCAGCACCGGGTTGCCGGCGGCCAGCGCCGCGGCGACCTGACCGGAGAAGATTGCGAGCGGGAAGTTCCACGGGCTGATGCAGACCACCGGACCCAGCGGGCGGTGGGTGTCGTTGGCAAAGCCGTCGCGGACGCGGGCGCCGTAATAGCGCAGGAAGTCGATGGCCTCGCGCACCTCGGCGATGGCGTTGGCGGTGGACTTGCCGGCCTCGCGGATGATCAGGCCCAGCAGGGTCGGCATGCGCGCCTGCATCATGTCGGCGGCGCAGAACAGGCAAGCGGCGCGCTGGGCCGGCGGGGTGGCGGCCCAGACCGGGGCGGCGGCCTCGGCGAACAGGAAAGCGTCGGCGATGTCGGCCGGGCCGGCCTCGACGCAAGTCCCGACGACGTCGCGGTGGTCGGCCGGGTTCAGCACCGGCTGGCTCTTGCCTTGGCGCTCGCCATGACGTTCGCCGTCCGCCAGCAGCGGGGCGGCGGTCCAGGCGACGGCGGCGCTGTCGCGCATCGCGGTGGAAAGCTCGGCCAGCGTGGTCTCGTTCGACAGGTCGAGGCCGGCGGAGTTCGCCCGCTCAACGCCGTAGAGATCCTTGGGCAGGGCGATCAGCGGGTTCTTCTCGCCCACCGGCAGGGCGGCGCGGGCCTGCGCCACCGGGTCGGCGATGAGGTCGTCGATCGACACGCTCTTGTCGGCGATGCGGTTGACGAAGGAGCTGTTGGCGCCGTTCTCCAGCAGGCGGCGGACCAGATAGGCCAGCAGCGTCTCGTGGGTGCCGACCGGGGCATAGATGCGGCAGGGCCGCTTCAGCGGGCCGACGACTTCCTTGTAGAGCGGCTCGCCCATGCCGTGCAGGCACTGGAACTCGTACTGGCCGACCTTGAATTCGCCGTTCAGATGCGCGGCCATCTGATAGATGGTCGCCAGAGTCTGGGCGTTGTGGGTGGCGAACTGCGGGAACACCGCGTCGGGTGCCGACAACAGCCGGCGGGCGCAGGCGGCATAGGACACGTCGGTGTGCAGCTTGCGGGTGTAGACCGGGAAATCCTCCAGCCCGTCGACCTGGGCGCGCTTGATCTCGCTGTCCCAATAAGCGCCCTTCACCAGACGGACCATCAGCCGGTGGCCGCTGCGCCGGGCCAGATCGACGACGAAGTCGATGACGTAGGGGCAGCGCTTGCCATAGGCCTGGACGACGAAGCCAATGCCGTTCCAGCCCTTCAGATCCGGATCGAAGCACAGCGCTTCCAGCAGGTCGAGCGACAGCTCCAGCCGGTCGGCCTCCTCGGCGTCGATGTTCAGGCCGATGTCGTAGCTGCGGGCCAGCCGGGCCAGCTTGGTGACGCGCGGCAGCAGCTCGGTCATCACCCGATCCGCCTGGGCGCGCGAATAGCGCGGGTGCAGGGCCGACAGCTTGATCGAGATGCCGGGACCGTCATAGATGCCGCGCCCGGCCGACGCCTTGCCGATGGCATGGATCGCCGTCTCGTAGTCGGCGTAATAGCGGTCGGCGTCGGCGGCGGTGGTCGCCGCCTCCCCCAGCATGTCATAGGAATAGCGGAAGCCTTCGGCCTCCATCTTGCGGCTGTTGGACAGCGCCTCGTCGATGGTCTGGCCGGTGACGAACTGCTCGCCCATCATCCGCATGGCCATATCGACGCCGCGGCGGATCAGCGGCTCGCCGCCGCGCAGGATCAGCTTGGTCAGCGCGGAGGACAGCGCCTGCTCGCCACCGAAGCTGTCGGCCAGCACACCCGTGACCTTGCCCGTGACCAGCAGCCCCCAGGTCGCGGCGTTGACGAACAGCGACGGGCTGTTGCCGAGATGGGCGCGCCAGTCGCCGCCGGCGATCTTGTCGCGGATCAGCGCGTCACGGGTGGCGCGGTCGGGGATGCGCAGCAGCGCCTCCGCCAGACACATCAGCGCCACGCCCTCCTGGCTCGACAGGCTGTATTCGTGGATCAGCCCCTCCACCCCGCGCCCCTGCGGCTTGGCGCGCAACGCCGCGATCAGCGTGCGCGCCGTCTGGGCCGCCGCATTGGTCACCTCGGCCGGCAGCGTCGCCTGATCCACCAGCCACGCCACGCACTCCGGCTCCGGCCGGCGATAGGCGGCGGTGATCGCCTGACGCAGCGGACTGGCCGGACGAACGACGGGGGCGAAGGCGGCGAAGGGGCCGGTGCCGGTGGAGAGGGCCTTACTGGAGAAGGACGGCTCGGAGGCGGGGGCAACGCTCGGGTCGGTCATCTGGTTCATCGCGTGGCTGGCTCTGGTCGGGGGGCGTGGAGCGGCACCTGTCCGGCGGGTTGCGGAGGCCGATCCGATGCCTGTCAGGCTAACCGATTTTCCGGGATCCTTTCCAACTGGTATTTGTGCCATTTCTCCGATTTAAATTCTGGATATAGGCGTACATACAGAATGAATTACGAGCACTGAGCCGAAATCTCAGAACATCCGGCCAGTTTTCGGGACCACGCGACGGGAGCATCCGTTTTTACCGAATAAAAGTCGGCAGCGCAGGTCTTTGGCCGACGACATGGGGGGAACGTCAGGCGGAGTTCCGCAAATTCGATGGACTGGTGGACCGAACGCCCGAACGGCCGGGAGTCAGCCCTTCAGCGGCTTGGGCCGGCTGGTTTCCGGCGGCTTGCGCACGGGGATCGGGGGTGCGGCCTTCTCCATGCCGCCCTCCCCCAGATAGGTCTGCGCCGCGGCGACGACGGAGCGCCAGGGCCGTTGCAGCGGAAATTCCGGCCAGCCGTTGGCGAACAGACCGGAGATCATCCAGCCCGCCATCAGCGTGACCGCCAATTGTTCGGAGAAACCGCCCGTCTTCAGGATCGGCAGCGCGAAGTTGCGCCGCCGCTTGATCGGCCACAGCAGCGGCAGCCCGGCCGGGGTCAGCAGGTCGCCGGCCAGATGGGTGAGATAGCCGACGATGAAGGGGATCAGCAGCCGCTGATAGGCGGCATGTTCGTGCAGGACCCACAGGCAGCCGGCGATGGCCAGCGCCGAATGGGTGACGCCGCGATGGCCGAAGATGTTGGAAATCGCGGTGGACAGCGGCTTGACCATCTGTCCCAGCGTCGATTTCGGATGGTCGATGTCCGGCGCCAGCGCCCCCAGAATCGCCGCCCCGAAGGCGACCGCGTCGAAGGTCATCCCGTACCGGCTCGACAGGTAGAACCAGGTGGCGCCACCGACGATTATGTGAGAGGACGCCATCACCGTCGGGTCACCGGGGCCTGAAACTGGTCTCTGTCGGGACGGCTTTTGTGCCGGACCCGGAATTGTGGGGAGTTTGACCTTAGAATACTTTCCGGCCCAAGAACAATAATTCAAGCAGAAACAAGGGATTCCCTAGACGCATAACCTCCATGCGTTCGGCAACGGTGGGTTGCCGAAAGACCGGCGGCGGCCGGCGATTCACTCCGGACGGTCCTTTGCCTGGGTCGCTTCGATTTCATCCAGCACGGCATCGGGGGCGACATCCTGGCGGATGACGTCCAGTTCGGCATCGACCTCCGTCTCCACCCCCAAACGGTCGGCGATTGAGGAGACCAGCGTGACCAGCTTTGTCACCTCATGCTCGGCCAGCAGGCTGATCTGCAGGTCGAGATCGGCGCGCTTGTCGGATGCCGCGGCCATGCGGTTCTGGCTGATGAGGACGAAGGTGGAGAGGAAGATCGCCTCCACCGACGCGATCATCGCCAGCACGACGAAGGACGGATCCCAGGGACTGACAATGGGCAGCCAGCCCAGATTGACCAGGATCCAGCCGCCGAACAGGATCAGGTGCAGATAGACGAAGCGCATGCTGCCGGTGAAGCGGGTGACCGTGTCGGCGATGCGGTCCTGCAGCGTCGCCTCCACCTCCTCCCGCTTGCGGCGGGCTTGCAGCGCCTGGATGTTTCGTTCCAGCACCGCGCTGAGACCGGGAGCATGGGGCGGCGGATAGGTGGGCGGGCGTTGTGGCGACATGGCGTCTCCGGGAGCCTCGATGATCTGCGGCGGTCCGGCCGTTGCCTGATCGGCGCCGACTCAAAAACCGTGGCTGCCCGCAGGCGTTCCGGCCCCTGTCCGTCGGGCGAGTGCCGGAACTCCCGGCTGAACGGCATGTTGGCCGAAGGGCAACCGAAATCCGGGAGGACCAGATGGACAGGCAAAAAGACCAGAAGCAGGATCGGGACCGCCACGTCTCCAACGCCGACATCCCCAATCCGGGTGCCCAGGGTGGCGGCCCGGTCACTCCCGGCCGCGCCGGCCAGGGCATGGGTGTGGGAACGGGCAGTGCCGACGAGTTGCCACACACCGTCGGCGGCGGGCCATCGACCACCGTCACCGTCGGCGAGGGCACCGGCCAGCGCCGCGACCTGCCCGACCAGCATGCCGCCCCGCCGACACCGAAGGAGGATGCCGGCAAACGGCCGCGCAACCGGGAAGCGGGCAAGCCGGGCTGACCGGCGCCCTCCACCGCCCTTCGCCCGAACGTGCCAGAACCAGCCGCGGCGGGATAGCCTGCTACCGCCGCGGGTGCCCGGCGTTTAATGGCATTACTCCCATCCGGCACGGGTGGGGCGCATTCCCCGTCCGCAGTGCTCTGGCATAGTTTCGCGGGCATGCCGGCGGTTGAAGCCGGCGACAATGCCGGGGAGTGGGCGCCGATGAACTCGAAGGACTTCGCAAGCGCGGCTGACGGAGCATTGAAGGGACGGTTGGGCGATGTTGGCGGCCATGGCGGCGGCGGAACAGCCGACCTCATCGGCAATCACCGCTTCGCCGCCTGGATGCTGTCGGTCGCCTTTCTGTTCGTTCTCAGTGCCGACACGCTGCTTGGCGTCGTTCTCAGACCCTATCTGGATGCCGGACTCGACACCACGGTCTGGGACGTCCTGCTCCTGATCCTGGGCAAATCGCCGGAACGCCTGCCGCTCGATTCCTGGGAACCGATGATGACGGCCTTCACCTGGCTGCATGACAATGGCCAGGGCAACGTCTACGACGCCATCTTCTTCACCAAGCATGTGAAGTTCCAATATCCGCTGACCTCGCTGCTGGTGCTGGAGGCGATGTCGGCGGTCGGCCTGCTCCATCTGCGGGTCTATGCCCTGATCAACCTGCTGATGGTCGTCGCCACGGCGGGCGGCATGGCGCTGCTGATGCGCGAACTGGCGGAGCGCATGGGCTTCGACCAGACCGTGCGCAATGGGGTCAGCCGGCTGACGCTCGCGGCGCTCGGCGCGGTGGCGACGCTGTGCTTCTTCCCGATCGTCAAGGCCTTCGCCGTCGGCCAGATGCAGGTGTGGCTGAACGCCGCCTTCGTCTTCGCCACCCTGTTCTACGTGCGCGACCAGCGGGCGCTCGCCGGCGCGCTGCTCGGCGCATCGACGCTGATCAAGCCGCAGATGTCGCTCTTCCTGATCTGGGCGCTGCTGCGCCGGGAATGGGCGTTCGCCATCGGCTGGGCGGCGGTGGTGATTCCCGGCTTCGCCGCCGCCAGCGCCCTCTACGGCTTCGGCCCGTCGCTGCACTACCTCGACGTGCTGTCGTTCCTGGGCCAGCATGGCGAAAGCTATTACGCCAACCAGACCTTGAACGGGCTTCTGCACCGCCTGCTGCAGAACGGCCCCAACCTGCTGTTGACCACCAACGGCGACGGCGAATGGCGGGGCAGCGCCTTCCCGGCCTACAACGCGCTCGTCCATGGCGCGACGCTGGTCTCCGGCATCCTGTTCGTCCTGTTCGGCCTGCTGTGGCGGATCAGGGCCGGGGCCGGCGGCGAAATGGGCGGCCGGCGGCTGCCCATCGCCTCCTTCCTGGTGGCCGGCACCTGCTTCACCATCGGCACGCCGATCGCCTGGATCCCGCATTACGGCGTGCTGCTGCCGGTCTGCGCCTATCTGCTGTTCGTCCTGATCGACCTTGCCGCCCGCGACCGGCGCCGCGGGCTCGGCAAACTGCTGCTGCTGGGCATCGGCTTCGCGATCGTGAGCAACGACTTCTTCCAACCCCTGAACGGGCTTGCCGATACGCCCCTCAACATTCTGCAATCCTACCTGTTCTTTACCGCCCTGCTGCTGCTCCACCTGCTGGTGACGACAGCGGACACGCCGCGGGCGGCGCGGCAACCGTCCGCCCCGCCGCTGCCCGCCGCCTGAAGGCCCACCGGAACGCCGGGGCTCGCGCGCCTGTTGGTGAGCCAGATCACCCAACCGGCAGGAAGGAGCCCGTCATGGCACGGTATTCGGGAGCAGGCTATTCGCGTGGAGACGATATGGGCTGGCTGTCGGCGCGCGGGCTGGCGATGATGGCCGGCGGGGCGGCGCTGGCGCTGGTGGCGAGCCGGCTGCTGCCGCCGGTGGTGGCGCAGCTGGCCGGCACCGCCCGCCATGCCGCAGGGCGCGACGGCATCGACGCGCTGATCGACGACCACCGCCACATCCAGTCGCTGCTGGCGGAGATGTTGCAGACCCCGATGGACGCGCCGGGCCGCCGCACCCAGCTGCTGCTTCGCCTGAAGCGCCGGCTCGCCGCCCATGCCATGGCGGAGGAGGACGTCGTCTATCCGCTGCTGCACGACCAGGCGCGGAAGGAGGAGGACGCCAAGCATCTCTACGGCGAGCATGCCGAGATGAAGATGCACCTGTTCGACCTGGAACAGACGGCGAAGGACGATCCGCGCTGGCTCGCCGTCGCGCTCGACCTGAAGCGCATCATCGACGGCCATATCCGGCAGGAGGAGGAGATCGACTTCCCCGCCCTGCGCAACAGCCTGGACGACGGCCAGACCGCCATCATGTCCGGCGGCGTCGCCCGCGAGAAGGCGCTGATTCTCTGACCATCGCCTTTCGGCAAGGGGCCGGCCGGGACCGGAACGCTCCGGCCGCCGGTCCTGTTGCTGAACGCGACAGTCACGAAGGCAAGAGTCGGGGAGACTTCGATGAGAGCACTGGTCTGGCATGGCGCCAACGACATCCGCTGCGACACGGTCCCGGATCCGGAGATCGAGCATCCGCGCGACGCCATCGTCAAGGTGACGACCTGCGCCATCTGCGGATCCGACCTTCACCTGCACGACCATTTCATGCCGGGCATGGAGAAGGGCGACATCGTCGGCCATGAATTCATGGGCGAGGTGGTGGAGGTGGGCGCCGACGCCAAAAGCGCGCTGAAGGTCGGCGAGCGGGTGGTGGTTCCCTTCACCATCTGGTGCGGCGAATGCGACCAGTGCAAACGCGGCAACTATTCGGTCTGCGAGCGCTCCAACCGCAACAAGGCGCTGGCCGACAAGGTCTTCGGCCACACCACCGCCGGGCTGTTCGGCTACACCCACCTGACCGGCGGCTATGCCGGCGGGCAGGCCGAATATGTGCGGGTGCCCATGGCCGACCGCACCCACATCAAGATCCCCAGCGGGCTGACCGACGAACAGGTGCTGTTCCTGGGCGACATCTTCCCCACCGGCTGGCAGGCCGCCGCCCAGTGCGACATCCAGCCGACCGACACGGTGGCGATCTGGGGCTGCGGCCCGGTCGGGCAGATGACGATCCGCAGCGCGATCCTGCTCGGCGCCAAACAGGTGATCGCCATCGACCGCGTGCCGGAACGGCTGGCGATGGCCAAGGCCGGCGGCGCCATCACCATCAATTTCGAGGAGGAGAGCGTCGTCGAGCGGCTGAACGAGCTGACCGGCGGCAAGGGTCCGGAGAAATGCATCGATGCCGTCGGCATGGAGGCGCACGCCACCGCCACCATCGACAGCATGATGGACCGCGCCAAGCAGGCGCTGATGCTGGAATCGGACCGCGCCCATGTGCTGCGCGAGATGATCTATGTCTGCCGCCCGGCCGGCGTGCTGTCGATCCCCGGCGTCTATGGCGGGCTGATCGACAAGCTGCCCTTCGGCATGGCGATGAACAAGGGCCTGACCTGGCGCATGGGCCAGACCCATGTCAACCGCTGGACCGACGATCTGCTGAACCGGATCCAGGAAGGACAGATCGACCCCTCCTTCGTCATCACCCACACCGTTCCGCTCGATCAAGGCCCCGAGATGTACAAGACCTTCCGCGACAAGCGGGACGGCTGCATCAAGGTGGTCCTCAAGCCCTGAGGTGAAGACATGGCCTATTACAATCACTCCTCGGCCGGAGACAATCTCGCCCGCGGGCTGGGCTGGTTCAGCATCGGCCTCGGCGTCGCCGAACTGATGGCCGGCCGCAGCATCGCCCGCTGGATGGGGATGGAGGACAAGACCAACCTGATCCGCACCTATGGCGTGCGGGAGATCACCGCCGGTGTCGGCCTGCTGGCCCTCGGCGATCCCAAGCCCTGGATCTGGGGCCGCATCGCCGGCGACGCCGTCGACATGGCGACGCTGGCGGAGGGAATGCGGGACAATCCGCGCGCCGGGAATGCCGGCATCGCCTTCGGCGCCGTGCTGGCGGCGACGGCGGTGGACATCGTCTGCGCCCAGAAGCTGCACCAGGAGGAGGCCTATTACCGCAGCCTGCCGGTGCCGGACTACAGCGACCGCAGCGGCTTCCCCCGCCCCGTCTCCGCCATGCGCGGCGCGGCCAGCGACGCCCCCATCGCCGAGGACATGCGGACGCCGAAGATCCTGCAGTTCCAGCCGGCGACCGGCCAGTCGGCAAGCTCCTGACACAGATGCGGCACCCGGCCGACCTGTTCATGAGCCTGTGGCGCCGGCTGCAGGAACGCCGCGAGGAGGTCCGCGCTCTGGCCGAAGAGCTGGAGGCGGACCACGCCCGGGCCGGCCAACTGGCCGACGAGGCGGCGGAGCGCCTGCGGGAGGGGGTTCGGGTGCTGGAGGAGTGGGCCGGATCGGACCTCGGCCGGACGCTGGCGGCGGCGCAGGCCATCGACTCCTGGTTCGCGCCGCTGGCCTGCCGCTATCGCCATCGGGCAGAAGACCCTCTGTCGGCCGAGCGGCTGGAGGCTCGCCGCCGCCTGAACCGTGACTGGCGGTTCAACGCCGACCCGGCCGATGGGCAGCTGATCCTGCGGCCGGGCCTGCTCGCCCGTGCGATGAACATCCGCGAGACGGCGCCGCCCGCCGCATCCTCACCGGACGTCGATTCCGGTGAGTTCGATCCCGTCGATCTGTTCACCAACCTGCTGGCGGTGCCACCCAGCCTGACCATCGAGGCGGAACGCGAGGGCGACCCGGAACGCCACATCGCGGTGGAGTACCGGCGCATTGCCGCGGTGTCGGACCAGAATCCGAGCGATCCCGCCTGGACGCCCGTCGTCGGCATCGTCCCACTGGCCGAGGCGGAGGACGACCTTGCCATCCACCAGTTCCGCCGCGACGGCGAGGACTGGTACGACCCCGCCCCGCGCGCGCTTGGCCGCCGCGCCGCCGAGGCCATCGCCGGGCTGGCAGAACAGGGCGCCACTTTCGTGCTGTTCCCGGAGGTCTCGGTCCATCCCGATACGCTGGCGGCGATCCAGCAGGCGCTGCGCGCCCAGGCGGTGGACGGGCCGATCCGCTATGCCCTGCTTGGCGTGAAGGAGGCGGCGGTCCGGCCGCGCAACCGCGCGATCCTGCTCGACCGCTGCGGCCGGCTGGTCGGCGAACAGACCAAGCTGCATTGCTGGGATCTCGACAGCGACCAGTGCCGCTCCTACGACCTGCGCGACCGCAACGGCCGGCTGCTGGACTGCGCCCGCGAGGACATCGAGACCGGCGGCCGCTTCACCCTGTTCGAACTGCCCGACCTCGGCCGGCTTGCCGTCGCCATCTGCGAGGATCTGGGGCGGACGGAGCCGAGCGCCTGGATCGCCTCGGGCATGATGGTGGACTGGCTGATCACCCCGGTGATGGACAGCGGACTGACCACCGAACGCTGGCAGGCCAAGGAAGGGGGAGCCTCGTCGCGCGCCGGCTATTGCCGGGTGATCGTCGCCAACAGCATGGCGCTGTCGCACCGCTTCAATCGCTACTGCCGCGCCAACGGCGAAGAGGACAAGATCATCGAGGAGTGCGGCGTCGCCCTGCTGTTCCAGCCGCGGGCGAGCCAGGCCAGCGCCCCGCGCATCGCCTGCCTGACCCTGCCACTCGCCGACCCGGCGCCGGGCTATGCCTGCGCCCGCTGGACGCCGGCGGATTGGCCCGCCCTGCCCGACCCGGAACCGGAGGGACGCGAATGAGCGCGTTGGAAGCGGCGTTGCGGACACTGGGCGACGAGCTGCTCGCCGCCATCGGGCGGGGGGATTGGGCGATCGCGGACGCCGAACTGGAGACGCTGGCGCAGGAAGCGGTTGGCGCCATGGCGGGCAATCGGAGCGACGATCTCGCGGCGCTCGCCCGAACGGCGGCTCGCTGCCACACCGCGTTGTGCTTGCAGGACGATCCGGGCGGGGAGGCGTTGCAGCGACTGGGCCAGCTGCGCATGCTGGCGGTCATGATCGCCGCCGCCCGCAGCCACCCCCCGCCTCGTCCCGCGGACGCTCTTTCCGCAACCGCCGGTGCGGTCCTGTCGGCATTGAAAGGCGGGCCGCGGACCTGCCCCGCCATCGTCGAAGCGACCGGGCTGTCGGCGGAACAGGTCGGCGGCATCCTGCCGGAGCTTCGCGCCGCCGGCCTCGTCCGCTCCTGGCCGGCCGGGCGGCTGACGGTCAACGCGCTCCAGCAGGGGGCGCTCAAGTCGCGCTGACCTCAATCCACCGTGAAGGTGTTGCGCAGCGACCCGTCGGCATTGACCATCTGGTAGCGGCCGTCGGGAAGCTTGTAGATCTCCATGCATTGCTGGCGCGGATCGATGTCCAGCGTCAGGCAATAGCGGTCGCCCGACACCGTCCAATGGCCGTATTCGTTGCCCTTGGCGCCGGAGATGACGATCGACCCGTCCTTGGAAAAGCGGTTCATATAGGACTTGCCGCGCGGGTTGACGATGCTCAGCGTGTGGCCGCCGAGCAGCGTCGACACCTCCGGCCCGGTCAGGCGCTGGGCGCCCGGCTTGCTGTATTCCGGCTCGAACCCGGCGCAGGCCGACAGGCCCGCCAGGGCGGCCAGCGTCACCACGAGCAGACGCCCGCGGCCAAGGGAGGCGGGACGGGAATGGGATGACGATCGCATGAGGTCGGGCCGCCTTTTCCGGTTCGTTGCACCGATCAAGATTGGCGGCCAAGGCGTATCCGGCAAGTCATCAGGGTTGCCCGCCCGCCGCAAGAGTGGCGGCAGGCGGGCGCAACCCCGTCAGGACGACAGCGTCTTGTTGACCCGCAGCGCCACCAGCGTGCAGATCGCACCCGACAACAGGTAGAGGCCGGAAGCGATCAGCCCGAAATGGCTGGACAGGTACAGCGCGACGAAGGGCGCGAAGCCGGCACCGAACAGCCAGGCCAGATCGGAGGTCATCGCCGACCCGGTGTAGCGGTATTGCTGGCTGAAGCCCGACGCCACCGACCCCGACGACTGGCCGAAGGACAGGCCGAGGATGACGAAGCCCAGCACCATGAACACCAGCTCGCCCGTCTGCCCGCCGTTGAGCAGCAGCGGCGCGAACCCACTGAACACCGCGATGGCGGCGGCACAGGTGCCGAGCAGCGTCCGCCGCCCCACCCTGTCGGCGATGTAGCCCGAGGCGACGATGGCCGCGATGCCGAAGGCGGCCGCGATCACCTCGATGACCAGGAAGGCACCGGTCTCCTGATTCGCATTCAGGAAGATCCAGGACAGCGGAAAAACGGTGACCATGTGGAACAGGGCGAAGCTCGCCAGCGGGGCGAAGGCGCCGATGACCACGCGCTTGCCTTCCATCTGCAGCGTTTCCACCACCGGCGCCGGCTGCAGTTCGCGGTTCAGGAACAGGCGTTCGAACTCCGGCGTCTGTACGAGTCGCAGGCGGGAGAACAGGGCCACCACGTTGATGGCGAAGGCCACGAAGAAGGGATAGCGCCAGCCCCAGGCGAAGAAATCCTCCGCCGACAGGCTGTTGACCATGTAGGCGAACAGGCCGCTCGCGACGATCAGGCCGATGGGCGCGCCCAGCTGCGGGATCATGGCGTACCAGCCGCGCCGATTCTCCGGCGCGTTCATCGCCAGCAGCGAGGCCAGACCGTCCCAGGTGCCGCCCAGCGCGATACCCTGGCCGATGCGCGACAGTGCCAGCAGCCATGCGGCGGCGACGCCGATGGCCTCGTAGTCCGGAAGGAAGGCCAGCGCCACCGTGGAGATGCCCAGCAGGAACAGGGCGATGGTCAGCTTGGCGCTGCGCCCGTAACTCTCGTCGATGGCCATGAATATGAAGGTGCCGATCGGTCGCGCGACGAAGGCCAGCGCGAAGATGGCGAAAGACCAAAGGGTCCCGGTCAGCGGATCGACATAGGGGAACACCAGCTTCGGGAAGACGATTACGGAAGCGATGGCGTAAACGAAAAAGTCGAAAAACTCGGATGTTCTGCCGATGATCACGCCGATGGCAATTTCTCCGGGGTTGACCCCGTGATGCCGCGCGTTCACCAGCCTCGCATCCCGTTCAACGGCCGCAATCGATGAAGTCATCATGTCGGCTCCGGCTGCGTTATTTCGCTTGCGATGATCCGCAGATCATACAATATGGGGCACCAACTTTCGGTGACCTGTCAAGCGCGCAGGAGCAGGCATTGGACAAATTGTCCAATGTCACAGCTGGGCTATGCCCGCTAGCTGTCTCCCCAAAGCAAACCTTATGAAACAGGTCCTGCCTTGAGCCGTTATCGCGCAATCGCCCTGCTGCCAGTGATGGCGGCGTTGAGTGGCTGCAACCTGGTCGTGCTGAACCCGGCCGGCGACGTTGCAAGCCAGCAGGGAGACCTTGTGGTCATCTCCACCCTGCTGATGCTGCTGATCATCGTCCCGGTCATGGCGCTTACCGTGCTGTTCGCCTGGCGTTATCGTCAGTCCAATAACACGGCCCGCTACGAACCGGACTGGGACCATTCGACGCAGCTTGAACTGGTGATCTGGGCCGCCCCGCTCCTGATCATCATCTGCCTGGGTGCCATCACCTGGGTGACCACCCACAAGCTCGATCCCTACCGTCCGCTCGACCGCATCGCGTCGGACAAGCCCGTTCCCGCCGGCGCCAAGCCGCTGGACGTGCAGGTGGTGGCGCTCGACTGGAAGTGGCTGTTCGTCTATCCGGAATACGGCATCGCCTCGGTCAACGAGATGGCCGCGCCGGTGGATCGGCCGATCCGCTTCAGCATCACCGCGTCGACGGTGATGAACTCCTTCTACGTTCCGGCGCTGGCGGGCATGATCTACGCCATGCCGGGCATGGAGACGAAGCTTCACGCCGTGATCAACGAGCCGGGCACCTACAAGGGCTTCTCGTCCAACTACAGCGGCGCCGGCTTCTCGCACATGCGCTTCAACTTCCTCGGCCTGTCGAACGAGAATTTCGACGGCTGGGTGTCGAAGGTGAAGTCGGCCAACGGTTCGCTCGACCGCAACGCCTATCTGGCGCTGGAGAAGCCGAGCGAGGCCGTTCCGGTCCAGCATTACGGCACCGTCGATCCGAAGCTGTTCAACGCCGTCGTCAACATGTGCGTGCGTCCCGGCACCATGTGCATGAGCGACATGGCCGCCATCGACCGTGCGGGCGGGCTGAACGCCGGCGGCAAGGCCGCGGCCGACGCCATCCTGCGGGCCAACACGCTGGCCGGTTTCCCGGACACCCAGCCGACCGGCCTGTGCACCGTGGCCGAAGCCGTTGAAGCCGCCGCAAACTCGGGCGCCGTGCAGCGCCCCACCGTCACGCCGATCAGCGCGTCCGCCTCCCCGGCCGGGCCGCAGCGGCTGGCCAATCCCTGATTGGGCACACCGGCATGCTTGAGACACTGACGACCTTCCTCTTCGGGCGCCTCAGCCTGGAGTCCTTCCCCTATCACGAGCCGATCGTGGTCGCGACCTTCTTCGCGGTGGTGCTCGGCGGCATCGCGCTGGTCGCCGCCCTCAGCTATTTCAAGCTGTGGGGCTATCTGTGGACGGAGTGGTTCACCACCGTCGACCACAAGCGCATCGGCATCATGTACATGGTGCTGGGCCTGATCATGCTGCTGCGCGGCTTCGCCGACGCCATCATGATGCGGGCCCAGCAGGCCATCGCCTTCAACGGCAGCGAAGGCTATCTCAATTCCCACCATTTCGATCAGGTCTTCACCGCCCACGGTGTGATCATGATCTTCTTCGTCGCCATGCCGCTGGTGACGGGGCTGATGAACTATGTCGTGCCGCTGCAGATCGGCGCCCGCGACGTGTCCTTCCCGTTCCTGAACAATTTCAGCTTCTGGATGACCGTCGGCGGCGCCGTCCTGATCATGGCCTCGCTGTTCGTCGGTGAGTTCGCGCGCACCGGCTGGCTGGCCTACCCGCCGCTGTCGGGTCTGGAGGCCAGCCCGGACGTCGGCCCCGACTATTACATCTGGGCCCTGCAGGTGGCGGGCGTCGGAACGACGCTGTCGGGCATCAACCTGATCTGCACGATCGTGAAGATGCGCGCCCCCGGCATGACCATGATGAAGATGCCGGTCTTCACCTGGACCTCGCTCTGCACCAACGTCCTGATCGTCGCCTCCTTCCCGATCCTGACCGCCGTTCTGGTCCTGCTGTCGCTGGACCGCTATGTCGGCACGCACTTCTTCACGAACGACATGGGCGGCAACCCCATGATGTACGTGAACCTGATCTGGATCTGGGGCCATCCGGAAGTCTACATCCTGATCCTGCCGTGCTTCGGCATCTTCTCGGAAGTGACCTCCACCTTCTCCGGCAAGAAGCTGTTCGGCTACACCTCGATGGTCTACGCGACCGTCGTCATCACCATCCTGTCCTACCTGGTGTGGCTGCACCACTTCTTCACCATGGGTTCGGGCGCCAGCGTGAACTCGTTCTTCGGCATCACGACGATGATCATCTCGATCCCGACGGGTGCGAAGATCTTCAACTGGCTGTTCACCATGTACCGCGGCCGCATCCGGTTCGAGCTGCCGATGATGTGGACGATCGCCTTCATGCTGACCTTCGTGATCGGCGGCATGACCGGCGTGCTGCTGGCGGTTCCGCCGGCCGACTTCGTGCTGCACAACAGCCTGTTCCTGATCGCCCACTTCCACAACGTCATCATCGGCGGCGTGCTGTTCGGCCTGTTCGCCGGCATCTACTACTGGTGGCCGAAGGCCTTCGGCTTCCGCCTGGATCCGTTCTGGGGCAAGATGTCCTTCTGGTTCTGGGTGATCGGCTTCTACTTCGCCTTCATGCCGCTCTACGTCCTGGGCCTGATGGGCGTCACCCGCCGCCTGCGCGTGTTCGAGGATCCGTCGCTGCAGATCTGGTTCCAGATCGCCGCCTTCGGCGCCGTCCTGATCGCGCTGGGCATCGGGTCCTTCCTGATCCAGATCGCCGTCAGCGTCCTGAAGCGCAAGCAGTTGGTCGACGTGTCGGGCGACCCGTGGGACGGCCGTACCCTGGAGTGGGCGACCTCCTCGCCGCCGCCGGGCTACAACTTCGCCTTCACGCCGGTCATCCATGACAATGACGCCTGGTGGGACATGAAGAAGCGCGGCTATGCCCGTCCGCTGGAAGGCTTCCGCCCGATCCACATGCCCAGCAACACCGGCACCGGCGTCATCCTGGCCGGCATCAGCACCGTGCTCGGCTTCGCCCTGGTCTGGCACATCTGGTGGCTGGTCGCGGTGAGCTTCGTCGGCCTGCTGGCGGTCGCCATCAACCATACCTTCAACTACAACCGCGACTTCCACATCCCGGTGGATGAGGTGGTGCGGACCGAGGGCGAGCGGACCCGTCTGCTCTCCGGACAGGTGTAAAGCATGACGACGACCGTTGAAGCCATGCACGACCGCCACGTGGGGCACGACACCCCGCGTGACGCCACCCCGCCCGTCTTCTATGTGAGGGACGAGCACGCCCACGAAGCCGCCAGCACCGCGCTCGGCTTCTGGATCTACCTGATGAGCGACTGCCTCATCTTCGCGGTGCTGTTCGCGACCTACGGCGTGCTGGGCACCAGCTACGCCGCCGGCCCGACGCCGAAGGAGCTGTTCGACCTGCCGCTGGTGGCGCTGAACACCTCCATGCTGCTGCTGTCCTCCATCACCTATGGCTTCGCCATGCTGGCGATGGAGAAGGGCCGCACCGGCCAGACCCAGGCCTGGCTGTTCATCACGCTGCTGTTCGGCCTCGCCTTCCTGGGCATCGAGCTGTTCGAGTTCGCGCACCTGATCCATGAAGGCGCCGGCCCCTGGCGCAGCGCCTTCCTGTCGTCCTTCTTCACGCTGGTCGGCACCCACGGCCTGCACGTCACCTTCGGCAGCGTGTGGCTGGTGACGCTGATGGTCCAGGTCGCCCGCCGCGGCCTGATCCCGGCCAACCGCCGGCGCCTGATGTGCCTCAGCATGTTCTGGCACTTCCTGGACGTCATCTGGATCGGTGTGTTCACCTTCGTCTATCTGATGGGAGCGCTGCGATGAGCACCCACGCGCACAGCGACCACCACGCCCATCAGGGCCATGGCCATGGTGACCACGGTCATGGTCATGACGACCACGGCCACCCCGCGGGCGCCCACGGCACCTTCGGCAGCTATATGATCGGTTTCGTCCTGTCGGTGATCCTGACGGTCATTCCGTTCTGGCTGGTGATGAACGGCACGCTGGACAATGCGACCACCACGGTCGTGATCCTGGCGCTGGCCGTCGTCCAGATCATCGTCCACATGGTGTATTTCCTGCACATGAACGGCCGCGTCGAAGGCGGTTGGTCGATGCTGGCGATGATCTTCACGATCATCGTCGTCTTCATCATGTTCTCGGGTTCGCTCTGGGTGATGTACCACCTGAACTACAACATGATGCCCGGCATGACCCACGACATGAGCAAGATGCCGTGACCGGACTGCCGTCCGCGCCCCCCGCGGGCGGTTCGGTGAAGAGGGCCCGCCCGGTCTGGGCGCTGGCCCTCTTCGGCCTTCTGGCCCTGACCGGCATCGCCGGCCTGACCGCGCTCGGCATCTGGCAGCTCGAACGCCGGGTGTGGAAGCTGGATTTGATCGAGCGGGTGGATGCCCGCATCCACGCCTCCCCCGTCCCGGCACCGGGGCCGGAGGCGTGGCCGTCGGTCTCGGCCGCGTCGGACGAATACCGCCGTGTCGCCGTCACCGGCCACTTCCTGAACGACCACGAAACGCTGGTGCAGGCCGTCACCGATCTCGGCGGCGGATTCTGGGTGATGACGCCGCTGGTCAGCGACCGCGGCTTCACCGTTCTGGTCAACCGTGGCTTCGTGCCGCCGGAAAAGCGCGATCCCGCCAGCCGGACCGAAGGGCAGTTGCAGGGCGAGGTGACCGTCACCGGCCTTCTGCGCATCAGCGAGCCGAAGGGCGGATTCCTGCGCAGCAACGATCCGGCCGCCGGCCGCTGGTACTCCCGCGACGTGGCCGCAATCGCCGCCGCGAAGGGGGTGGATCGGATCGCCCCGTACTTCATCGACGCCGACGGCACCCGCAATTCCGGCGGCTGGCCGGTCGGCGGGCTGACGGTGGTCAGCTTCCCCAACAGCCATCTCAGCTATGCGCTGACCTGGTTCGCGCTGGACCTGATGCTGATCGGTGCCGTCCTGTTCGTGATCCGCAGCGAGATGCGGCGGCGCCGGGCGTAACGCAGTCTCTATTGGGTACGCGGCCTCAGCATCGGCGTTCCTTCCGGGGCCGGTCCCGAGGCCGCAGCCCTGTCCAGCGGCAGCAGGCGTTGCAGAGCGGCGATGTAGCCGTGCAGCGCCTCGCGGCCGACAGGGGTGAGGGCGTAGCTGGATTGCGGCCGCCCCTCCCCCGTTTCCTTGCGGACCGACACGTAGCCCGCCGCGATCAGCTTCTTCAGATGCGAATCGAGGTTGCCGTCCGACACCTCCAACCGCTGCTTCAGCTCGGTGAAGGTCGCCTCGCCGGCACCGGCCAGAAAGGCGGCGACCTGCGTGCGCAGCGGTTGGTGCAGCAGAGGGTCGAGCGTGTCCAAGGCCATTCCGTTCAGGGTTTGAGGTCGAAGCGCGCCGACATGGTGCCGGGCAACGTGCTGTCCTTCTCGCCGGGCAGCGTGATGGCGAACTCCCCGCCGACCGCCTTGTCGGACGACATCCAGCTCTTCCCGTCGAAGCTCAGCCAGGTCTTGTAGACGTAGACGTCACGGTTGGTGGCGACCTCCATCCGCGCCTGCCCCGGCTTGGCCAGCAGCGACCCGGTGACCGACGCCACCACCGGCAGCGGCGCGCCGGCGGGATAGAGCAGCACGTAATCGCCGCTCGCCGACGGTGTCTCACCATAGCGGACCACCGGGATTTTCGCCATCTCGTCGGCGCTCGGCGCCGGCATCAGGCCCGCGCAGCCGGCAAGCGTCACCGTGGCGGCCAGCAGGGCCGCAGACAGACTCCGAGTCATGTTTTTCTCCTGGGGTTTACAGATTTGGGAAAGAGCGAGGTGGTCAGGGCCGCGGGGCGGCCATGGTGTTGGCGTTGACGACCGCCCGGACGACCGGTCCGCCATCGGGCGTCAGGTCGCCGTCCAGCTTGGGAACATGCAGCCAGAGGCCGACGGTGCCGTGCATCCAGGGTTCTCCGTCGAAGCGGGCATCGCCGGTCGGCACGCCGTTCTCCAGAACCAGATCCACCGGCTTGGAGAGGATCAGGGGCAGAGTGGTGGCGGGATCGTTGCGGAAGATGTTGCCATTCACGCGGATTTCGATCGGAACCGGCGTGCCCGCCGGCAGGGTCAGGACATGGCGCCCCACCGCCCCCGCGCCCTTGCGGAAAGCGTCGAGTGTAAGGGCCGGCGCATCCGCCGGGGCGCCGAGGTCGCCGTGATGGCGCAGGGCGAGCGGGACGCCCAGCACCACCAGCATCCAGCCGGCCGATTGCGCCATACGATGCCAGGACGGCCGCGCCCGTCCGCGGTCGAGCATCAACGCCAGCATCGGCAGCCCCAGTCCGAAGACCGACGCCGCGATCAGCCGGATGATGGCGTAATCGAGCCGATAAACCAGGCTGGCAATGCCGGTGAGGATGGTGAGGACGCCGATCCACTCCAGCAGTTCCTCGGAAAACAGGCCGTGCACATAGAGGCCGAGGCCGATCAGCACCACCCAGGCGGCGCAGACCATGTATCCGCCACCAAAGAAGAAGGTGGCGAAGGTCATCAGGATGCCGAGCGCCACCAGCAGCCACCAGACCTTCAGCACCTGCCGGTGGATGAAGGACCAGGCCTCGTCCCGCTCGCGCTTCACCCGCCGCGTCAGGTGCCAGTCCAGCACCGCCACCCCGCCCAGCGACAGGGTCAGCAGGAGAAGCCACGCCACCGCCTGTTGCGTCACGTCGGCGAACTGCGCGGGCGTCAGGATACGGTCGCTGAACAGCAGCAGCGCCGCCCCCATCAGCCCCCACAGCACCAGGGTGTGCCGCTCGATCCGCAGGTTGCGGTGCCCAGCCGAAAGCATGGAATGGATGGCGTCGAGGCGCTGGGACAGGCTGTCGGACATGGGATTTCCGGGGCTTTCGGTCAGCGTGGCTTTCCGGCGGGCGTCACTCTGTGATGCAGAGTAACTACACTCTGAAATACAGAGTGTCAACGGCAAAGCCCGCGCCTGCGACGATATGGGCCATTGCCCTTTGGCTTAGGGAAACATCCGACAAAGCTCCCCTCCCGCCGGTAACTCTCTATATAAGTCGGTGTGCTGATGAACCGGGTGAGGAACAGGACGTCTTTCGTGCGCGACACCACCGACCGCAAAAACCTGTTCCTGCTCGTCCAGCTGCGTTGGCTCGCCGTCGTCGGGCAGATCGTGACGATCCTGATCGTCCATCTGCAGATGGGCATCCGCCTGCCGCTGCTGCCGATGGCGGCGGTGATCTTCGTGCTGGTGGCGCTGAACATCGCCAGCCTGATCCAGATCCGCCGCAGTTCCGACGTCTCCAACACCCAGCTTTTCCTGGAACTGCTGATCGACGTCTGGGCGTTGACCTTGCAGCTCTATCTCAGCGGCGGGGCGTCCAACCCCTTTATTTCGCTGTATCTGCTGCAGGTGGCGCTGGGGGCGGTGCTGCTGGAGGCGTGGTCGGCCTGGGCGCTGGTTCTGGTGGCGACCGCCGGCTTCACCTGGCTGATCGGCACACACCAGCCGCTTCCCCTGCCCCACGCCTATGAGGGCGAGCTGTTCAGCCTGCACATCCAGGGCATGTTCATCTGCTTCGTGCTGGCGGCGAGCCTGCTGGTCCCCTTCCTCACCCAGATCAACCGCAATCTGCGCGCCCGCGACGCCTATCTGGCGGAACTGCGCCAGCGCTCGATGGAAGAGGCGCATATCGTCCGCATGGGGCTGCTGGCGTCGGGCGCGGCGCACGAGTTGGGCACGCCGCTCGCCACCCTGTCGGTGATCCTCAACGACTGGCGCCGCATGCCGTCGCTGATGGCCGACCCCGACCTGTCGGAAGAGGTGGCGGAAATGCAGAACCAGATCGACCGCTGCAAGACCATCGTGTCGGGCATCCTGATGTCGTCGGGCGAGGCGCGCGGCGAAGGCACGGTGCGCACCACGGTGAAGGGGTTCCTCGACGGTCTGGTGGAGGATTGGCTGTCCAGCCGCTCGCCCGGCCGCTTCGACTATGACAACACCGTCGGCCCGGAGGAGCGGATGATCGCCGACCTTGCCCTGAAGCAGGTGCTGTTCAACGTGCTGGACAATGCGATGGAGGCCTCGCCCGACTGGATCGGCGTCGCCGCGCTGCGGCAGGGCGACAATCTGGTGGTGGCGGTCAATGATTGCGGCCCCGGATTCGACCCCGCCATTCTGGAGGAGTTGGGCAAGCCCTACCGCTCCACCAAGAAGCGGCCGGGCAGCGGGCTCGGCCTGTTCCTGGTGGTCAATGTGCTGCGCAAGCTGGGCGGCACCGTCACGGCCAAGAACCGGGCCGCCGGCGGCGCCACCGTGACGCTGACCCTGCCGCTGTCCGCCCTGTCGCCGGGAGGCTCCGATGGAGACGACTGACCTGGAGACGCCCGAGTTGGAGGGGGGCGAGCGCACCTTGCTGATCGTCGAGGACGACGAGTCCTTCGCCCGCGCGCTGCGCCGGTCCTTCGAACGCCGCGGCTACGAGGTCCATGCCTGCGCCGGGCTGGAGGAGATGCGGGAGATCCTGCAGACGCTGGATCCCGACTATGCGGTGGTCGACCTGAAGCTCGCCACCGGATCGGGGCTGGAATGCGTGAAGGAACTGCACGAGGCGGACGAGGAAACCCGCATCGTCGTGCTGACCGGCTTCGCCAGCATCGCCACCGCGGTGGAGGCGATCAAGCTGGGCGCCTGCCATTATCTGGCGAAACCGTCCAACACCGACGACATCGAGGCCGCCTTCGAACGCACCGAGGGCGACACTTCCATCGCGCCGACCGTCCGCACCACCTCTATCAAGAATCTGGAGTGGGAACGCATCCACGAGACGCTGGTGGAGACGAACTTCAACATCTCCGAGACCGCGCGGCGGCTCGGCATGCACCGGCGCACACTGGCGCGCAAGCTGGAGAAGAAGCGGGTGCCATGATGGGGTGCCCTCTCCCGCCTCTCGCACAAACTTCGTTTGTGCTGACGGCGTCAGGCGGATCGAAGATCGGGGTCACTACACGAAACTGCGCCTCGACTTTACGCGTTGTGGGTTATAATTCCTATTATGCGCCGATCCAGAAGGTGGCCTCGTCGGCGATGAAGGCGAGAGCCTCGTTGTGCCACCGGACACTCGGGGATAAGCCACCAGGACAGGTATCGATAGCCGGTGCAGTTGTGGTAGATTAATTCTTTTGATCAGGAACCGAGCTATCCGTTTCTATAGGTCAGCAGATGCTTTGGGTTCTCCAGCCAATCATGGCCCGAAGGTGAGACGCGAGGTCGCCGGTACTAGATTAAATGAATTGGCTTAGAAGCTGGATTTTTCGGGATTGTCATCTTCTCGTCCCGATTGCAAGGGTTAGCAGGGCAGAAAAGCCAGTCGCCGGAAACGGCGGCAGGCAAATCGAGCTTGTCCCGCGGGACAATCAAGGCGGTGTCGACAAAATATGGCTCGTTGAAAGTTCTTTTTCGGAACGGTGGTGGATCACATTGAGGTTGCCGCTGATAAGTGGCTCTGCGACGTAGCGAAATAGGTTTCATGGACGACGGGGTGATCGGCCGTGAGGTCCACTGGATTTCTGTGTTCGTACACACTAAGCGAAGATATGCAATTTAGCCAGATCTGGTCGCTGTCTACGACTACAACGTACGCTCGGTCTTGAATGGTAGGACCCGCCATCTAGGATTGTCCTAGGTAACTCATGTGGAGGTTAAAATCTTGATTGTTGCTTTAGTGGGATCGTCCTCCTTTGATCGATTCTTCAATCCAGCCCATGAAGAGTTGCAACGGCGCGGCCATAGTGTGGCGCGGTTCTTAACGCGAAACGATCTGCTTGCCGCAGTTGACGCGCTGCAGTGTTTGGAAATCCTTGGCGCGTCCTCAAGCTTTACAGCCGACCGGGAGTTGTTTGCCAAGATGCCGCGTTTGCGCGCATTGGTTTCCCCGTTCACAGGGGTCGAAGGGTTCGATGTTTCGGCCGCGACAGCAAACGGCATACTCGTGGCGAATGGCCAAATTACGGAAAACTCCGTCAGCATGGCCGAGGCCGCAGTTCTCTTCACGCTGGCTTCGCTCTATGACCTTCATGGCACTGAGCGCTACCTTCGCGAAAACCTGCCGCGTCCCTCGCAGGTCCGTGCGCGGATGCTCATGGGAAAGAAAGTTGGCCTGATAGGCTTTGGCAAAATTGGACAGGCTATCGCGGAACGGCTGTCTGCATGGGGTGTGAGGCTCGTCGCCTCGGTGCGCACGACGCGACCGATGCCCGCATATGTCGCCGCGCAGAGCCTCGATGAGGTGCTCGCGACAAGCGATGTCGTTATCATGGCGGCTTCGCTCAATCCTGAATCACGAGGAATGCTGGATCTTGACGCGTTGCGCCGGATGAAACCGGACGTGGTGTTTGTCAACATCACGCGGGGCGGCATCGTCCCCGACGATACGCTCGCCGCGCTCGCCGCAGAGCGACCTGCTATGCGCATCGCCCTCGATGTGTTCGACCCAGAGCCGCTGAAAGAGAATAGTCCGCTGCGCGACCTTCCAAACGCCATCCTTACCCCACACATGGTAGGACATACGGTAGAGTCTCAGATGCGCCTGCCGGAGGCATTCTGCGAGAACCTTCTAGCGGTGGCAGAGTGGCGGGTGCCTGAATACGTTGTCAATCCGTCTGTGATCGAAACGTGGCTG
>NZ_CAMLJP010000033.1 GCF_946480385.1 uncultured Azospirillum sp.
ACCAGCCCGCCGGCACCCTGTCGGGCGGCCAGCAGCAGATCGTGGCGCTTGGTCGCGCGCTGATGGCGAAGCCGCGCCTGCTTCTGCTCGACGAACCCAGCATGGGTCTGGCGCCGCTGCTGGTGGCGGAGATCTTCGACGCCGTGCAGCGGCTGAAGCGGGAGGGGACGACCATCCTGCTGGTGGAGCAGAACGCCCATGCGGCGCTCGCCATCGCCGACCGCGGCTATGTGATCGAGACCGGCGAGATCGTGCTGAGCGACAGCGGCGCAGCGCTGTTGAGCAACGAGCGGGTGCGGCAGGCTTATCTGGGGCTGTGATTAGGATCTGACGCAACACCATCGCCGCGACACATCAACGGACCCGAACCCGTGAAACTGCACACCTATTTCCGTTCCTCCGCCGCCTATCGCGTGCGCATCGCCCTGAATCTGAAGGGGCTGGCGCCGGAGCAGGCCTTCGTCCATCTGAGCAAGGGCGAGCAGGCCAAGCCGCCCTATTCCGATCTCAACCCGCAGCATCTGGTGCCGGCGCTGGAGGTCGATGGGCCGGACGGGCACCATGTGCTGACCCAGTCGCTCGCTATCATCGAATATCTGGATGAGACGCACCCGACCCCGGCGCTGCTGCCGGCCGATGCGCTGGGCCGTGCGCGGGTGCGGGCCCTGGCGCTGGCGGTGGCCTGCGACGTCCATCCGCTGAACAATCTGCGGGTGCTGAAGCATTTGAAGACGATGGGTCACAGTCAGGAGGAGGTCGACGGCTGGTACCGGCACTGGATCGCCGTCGGACTGACCGCGCTGGAGGCGCAGTTGGCTGGCGATCCGCGCACCGGGCGCTTCTGCCATGGCGACGAACCCGGACTGGCCGACATCCTGCTGGTGCCGCAGATGGCGAACGCCCGCCGGTTCAATTGCCCGCTGGACGGTTTTCCCACCCTGCTGCGCATCGACGAGTCCTGCCGCGCCCTGCCGGCCTTCGCCGCCGCCGCGCCCGACCGCCAGCCGGACGCGGAAGCCTGATCCGACGCCCGCCACGCGCGCATCACGCCCGCCTTTTGTCCCCGGCAGAACACATCCCCGCCCGTTGGTGTTAGCGGTTTCGCGACACCCTTCCGTGGTATAGAGGTAGCCGGAAATCGAGTGGGGACGGCGGCCGGACGATGTTGGGCAACTTTTCTTCGATGGCGTACGACCTTGCCGAGAACATCGCGGCAAGCGCCTTCGTCGTTCTCGCCTATACCTTCCTGATCCGCCGCTCCGACGGTTGGCGGCTGAACACCCGCCAGATCGTCTTTGGCGCGGTGATGGCGCTGACCGCCGCTTTCTCCATGGTCCACCCGATCCATATCGGGCCGGGCATCTTCATCGACGCTCGCACGCCGCTGATCGGGCTCAGCGCCCTGTTCGGCGGCCCGCTGTCCGCCGCCATCACCGCCGCGACGGTCGCCGGCTACCGCCTCTATCTGGGTGGGGCGGGTATGGAGGCGGGCGTCGCCAACGCGTTGTTGTCTTTCCTGACCGGCGTCGGCTTCGCGATGTGGGTGAAGCGGCGCGACGTGGTCCTCGGCGCCGTGTCGTTGCTGGGCTTCGGTCTGCTGCTGACGCTGGTGTCGCTGCTGACCCTGCTGCTGCTGCCGACTCTGGATCTGGCGCTGCAGGTGGGACAGCGCACCGCACCGCCGCTGTTGGCCATCGTTCCGCTCGGCACCCTGTTCCTGGGCGGCCTGCTGCTGCGCGAACAGCGCCAGCACGATGCCGAACGGCGGCTGGGGGAGAGCGAGGCGCGTTACCGCCTGCTGGCCGACAACGCCACCGACATGATCCTGGAGATGAAGGCGGACGGGGCGGTGCGCTATCTGTCGCCGTCGGTGCGCGACATCCTGGGCCATGATCCGGCGGAGATCGTCGGCCGTGCCCCGGCAACCCTGCTGCACCCCGACGATGTGGACAGCGCGGCGACGGCATTCGCCGGCATGAAGCCGGGCTCGCCTCCCGTTACCTTCACCCACCGGCTGCGCCACCGCGACGGCCATTATTTGTGGGTCGAATCCAGCATGCGCCCGGCGGTGGGGGCCGACGGCGAATTCGTGGTGGTCGGTGTCGTCCGCGACGTGACCGAGCGCAAGCGCTATGAGGAGGAGCTGTCCGCCGCCCGCGCCGAGGCGGAGGCGGCCAACCGCGTAAAGTCCGAGTTCCTGGCTTCGATGAGCCACGAGATCCGCACGCCGCTGAACGGCGTCATCGGCTTCGCCGACCTGCTGCTGGGCACCGACCTTTCGGCCGAACAGCGCCAGTATGTGGCGCTCCAGCGCGAGGCCGGGCGCGGGCTGCTGGCGATCATCGGCGATATCCTGGATTACTCGAAGATCGAGGCCGGCAAGCTGGAGCTGGAGGAGCGCGCCTTCGATCTGCACCGGCTGCTGCGCGACTGCCGTGATCTGATGAGCAACGCCGCCTCGCAGAAGGGGCTGCTGCTGCAGCTGTCGCTGGGCGGCACCGTGCCGCGCCATGTCCATGGCGACGAGGCGCGCATCCGCCAGATCTTGCTGAACCTCGTCGGCAACGCGGTGAAGTTCACCGAACGCGGGTCGGTTCTGGTATCGGCCGGGCTGCTGTCGGCGGAGGACGGCGAGGGGGCGCCGGTCCTGCTGCGCTTCTCCGTCAGCGACACCGGCCCCGGCATCGCGTCGGCCGAACAGGCCAACCTGTTCCAGCGCTTCAGCCAGGGTGACCGGTCCACCACCCGGCGCTATGGCGGCACCGGGCTCGGCCTCATCATCTCGAAACAGCTGTCGGAGCTGATGGGCGGGCGGATCGGCGTGCAGAGCAGTCCGGGCGTCGGCAGCACCTTCTGGTTCGAACTGCCGCTGCCGGTCGCCGCCGCACCGGGGCTGGCTGCCGAACGCCGGGAGGCGTCGTCGACGCGCAGCGCCCGCATCCTGCTGGCCGAAGACGTGCCGATGAACCAGATCGTCACCTCTTCCATCCTCTGCAAGGCTGGCCATACCGTCGAGGTGGTGGAGGACGGCGTGCTGGCGGTCGAGGCGATGCGCAAGGGCGAGTTCGACCTCGTCCTGATGGACATGCAGATGCCGCGCATGGACGGCTTGCAGGCGACCGCGGCGATCCGTCAGCTTGGCGGGCGGCGGGGGGTCGTGCCCATCATCGCGCTGACCGCCAATGCGCTGACCGATCAGCTGCAGCTTTGCCTGGATGTCGGCATGAACGACCATGTGACCAAACCGATCGAGCGCGACACCCTGCTGTCGGCGGTCGACCGCTGGCTCGATGCCGGGGCGGACGGCGCCCTGGACGACGCGGCCGTGCTGGCCGGGGTGGCTCCGGTCTCCGACAGTCCGCCGGTGCTGAACCTCGCGACGCTGGACACGCTGGTCCAAACGCTGGGCGCCGAGGTGCTGCCCCGCTTCGTCAATGGGACACTGGCCGAGCTGGCCCTGCGCGCCGACCGCATCAGCGAGGCGGAGACGATGAAGGCCGCGGCGGCCGACGCCCACGCCATGGTGTCGCTGGCCGGCAATGTCGGCTTGCTGGAACTGTCGCGCATCGCCCGCAGGCTGCAGCATGCCTGCGAGCAGGATCGGCCGGACGCCGCGATGCTGAAGGCCGAGCTGCGCGACGCCGTCAACCGCGCCTCCGCCGCGCTTCAGGCGGCGCTGCCCACGCTGGGCGTGGCGGTGGAGACGGCGCGCTGAGGATCTCTTCTAACGGTTGATGATCAGCGGTTGACGATCAGGGCGACGCCGGCCACGGCGACCGCGGCGCCGACCCAGGCGCCCAGCGCCGGGCGCTGCCCAGTCAGCAGCCACATCATCGGCAGGATCAGGACGGGGCTCAGGGCCGACAGGGTGGCGACCACACCGGCATTGCCATGGGCCAGCCCGACCAGCAGCAGCGTCATACCCAGCCCGACGCCCAGCAGCCCGTTGCCGGCGATCTGCAGCATCAGCTTCGGCGTCAGCCCGCGCGGCAGCAGCAGGCCACCCAGCATCCCGCCGAAAACTCCGCCGGGCAGCCCGCCGCCCGCCACCGCCGCACCGCCGCCGCGGATCGCCGACAGGGCGCCGATCGCCGTGAACATCAGCGCCGCCGTGGTGACCCGCACCGCGGCCGAGGCGATCGGGTCGGCGCCCGCCGCCATCACCGGCTTGGCGATGATCGAGCCGGCGGCCTGCCCGACCGCCGCCAGCAGGCAGACCGACACGCCGGCCAGCAGGCTGCCCTGGATCGCCTCCCAGCTGTGGGTGGAGCCGGAGCGCAGAGCCACCGCCAGCATAACCCCCAGCGTGACCAGCGCCACGCCCAGGACGGTCCAGGGCCCCAGCGCCTCTCCCAGCAGGGCATAGGCGAGCAGGGCGGTCAGCGGCGCGTTGGCGGCGTAGATCACCACGTTGCGGCGCGGTCCCAGCCGGCTGAGAGACCAGAACAGTGCCATGTCTCCCACCACGATCCCCAGCAGCCCCGACAGCGCCAGCGTCAGCGCCGATCCCGTATCCAGCGTCTGCCAGCCGCCCATCAGCGTCGTGGCGATCAGCAGGGCGGTGGCGACGATGGTCAGCCGCACGCGGTTGAAGGCGATGGAGCCGAGCACCCTCACCGGTCCGATGGCGATCAGGCCGCCCGCGGCCCAGCACAGCGCCGCGCCCAGCGCGGCCATGTTGGCGATCATGATGGAAAAATGAACCGATGGTTGAGGATGGGGACCTGCACTCTACAGCCGACGCACGCTGCCCGCGAAATGAGCAAGATGCATGGCGGGGCCGATCTTCCGTCCGTCCGCCGGAACCGTGCCCCTCCCCCTGCCGTTGATTCGGTCGGAACACGCCTCTTGTGGCATTGCCGATACGGGGCCGATACGAGGAGCACGCGACCGATGCGGACAGATTTCATAATGCTTGGCACCGTCGCCCCCGTCGCCCTGCTCGTGGCGGCCGGATTTCTCACCATCCAGCCGGCGGCGGCCCAGACGGCAGGAGCGGCACCGGCAGGCTGCGCCGCGATGGTCGAGCAGTTCGCCGCCGACCAGGGGCTGTCGACCGAACCGCCGCCGGTGGCCGTCCCCGGCACCGCCGCACCCGGCCTGTCCGGCTCCTCGCCGCGCGGGGAGGTGGGATCGGGCGTCAGCAGCGGCGAGCTGGCGCAGTCCGGCGGCATGGTGGCGCCGCCCGCCGTCGGCGATCAGGCGGTGATCGAACCGCCGGCCATCGGCAGCAACATGCCGACCGCCCCTGCGGTCAGTCCGCAGGCGAATTCGCGCGCAAAGCCGGACAGCGGGCCGGGCGGCTCGGGCGGCGTCGACGGTCTGATGGGGCAGGCGGCGCGGAACGCCCAGCTGGAATCGCTGGTCACCGCAGCACGCAGCGCCGCCCGCGACGGCGACGAGACCCGCTGCATGAACAGCCTGAACGACGCCCGCCGCCTGTCGCGGACGGCACCCGGCGGCCATGGCGACTGAACGGGCCGACGGTACTCCGAAATTTAAGGAGCGATGCATGACGTCAAGTCTTGGACCTTATCCGCCTTCGCCGCCGCGCGAACCGCCCCTGCCCGGCGAGCCGCCGCCGGTGCCGGGCGATCCGTCGCGCCCGCCGTTGGGGGAGCCGCCGGGACCGATCCCGGTTCCGCCGCGCGAACCGCCGCCGGTCCCCGATCGTCTGGCTACAGACCAGCTTATGGACCGCCTGATGGGCTGATGACCGCCCGCACGGGCATCACAGACGCGATTTCACAGCCCGTCCGGCCTATTCGGAGCGGTCCCGACTTGCCAAGAGCGCCCGGACGGGCGATGTGTCAGGGGTTGGCGTCCGCCGGTCCAGAAGTTGGCCGGCATGGGCGCCGCTTCTGTTTGCCGGAGTTCGGGTTTCCCATGCACAATCAGCCGCCCCGCAGCCACGTCTATCGCCAGCCCAACGTCGTCGCCACCCAGGTGACGGCCACCGTGAAATGGTTCAACCCCGAACGCGGCTACGGCTTCGTCAAGGTCGGCGACAGCGGCAAGGACGCCTTGCTGCCGGCCTCGCTCGTCGTGCCCGCCGGCCACACCACCCTGCCGGACGGCGCCACCGTCGTCGTCGACATCGTCGAGGACCGCAAGGGCCAGCAGGTTAGCGTCCTGCATTCCGTCGACCTCTCCACCGCCGCTCCCGCCCGTCCGCCGGCGCGCGACCGCGGCTTCGGAGACCGGGGCGGCGACCGCGGCTTCGGCGACCGGGGGGATCGCGGGTTCGGGGCGCGTCGCGATGGCGGCGGACCGCGTGAGCGCAACTTCGGTGATCGGAACTTCGGTGATCGGGGTGGCGACCGCGGCGGCTTCCAGGGCCGTGGGCCGGATCGCGGGTATCAGGACCGCGGCTTCCAAGACCGGGGCCAGGATCGCGGCCCGCGCCGGCCGCAGGCCAGCGGCCCGACCAGCGAGGTGGGCGCGACCGTGAAGTGGTTCAACGGGGGCAAGGGCTACGGCTTCGCGCAGCCCGACGACGGTGGGCGCGACGTCTTCATCCCCGCCCGTGCGCTGGAAAGCGCCGGCCTGCGGGGCCTCGACGACGGGCAGCGCGTGCGCATGACCATCCGACAGGGCGAAAAGGGGATGGAAGCGGTCAGCATCAAGGTCGAGTGACCGCTTCCCCGGCCTTAACGCCGGCCGTCAGCTGTCCGACGGCACCGAGGATTGGCCCAGATGCGCCGCCGCTTCCCGCTGGTTGCGGGCGGCGACGTCATCCGGGACCGCCAGCCCGGCTTCCGGGCTGTTGACATGGGGGCCGCCGGAGTTGCGGCGGTCCTCCTCTTCGATCTCGCGCACGGCCTGCGCCCAATGGTCGAGATGGCGGTGGTCGGGCCGCCCTTCCTGTTCCCAAAGCTGATAGGCCCGTTCACGGACCCGCGGGTCGTTGGGACCCAGAGTGTGTTCCATGATGGTCGGCTCCTGTCCTGATCGTGAAGGGGGCCGTCAGGTCCGGTCCGGCTGGGAGGGGGAGGAAATCCGTTCCAGCGCGTCCTGAACCGCCCGGTCGTTCTTGGCATCGGTGGCAAGGTCGCCCAGCGAGACGATGCCGGTCAGCCGGTCGTTGCGGTCCACCACCGGCACCCGCCGGACCTGCTGGCCGGCCATCAGTTCGGTCACGCTGCCGACCGGGTCGTCCTCGTAGCAATAGCGCGGGTTGGCGGTCATCACCTCCGACACCTTGCAGCGGTCGGGCTGCTTCCCGGCGGAAATCGCCCGGACGGTGATGTCGCGGTCGGTCACCACGCCGACAAGATCCCGCCCATCGCAGACGGGAAGAATGCCGACGTTCAACTGGTCCATCAATTGCGCGGCCCGGCGGATGCTGTCGTCGGGCCGTACCGTCTGCACGTCGCGGGTCATGATCTCGCGGATTTTCATGCGGGAGCTTCCTGGAACAGTGGCGGAGGGCACGGTGGTGGAGGGGCGCGGTACTCCTGTCCCGTTCCCAACAGATGTGCCGGTCCGCCGTCCCGCTCAACCTATCCAGTAGAGTGGATCCACCCCGAAGAGCAGGGGGTGCAGCATCAGCATGCCCCCATAGGCGGCAAGTCCGCCGGCCAGCCGCGCCGGCCCCATCTCCGCCAGTCCGCGCAGCGCCCCGCGCCAGCCCTGCGGCCCCGCCAGCGGCAGCAGAGAGGTCTCCGCCCGGAAGGCGCGGCCGCCGGGGCTGCGGCGCAGCACGATCTCGTTCTTCACCAGCGCGAACAGGGCGATGGCCGCCATGGTGCCGAACAGCAGCACGCGGCGCCCGTCGCCGGTGGCGTTCAGATGGGCCAGCGCCCACAGCAGCAGCGCCAGGCTGCCCGGCGCGCGGGTCAGGCGGTAGACGCCGCGCGCCGGGTTGGGCTCGCTCTGGCTGCCGAAGCGGGTGGTGACGCGGGCGACCAGCAGCAGGAAGACGATGGGCATCACCACGGCGACCAGCGGGACCGCCCAGTCGAAGGGGGTGAACACCACCTCCCCGCCGTCGGCGGCGCGGTAGGCCAGCACGAACAGGGCCAGCGTGACCAGGGAGCCGACGGAATGGATCGTCGCGAAGCCGCCGCGGCCGAGCCGGGCGATCAGGGCGGGCCGCACCCCTGGCCAGGATGGCAGGGCATGGCTGAGGAACAGCAGGGCGGCGGCGAGGGTGAGGGATGCGGTCATGATGGAGACACTAAACCGTGGACGAACGCCCCCTGCCTTGATTGGGGTCAAGAAGACGGGAAATGGGGAACGCCCACGTGGCCCGCGCGGTTCACAGGTGGAGACCGGCTCATCCCCCGACCTTTGTGGACCAAATGACCGAGTGGATCATCCAGATCGTGCAGCAGTTCGGCTATCTCGGCATCTTCCTGATGCTGATCCTGGCCCGCGTGCTGCCGCCGGTGCCGGCGGAGACGGTGATCCCGCTGGCCGGCATGGGCGCCGCGACGGGGGAGTTCAACCTGCTGCTGGTGGCGCTGGCTGCCGGCGCGGGCTCCGCCGTCGGGGAACTGATGTGGTATCTGCCGGCCCACTGGATGGGGCGCGAACGGTTCGAGGCCTTCCTGCGCCGCCATGGCCATTGGCTGACGGTGAAGCCGGAGCAGGTCCACCGCGCCACCGAATGGTTCGCCCGGCGCGGCGGCCTTGCCGTGCTGCTGTGCCAGCCGCTGCCGGGGTTGCGCACGCTGATTTCTGTTCCCGCCGGCGCCTGCGGGCTGCCGATGGGGGTGTTTCTGCTCTATGCCGCCGCCGGTGCGGCGCTGTGGTCGCTGGTGCTGGCCGCCACCGGCTATCTGGTGCGGGTGGGCTTCCCCTGGGTCGCCGACTGGATGGTGCCGGCGACGCTGGTGCTGTTCATCGTCCTGCTGGGGACCTATGTGCTGCGGCTGGTGCGCCACCGCCGTGACAACCGTCGGGAGGAACGCCGGGCGGCGCGCAGCGAGCTTCCAGGCGGTGGCGGCTGAGTTCCTGCGGAACCTTCCCCCCGCCTTGCGCGTTTGAGGCGCGAGACATCCCCGAAAGGACATGGCCCCAAAGGACGTCGTCCAGAAGGACATGGTCTTCCGGCCAGACCCCGGTTTCCGGCGTGAAGCCCGATCCGAAAGGAACCGATCCGATGACCCGCAAATCCGCAATGACGATCCGGTGGCGAGCCGCCGCCGTGCTGTCGGCGGCGCTCGGCATGGCCGCCTGCGCCTCCGACGTGCCGCCGCCCACCGCCCAGCTCGGCGCCGCGTCCCAGGCGGTGCAGGAGGCCGAGCGCGCCAACGCCCTGCAATACGCTCCGGTGGCGCTGCAGAGCGCCCGCGACAAGCTGGCCGCCGCCGACAAGGCGATGCGTGCCGACGAACGGACTCGCGCCCGCCGCCTCGCCGAAGAGGCCCGCGTCGACGCCGAACTGGCGACGGTGACTTCGCAGCGCGCGGTGACGCAGCAGGCCGCCAGCGCGGTGGCCAAGTCCGCCATTCCCAACAGCTCGCGGTCGGCTGCCGCGCCGAACACGGCGCCGGTCTACAGCGGATCGTCCGCGGGCGCGCCGCCGTACAGCGGGTCGAGCTACGGCACGCCCGCTCCGGCCGGCTCCCTTGGAACCAGTGGCGGGACCAGCGGCGGCAACAGTTGGGGCTACAGCTATCCGGAGGTGCGTCAATGACCGCGTTCGCTCCCCGCACCATCCTCGTGTTGGCCGGGCTGGGGCTCGGGCTTGCCGGTTGCGCCACCCAGCCGACCGACAGCGCCGCCCTGACCCAGGCGCGCCAGGACTACAGCCTCGCCGCCGCCAACCCGCAGGTCGCCGGCAACGCCCCGCTGCAGCTGCGCGACGCCGAGCAGGCGTTGCGCCGGGCTGAGGCGCTGCGCGACCAGGGCGCCGACGCCGCCGAGGTCGACCATCAGGCCTACATCGCCAGCCGCCGGGTGCAGATCGCCCAGGAGACGGCCGGGGTGAAGGGCGCCCAGACCGTGGTCGCCAACGCCGACACCTACCGCCTCCAGGCCCGCAACAGCGAACTGGAACAGCAGCTGCGCGACCTGCAGGCGCAGCGGACCGAGCGCGGGCTGGTCATGACGCTGGGCGACATCCTGTTCGCCACCGGCCGGGCGGAGCTGACCCCCGGCGCCTATGACCGCATCGACCGGCTTGCCCGCTTCCTGCAGGCGCAGCCCGGCCGCACCATCCGGATCGAGGGCCACACCGACAACACCGGCAGCGACGCCACCAACCTGCGCCTGTCGGAGGCCCGCGCCAACGCCGTCCGCGACGCGCTGACCGCCCGCGGCGTCTCGCCGTCGCGCATCGTCACCCAGGGCATGGGCGAGGCGCAGCCGGTCGCCAGCAACAGCAACGACGCCGGCCGCCAGCAGAACCGCCGCGTCGAGATCGTCATCTCCGACGACGGCAGGGTCGCGGAGACGCGCTGACCGTCGGCCACACCTACCCAGCCCCCGCGCCGGCGTCAGTCGCGCGGGGGGTGTTTTTTTGCCCGGATGGCCCGGAAGACGCCCCAGGCTCCGGCGGCGAGCCCGACCGTCAGCAACGCCGCGGCGCCGGCCCGAAGGGCGGAGCGCGGCGGCGAGGGCAGGCGCTTCCACGGCGCCCAGGCCTCGTCAGGATCGTCCGGGTCGGCGATGCGCAGGGCGGCGAAGGCCTGTTCGGTCAGGCTGGGATCGCTGGCCGGCAAATCCGCCAGCCGGCGGCCGGACGGCCGGCACAGCCGGTCGATGGCGGCGACCACGCTGCCGGTCTTTGCGATCTCCGCCTCCAGCCGGTCCTGCCCGATGCCCATATGCTCGGCCAGCAGGCGGTTGCGCACGCCTTCGATGGCGGCCTTCGCCCGGTCCCGTTCGGGTCCATCCTCCTGCGGCGCTTCGATGGTCAGGTCGCATTCGGTGTCGTAGCCCATCGACCGGTTGTTCAGGTTGGACGACCCGATGCGCAGCAGCCGGCCGTCGACCGCCACCACCTTGGAATGGACGATCACCGGCTGGCCCCGCTCCGTGACCGGGGTCAGGGCGCGCAGCCGGCCGAAGCGGTCGGCCTCGCGCAGACAGCGCAAGGCGACCGAGCGTGGCGTGTCCATCGCCATGCGGTCGAACCAGCTCGGGCTTTCCATCGATACCACCAGCACCACCTCCGGCCCGTCGGGTTCGGCCAGTCGGCGGGCCAGCGCCTCGGCGACACGGGCGGAGGCGAAATATTGGTTTTCCAGATAGATCGTCCGCTCCGCCGCGGTGATGGCGGCATAGGTCAGCGCCTCGCTCTCGCGGATCGCCGGACGCTCGTCCGTCGCCGGCACGGTGCGCGACACGCCGACCTGCGCGTCGGTGAGGATTGGGTGGGCGCAGTCGGGCAGGGGGCAGTCCGGCCAGGGATCATGATCGGCGGAATCCCGATCGGGGGGAGGGCAGGGCTCCAGCGCCTCGCCGGTGGCGCAGCGCCAACGCTCCCGCGCCAGTTCGGCGAGCGCACGGGCGGCATCGCCGTCGACCATCATCATCACGTCGTGGCGCGGGCCATAGGGCTCGCCGTTCGGACAGCGGCGGCGCGGGTCGTCGTCGCGATGCTCGGACGTGTCCCAGCGGTCGAAGGAGAAGTCGATGCCGCCGCAGAAGGCCAGCGCATCGTCGATCACCAGCAGCTTCTGGTGCTGGGCGGCGCCGACCGGCAACTCGCCGTCCAGCCGGGCGGTCAGCCGGCGGCCGGTGCTGCGGTCCAGCCGTTCCAGCGGCTCGTGCGGGTGGTCCAGCGCGATGGGAAAGGGCATGTCCCATTTCAGCACCCGCACATGCAGGCCGTCCCTCCTGCGCATCAGCCGGGCGAGGAAGCGGCCCAGCGTTTCCCGGCTGTCGGGATCGAGGCGCATGCGCGGGTCGATGTCCCAGCCGACCAGCAGGATCGACCGCCGCGCCCGTTCCATCGCGGCGCGGGCGGCGACGAAATAGTCGGCGCCGTCGACCAGCACCGCCACCCGCCCGGCCCGCTCCGTTCGCCAGCAGGTGAGGCCGGGGCGGAGCACCGGGCCGGTTGCTGGCGGTGTCGGTTCGGGCTCGGGCGTGTCGGCGGGAAGGGGGGAGGGCTGGAGCTTCATCGGGGCACGTTGGATTGTGGGCGGCGGAGGACCGTCCGCCTCGCGGCTGAACCCCGGTGGCGCCCCGATGTTCCCGTTTCGCCGGCGGGGCGTCCGTATCTCGCCGAAGGAGACCGGTTCGGTACGCTTTTTGTCACCGGCCTCCCCAAAAAAAGAAAAGGCGAAGACCGCAACCAAGTTCGCGCCACCCTGTTCTAAACCGGTGAAAGACGCGAGGCACACGCCGGAAGTCGCGAGGCGGCTGAAGGCGCGGCTTTCGCCCCGTTATGAAAGACGCCCGAATGCGAGGCGTTGCCACCATGAAGGAGTTCGAGGATGCGTAACCTGATGATCGGCGCCGTTTCTGCGGTTCTCCTGATGGCCGCACCGGCCATGGCCCAGACGGCGCAGTCGGAGAACCCCGGCACGCTCAAGAGCGGCGGCGCCTACGACACCGCCCCGGAAAGCAGCTATAAGGGTCCCGACGGCGTCGTCCGTACCGCTCCGGGCGCCACCACCTCGCCGTCGGCCGGTTCGTCGACCGGTGGTGTGGACATGCCGGGCACGTCCGGGTCGTCGGGCACCTACAGCAACGGCTCTGGTTCGTCGATGCCGGGCGTGACCACCGCGCCGTCGGGCATGGGCAATAACACCGGCAGCACCGTCCCGCGCGACAACCAGACCGCCACCGGCACCCACTGCCCGCCGGGCACCCCGAACTGCGGCCCGGACCAGGGCGGCAGCCAGTAACCTTCCGCATCGCGGCAGTTACCGCGGGCGCCCCGGAGCCATCCCTCCGGCGGCGCCCGCGTCGTTTTGGACACCGTTGAAGGGCTGGGTGAGGGGCCGGGAAGGGCGCCGGAAAGGCGAAGCGACGCAAGAGCGCCGTCAGCGGGGCGCCGTCAGCCGGATGCGCGGGCCGAACGGCGGGGCGGAGCCTCCACGAAATCGTCCAGCGGAGCGGTGCCGGCGGCGGTGGCGACCAAACGGCGGAACAACGCCTGCTGGCGGTTGTCGGCGACCAGATATTCCGGATGCCACTGCACGCCGATCAGGAAGGGTTCGTTCGGCGCTTCGATGCCTTGGACCACGCCGGCCCGTTCGCGGGCGACGACGCGCATCCCGTCGCCGACACGGTCCACCGACTGGTGGTGCAGGGCATTCACCCGGCATTCGGCGATGCCGAGGATGCGGTAGAGCCGGCTGTCGGGCTCGATCCAGATGCGCTTGCGCGGCAGCACGGTACGCATGTGCGGCGCCTCCTCGTACACCTCGTGGATGTCGACGTGGAGCGAGCCGCCGCGGTGGACGTTGATCATCTGCGAACCGCGGCAGATGCCCAGCACCGGCAGCGCGACCTTCGCCGCGCAGTCCAGCGCCCGCATCTCCAGCCGGTCGCGCTCGGGATCGATGCGGATTTGCGGGCGGGCGGATTCGCCGTAGAGCGAGGCGTCGATGTCGTCGCCACCGCCGACCACCAGCGCGTCCAGCCGGTCGATGGGAAAGGGTGAGTCGGCCGTGATCCGGACCGACGAGGCACCGGCCCGCCACAGAGCCAGCCGGTTGGCCATGGCGGCGATGCGGCTGCCATGGATCGAGGCGGTGATGCCGACCAGCGGCCGGGACCTGCCGACGATGGATGCCATGGCGATCCCCTCAGCCCGCCTGACGGGCGGCGTCGTCCAGGGCGCCGTCCTGGCCGGCGGCTCCGTTCAGATTCGAATCGCGCAGAGCCGGATTGGCGGCGAGCAGGGCGTCGATGCGCTCGGCCCAGCCTTCCAGCTGCTGCGCCTCGGCCGCCCGGCGGTAATCGGTGCCGAGACCGTCCAGCAGCGCGCGGTCGGCGGCCAGCCGCTCCACCGTCACCCACCGGTTCCAGTCGGCGGCGAGCGACCAGCCGGGGTCGCTCAGCCGCGCATTGGGCAGCCGGTAATGGAAGGTCGGGCGCGGGCGGATATGCGGATCCTGCATCGCCGCGGCCAGCCGGTCGCGATCGAGGTGGGCGAACAGCGGAAACAGATCCAGCTCGCGGTTGCGGGTGGGGTTGTCGGCCAGATAATCGTCGATCAGCCCGCCGAGATCGGGACGGTAGGCGGGATCCACCACCTTGGCGGCATAGGGCGTCGGGAATGCGGCGATGAAGCCCGACAGGCGGCGGGTGACGTCGACGCGGATCTCCCGCCGCAGCCAGGGGGCCAGCAGCAGGAAGGCCTTCAAGGTGTCCAGCAGGTAGTCGGCGTCGGTCCGCGCCACCTCCGGGTTGAAATGCAGGCCGAAGGCGAAGAGCGGGCTGGCCTCCGTCCCGGCGGCGCCCAGCGCGCGCAGGCATGCGACCATCTCCTCCAGCTCCGGCATCTGCTCCACCGTTACCGGCGGCGCGGCGATCTCGAAGGGCATCACCAGGCTGCCGATATTGCCCCACAGCGGACGCAGCGGGTCCAGCATGGCCGCTCCCCCCTTGCCGCTGTGGGCGGAGCGCATGTCCAGCTCCACCGTGAAGTCGCCGAGCCGGGTGCCCGTAACCAGACATCGGTGCGGGTTCTCGATGGCGACCGTTCCGCCGAACAGCCTGTGTACGCAGGCCGCGGCCGACGGCGCGTCCAGGTCGGCGAATTCAAGTTCCACCCCCACGCGGCGCGGCGTGCCCTGGGGAGTGGTGCGGAGCGGGGGGAGGAGGAAGGGTGTGGTCATTGCAAGCCTTCAACAGCGCATTCCGCACGCTGTTCCCTCACCGGAACCATGGCGCAAATCCAGGGGTGGGGAAAGTTGCCGGTCATCGCGCAGGCGAGAAATCAAGGCAGAAGAGCGGCCATACCCCTTTCGATGATAGCCGTCCGATGGTGGTATGTTTGGAGTTTAGATATTAATGTCGTTCGATTACCGGCAATTTAGAGGAAACCGGCCGACTTTCGTTCATGTCCTTCCGTTTGTGCTGTGCCGCAGTTCTCTAAATTAACCGGCGCTTAACCATAAATGCGTTAGCGATAGGTGCGCGGCACGGTGGGGCGTCTGCTGTTCCATCCGGTCGGCTTCGCGGAGGAGCCTCGTCTACGCCATGACCCTTCTGGCACGCCTCTTCATCCTGGTCCTGCTCGCGGTGCTTCCGGCGATCGGAATCCAGATCTACAGCGTGCTCGAACAGCGGGCGGAGCGCGAGGCCGACGTCACGCTCCAGGCCGAGCGGCTGCTGCGTCAGGTGGAAAGCGAGCATTTCCGCATCATCGACAGCGCCCGCCTGATGGTCACCGCGGTGACCGAGACGCGGTTCCTGCGCCGGGGCGAGATCGAAAACTGCCAGTCCTATCTGGAACGGCTTGCCGCCCGCTCCGCCGACTACCGGACCCTGTCGATCACCGATGCCGAAGGCCGCATCCTGTGCAGCGCCGACCCGTCGCGCATCGGCGCCTCGCTGGCGGCCCAGCCGCATTTCCGCCGGGCGATGGCCCAGGGGCGCTTTTCCGTCGGCGAATGGACGATCACCCACTCCGGCGACGCCGGGGGGGAATTGCCGGTTGCCGCTCCCTATGCCGATGCCGAAGGCCGGCGGGCCGGGGTGGTCGCCCTGTCGCTCGACGTGTCGCGGCTGTCCACCATGTTTGCCGCCCGTCCGATGCCGGAGAACACGACGCTGACCGTCGCCGACCGGTCCGGCACCGTCCTGGTGAAGCTGCCGGGCACCCGTGGCCGCGCCGGCGAACGGCTGCCCGACGGCTATCTGTCGCTGCTGGCGGAAAGGGAGACCGGCGTGGTCACGCTGCCCGGACTGGACGGCGTGTCGCGCATCCTGGCCTATTCCCCGCCATCCGCCGGCATCCGCGACCTGTTCATCAGCGTCGGCGTCGACCGCGGCGCCGCAATGGGCGTGGTGGACCGTGCCACCCGCGACGGGCTGCTGATGACCCTGTCCGGCTTCCTGGTCGCCGCCGCCGCCGCCTGGATCGGCGGCACCCTGTTCATCCGACGCCCGGTCGACGCGCTGGTCTCGGCCGCCCGCGACTGGAGCGAGGGCAAGACCACCACCCGCGTCAAGCTGTCCGACCGTTCGTCAGAGATCGGCCAGCTCGGCCATGCCTTCGACATGATGGCCGACCGGCTGGAAGCGCGGGAGGCTGCGCTGCGCCAGTCGGAAGGCCACATCCGCGCCGTGCTGGACGCGCTGCCGGCCTTCGTCGGCGTGCTGACGCCGGACGGGGCGGTGGCCCAGGTCAACCGCGTCGCGGCCGATGCCGCCGGGCTGCCGGCCGCGCGCATCATCGGCCGTCCCTTCGACGAGATCTGCTGGCTGTCCTTCGACGAGGTCGGGCGCGAGCGGCTGCGGCAGGCGCTGACGCTGGGGGCGGGCGGGCGCTCCTCCCGCTTCGACGCCGGGCTGCGGCTGGCGCCGGGGAGGGAGACGGCGTCGCGGGAGACGGCTCAGCGCGAAATGATGGTGGATGTCAACCTGACCCCGATGGTCGACGCCGACGGCCATGTCACCCACCTGATCGCGACTGGCATCGACATCACCGAGCGCAAGCGCACCGAGGAGGCGCTGCGCGTCGCCGAGGAGCGGGTGCGCACCGGACTGCGCAATTCCGGCGTGGTGGTGTTCAATCAGGACCAGGATCTGCGCTACACCTGGGCGCATTCGGAGTGGCTCGGCGTTGCTCCCGACGCGCTGATCGGCCGCACCGACGCCGACCTGACAGACCATGGCGAGGATGCCGACGGCATCATGGCGCTGAAGCGCCGGGTGATGGGCAGCGGCGTCGGCGCGCGGGAAGAGGTGCGCATCCGCTGCAAGGGCGAGGACCGCTTCTTCGACCTGACCGTCGATCCGCTGCGCGACCCCTCCGGCCGGGTGGAGGGCGTCACCTGCGCCGCCGTCGAGGTCACCGACCGCAAGAAGGCCGAGGCCGAGCTGCGCCGCGCGCGGGAGGAGGCCGATCAGGCCAACGAGGGCAAGTCGAAGTTCCTCGCCGCCGCCAGCCACGACCTGCGCCAGCCGGTGCAGTCGCTCTACCTCTTCACCGCGGCGCTGAGCGACCGGCTGCAGGGCAATCCGGCCCTGCCGATCCTCGACAACATCCGCCAGGGGCTGGACACGCTGAAGACCCTGCTGGACGGTCTGCTCGACATGTCGCGGCTGGAATCCGGCAAGATCGTCGCCACCCCGGTCGAGGTGCGGCTGAACCAGCTGCTCGGCCGGCTGGTCGCCGAATACGGTCCGCGCGCCGCCCAGAAGGGGCTGGAACTGCGCGCCGTGCCGACCCGCGCCTGGGTCCGCACCGATCCGGCCCATCTGGAACGCATCCTGCGCAACCTCGTTGAGAATGCGCTGCGCTACACCACCAAGGGCAAGGTGCTGCTGGGCTGCCGCCGCACCCCGTCCGGCATGCGGGTGGAGGTGTGGGACACCGGCAGCGGCATCCCCGCCGACCGGCTGGAGGACATCTTCGAAGAGTTCACCCAGGTGGGCGAGCGCAGCGAACGCGGTCTCGGCCTCGGTCTGGCGATCGTCAAGCGCCTGTCGCGTCTGCTCGGCCATCCGGTGACGGTGCGCTCGTGGGAGGGTCGGGGCTCGGCCTTCGCGGTCGAGCTGCCGCGGGTGATCCTGGGCACTCCCAAGAGCAACTCCCGGAGCACGCCGCGTCCGGCCGGCGGCACCGCCGCCGCTGCGGCGACGCTTGCGCGCCACTCCGCCGCCAACGATGCCGCCGCCAACGCCGCCGCCAACGACCGCGGTCAGGCGATCAGCGCCATCGCCAACGCTTTCGGCGGTGGGCGGAACGGCGGCGGGGCTGCGAAGGCGGGAGCGGCGACGATTGCCGCCCCGGCGACCGCTGTGGCCGCGCCGGCCAAGGGTATGGTGCTGGTGATCGACGACGAGGCGATCATCCTGCTCGGTCTCAAGGCGATCCTGGAAGGCTGGGGCTATGACGTGCTGACCGCCAAGTCGGGCGATCAGGCGCTGGAACGGCTGCGCGCCGACGGCCGCTGCCCGCAGATCGTGCTGGCCGACTACCAGCTCCAGCAGGGGCGCACCGGTCCGGAGGCGGTGAGCGCCGTCCAGACCATGCTGGGCCAGACGATCCCCGGCATCATCCTGACCGGCGACACCAGCACCGAACGCCAGGAGGAGGCCGAGCGCCGCGGCTTCCGCATCCTGCACAAGCCGGTCTTCCCCAACGACCTGCGCCGCATGATGGCGAGCGCCGGGGCGGCCTGAGGGGAGGGGCCGATAAGGTCACTCCCGCTCCGAAAAGCACAAAGGGCCGCTCCCCACCGGGACGCGGCCCTTTCCTTGTCTGAACTCCAGCAGCCTTACTTCGCCAGATTCCGCAGCACGAAGTTCAGCACGCCGCCATTCCTGTAATATTCCACCTCGTCCAGCGTATCGATGCGCAGGAGGAGCGGGTAGGTCTCCACCGTGCCGCTGGCGCGGGTCAGGGTCAGGGTGACGTCCTTGCGCGGGCGCAGGTCCTGTTCGATGCCGGCGATGTCGAAGGTCTCCGACCCGTCCAGCTTCAGGTCGGCGCGGGTGACGCCGTCCTTGAACTGCAGCGGCAGGATGCCCATCCCGACGAGGTTGGAGCGGTGGATGCGCTCGAAGCTCTCGGCGATCACCGCGCGGATGCCCAGCAGGCGGGTGCCCTTCGCCGCCCAGTCGCGGCTCGACCCCGTGCCGTATTCCTTGCCGGCGACCACCACCAGCGGCACGCCTTCGTCGGCGTAGCGCATGGCTGCGGTGTAGATCGGCAGCCGTTCGCCCGACGGGTAATGCTTGGTCTCGCCGCCTTCCACGCCGGGGATCAGCTCGTTGCGGATGCGGATGTTGGCGAAGGTGCCGCGCATCATGACTTCATGGTTGCCGCGGCGGGCGCCGTAGCTGTTGAAGTCGCTGGGCCGCACCTGATAGCTCAGCAGATATTCGCCGGCCGGGCTGGTCTTCTTGATCGAGCCGGCGGGGGAAATGTGGTCGGTGGTGATGGAATCGCCCAGCACCGCCAGCGCCCGCGCGCCGCGCACGTCCGATACCGGGTCCGGCGTCTTGGTCAGGCCGGTGAAGAAGGGCGGCAGCTTCACGTAGGTGGAGCCTTCCTGCCACTGGTAGGTCTGGCCCTCCGCCGTGGCGATGGCCTGCCACTGTTCCGGACCCTTGAACACGTCGGAATAGCGGCTGCGGAACATCTCGGCGGTCAGCGAGGCGTCGATGGCGTCCTGCACCTCGCGGTTGCTCGGCCAGATGTCCTTCAGATAGACCGGGCCGTCGGTGCCCTCGCCGATGGGGTCCTTGGTCAGGTCGATGTTCAGGTTGCCGGCCAGCGCATAGGCGACGCACAGCGGCGGCGAGGCCAGATAGTTGGCGCGGGTGTGCGGGTTGACGCGGCCTTCGAAGTTGCGGTTGCCCGACAGCACGGCGCCGACCACGAGGTTGCCCTCTTCCACCGCCGCGGCGATCGGCTCCGGCAGCGGGCCGGAGTTGCCGATGCAGGTGGTGCAGCCATAACCGACGATGTTGAAGCCGATGCGGTCGAGATAGGGCTGCAGCCCGGCCTTGGCGAGATAGTCGGTGACCACCTGGGACCCCGGTGCCAGCGAGGTCTTGACCCACGGCTTCTGCTTCAGCCCCTTTTCCACCGCCTTCTTTGCCAGCAGGCCGGCGGCCACCAGCACCGCCGGGTTGGAGGTGTTGGTGCAGGAGGTGATGGCGGCGATCACCACGGCGCCCTGCTCCAGGCTGTAGTCGGTGCCCTGGACCGGAACCGCCTTCTTGGGATCGTCGGCCTTGTAGGCCTCGGTCATGTCCTTGGCGAAGCCTTGTGCGATGCCCGACAGGGCGACGCGGTCCTGCGGACGCTTCGGGCCGGCCAGCGACGGCTCCACCGTGGCCATGTCCAGTTCGAGCACCTCGGTGAAGACCGGGTCGGGGCTGTTCGGTTCGCGCCACATGCCCTGGGCCTTGGCATAGGCCTCGACCAGCGCCACGCGGTCGGGATCGCGGCCGGTGAAGGTCAGGTAGCGGATGGTCTCGGCATCGATCGGGAAGATGCCGCAGGTGGCGCCATATTCCGGGGCCATGTTGCCGATGGTGGCACGGTCGGGCAGCGTCATGCTGTCCAGCCCCGGCCCGAAGAACTCCACGAACTTGCCGACCACACCCTTCTTGCGCAGCATCTGGGTGACGGTCAGCACGAGGTCGGTGGCGGTCATGCCCTCCTTCATCCGGCCGGTCAGCTTGAAGCCGACCACCTCCGGGATCAGCATGGAGATCGGCTGGCCCAGCATCGCGGCCTCCGCCTCGATGCCGCCGACGCCCCAGCCAAGGACGGACAGGCCGTTGACCATGGTGGTGTGGCTGTCGGTGCCGACCAGCGTGTCGGGATAGGCCACCGGCTTGCCCGACGGGTCGGCGTCGGCCCACACCACCTGCGCCAGATATTCGGTGTTGACCTGATGGCAGATGCCGGTGCCCGGCGGCACGACGCGGAAATTGTCGAAGGCCTTCTGGCCCCAACGCAGAAACTCGTAGCGCTCCAGGTTGCGCTCGAACTCCAGGTCGACGTTCTTCTGGAAGGCGTCGTTGCCGCCGAAATAGTCGACCATCACCGAATGGTCGATGACGAGGTCGACCGGAACCAGCGGGTTGATCCTCGTCGGGTCGCCGCCCAGCGACGCCATCGCCTCGCGCATCGCCGCCAGATCGCAGACCGCCGGCACGCCGGTGAAGTCCTGCATCAGCACGCGCGCCGGGCGATAGGCGATTTCACGGTCGGACCGCTTGTCGACCAGCCATTGGGCCACCGCCTTCACGTCGTCGGCGGAGACGGTGCGTCCGTCCTCGAACCGCAGCAGGTTTTCCAGCAGCACCTTCATGGAGAACGGCAGCCGCGACAGATCGCCGAGACCCGCCTCCTCGGCGGCCTTCAGGCTGAAATAGTCGTAGCTCTTGTCGGCGGCGGTAAGGGAGCGGCGGGTCTTGAGCGAGTCCTGACCGGTGAAGGTGGTCACGGGAAGCCTCCTTGGCGTTTGGGTCGGGCGTGCGCCTTGGTCGGCGCTTGGGAGAGCGCTTCGGTTACGGTCCAGGTGATGACGGTCCAAAGGACGATCGGTCAAATGACCCTAAAGATCGTCCAAAAGACTGGTGCGGCCACGCGGGCGCCCGTACATCATGCAGGCAAGATGTAGGGTGAAGCCCCGGCAGATCAAACGTATGGCTCCAAGAAAGCGCGGGCACGGGCATGGTTGACGGTTGGCATACCGTCAACCTCCCAGCCGGGTGGCGGCGGGGCCAGCCCCGTCCATCATCCTATGACGTCTCTGAAGACCCGTTCTTTACTCATATGAACATTGAGTGAATCACGCCGGCTTCATCGCCACATAGCGAACGAAGCGCAGGCCGCTGCCCAGCACCCGCAGCCGCGCCCACCACAGTGCAAGTTCGCGCTTCAGCGCCGCCAGCACCGGCGCCGGCGGTGGGACGGCGTTCGCCAGCGTGTCGGCCAACGTCCGCACGCGCTCGATGATATGGCGGCGGTGCAGCTGGGTCAGATCCTCCGAGATGCGGAGGTCGAGGTTGCGCTGGGTCAGCTCGTCGGCCATGCGGGTGGCGGTCCAGGGATAGACCTCCATCGGCTCCTCCTCCCGCCAGCCGTTCCAGGCGTCCCAGGAACCGGGGGTGCCGTCGATCACGTAATCGAACAGGGCGATGCCGCCCTTGGGCTTCACGCAGTCGCCGACACGGTCCAGGAACAGCTCCTTGTCGCGCAGCCGGTGGACGATGCGGTCGGCCATCACGAGGTCGAAGCTGCCGGCTTGGTTGAAATGCTCCGGGTCGTAATGGGCGATGGGCGCCTTCTTAGACAGGCCCAGCGCCTTCGACCGGTCCATCGCCAGCTTCGCCAGCAGCGGCGACGGCTCCAGTCCGGTCACCCAGGTGTCGCAGCTTTCCACCAGCGCGCGGGCGGTGCCGCCGAGGCCAGCCGACAGGTCCAGCACGCTCTTGGCCGGATTCAGCCCGAAGGAGCGGACGGAGTCAACCATCCACGCCGCCTCTTCCGGCCCGGTCATGTCCTGGCCCCACAGAAGCTGCGCCCCCTCGCTGCGCGCCGGCGACCAGACGGGCTCGCCGTGACGGTCGAGTTGCATCAGTGCCAGCCGGTCCAGTTCTAGATTGCCGCCGGCCGCCGTCGGGTCGGGCGATGCCGCGGGCAGGGTGGCGGTACCGACCGCATCCACCGGTCCGGGATGGCGCCGCTCCGTCAGGTTACGCAGGTCAGCCCGGTGCGAGACGCGGGGCAGGCGGGACAGGTCATAACCCTCCCACCAGGCGGCCAAACGGATGCGCCAGTCGGGGTTACGCCACCGCTCCAAATCCTGCGGACTGATCTGCGGAACCACGCATCTGCCCTTTCCAGGTCAAGGGGCGCCCTACCATACTACCCCTTCTGAGGCATGACATAGGCATTCGGCGCTGTGATTTAGAAGTAGGCATGACCGATTTGTCTGTCAAGAAACCATTATTTAACGATTTCGACTTCGTTTTCATCAATTGTCGGAAAATTTTACCGGCTTTTGTCTGTGGGGCTGCTGTGTGCGGGCATTGCGGCAGAGGTGCTGCCTCACTATACTCCGGTCGCAACCGACTGAGGGGGCCTCGCGTGCCGATCGAAACCGGTGAGTCCACCGGCAATCCCTGGACCGTGCTGACCAGCACGACGAAATACGAGAACGCCTGGATGGAGGTGGTCGAACACAAGGTTCTGACCCCGAAAGGCGCCCCGGGAATCTACGGCGTCGTCCATCCCCGCAGCATCGCCACCGGCGTCGTGCCGATCCATGACGACGGCACGGTGTCTCTGGTCGGCCAGTACCGCTTCCCGCTGAAGCAATACAGCTGGGAAATTCCCGAAGGCGGCGGGCGCAAGGGGTTGGAGCCGCAGGAATCCGCGGCGCGCGAACTGCGCGAGGAGACCGGCCTGACGGCGCGGCGCTGGATGCCGCTGATGAAGCTGCACCTGTCCAACTGCATCACCGACGAGGTGGCTTACACTTTCGTCGCCTGGGGCCTGGAGCAGGGCGAGTCCGCTCCCGACGAGACCGAAGTTCTCGCGGTGCGTCGCCTGCCCTTCGCCGAGGTGATCGACCTGGTGATGGACGGCGCCATCACCGACGCCATGGCGGTCGCCAGCCTGTTGAAGCTGCGGGTTCTGGCGGCGGAAGATGCGCTGCCCGAGGATCTCGCAAGCATCCTGCACCTGTGACCTGCCTGTTCATCGGATCTCAATGACCGTCATTTCCGGCCAGGCCGTCGCCATCGATTTCGAAACCGCCAACGAGACCCGCACCAGCGCCTGCTCCATCGGTGTCGCCTGGATCGAGGACGGCCGCGTGACCAGGGCGGAGGAGCATCTGATCCGCCCGCGCGAGCTGCGCTTCAACTCCTTCAACAGCGCCATCCACGGCATCCGGGAAGAGGACGTCGCCGACGCCCCGGAATTCCCGGAGGTATGGGCGACCTTGCGCGAACGGGTGCAGGGCCGGCTGATCCTGGCCCACAATGCAGCCTTCGACATCAGCGTGCTGCGCCACACCCTGACCGATTACGGTCTGGACTGGCCGGCCTGCGACTATCTCTGCACCGTGGTGATGGCGCGGCGCGCCTGGCCGACGCTGACGGCGCACCGGCTGAACCATCTGGCCGACTTCCTGGGCATCGCGCTGGACCACCACCATGCCGGCAGCGACGCCGAGGCCTGCGGCCGCATCGCGCTGGCCGCGGCGGCGGAGATGGGGCTGCGCGGCTTCGGTGAGATTTCCCGCACCGGGATCAATCCGGGCCGCATCGCCCCCGGCGGCTATTCCCCGTGCAAGGGTGGCAAGGCGCTGCCGCGGCGTCCGCGCGTGGTGGTCTGACGCTTCAGCCGGCGCTTTCCCGCCGCTGCTGGCTGCGCTGATAATTTGCGATCGGATCCATGCTTCAAATCGATTCCGATTTTTCGCGATCCGATCTAGGCTCCCGCTCCACCGTATGAAGGAGCGAGCCGCATGCTGTTCATGTTCCATTGCGTCGACAAGGCGGGTGCCGCCGATATCCGCGCCGCCAACCGTGCCGAGCATCTGGCTTATCTGGAGGCCAACGCCGACCGCATCTTCGTCGCCGGCCCGCTGCTGTCGGACGACCAGAGCGGCATGGTCGGCAGCCTGCTGATCGTCGACTGCGCCGATGCCGCCGCCGCGCAAGCGTTCGCCGCCGGCGATCCCTATGCCAAGGCCGGCCTGTTCGACAGCGTGACGATCCGGCCCTGGCGCCGCGTCTATCCCAAGGCCTGAGCGGGAGAGCACCGGCGATGGCCTACTGGCTGGTGAAATCCGAGCCGTTCAAATATTCCTGGGACCGCATGGTCGCCGACGGCCGGACCCATTGGGACGGGGTGCGCAATTACCAGGCGTCCAACAATCTGAAGGCGATGGAGGTGGGCGACCGGGCCTTCTTCTATCACTCCAACGAAGGGCTGGAGATCGTCGGGATCGTCGAGATCGTCCGCACCTATTACCCGGACCCCAGCGACGAATCCGGACGCTTCGGCATGGTCGATGTGGCCCCGGTGATGCCGGTGAAGACGCCCGTCACGCTGAAGCAGATCAAGGCCGACCCGCTGCTGCAATCGATGGCCCTGGTCCGCCAGTCGCGCCTGTCGGTCTGCCCGGTCAGCGAGGAGGAATGGGCCCGCGTCTGCGATCTGGCGGGAGTGGGCGTGCCGGCTTGAGGATGTGCGGGGTGAGGTAACACTTGCCCCCACCCACCACTTACTTACAAAGACCTACTCCGCGGCGTCCTGCATCGCTGCGCGGAAGTCGTTGGTCGCCTGCAGCATGCGCCGGGCAATGTCGGCCATGCCGGTGGCGGAGGTGGCGGTGAGGGGCGCACCCAGGGCGCGCAGCGTGGCGTCGATGGCCGTCAGGCTGGTGCGGTCGGCCAGACCGGTCAGGCGGCCGGCGGTGTCGCCCGCTTCGGGAAGATCGTCCGCGTTGGTGGTGCTGGCCATTGCGATCCTTGCCGCCGATGATCGTTACCGTAATGCAGCAACTCTATAGCTGTCAGTCGGTTAAGGTCGGGTTAAGCAAGGGGTTGTTCGTTACAGGGCCGACATGACGCATGCTGCGCCGCAGCGCGGCGGATGGTCGCGGCACCCAACGCCATGTGCTTCGGGCCTGAATGGCGCCGAAACCTGCGTGCCCTGGTATGCTTGAGGAAGAAACAGTTTCGCGCTGCAAAATCAGCGACACAATCCTCCTTTGGTCGGGGGGCCTGTGGGGGCCGATTTGCTTGTTCGTCCCGCAACTTGTGTGGATAATGCCGCTCAATTCCGGGCGGCGGCCCGCCGCCCTGCAACATCTTCCGGCCAATTCGGAAGCACCACGGGGGAATCGCACTCATGACCGACAACAGCTTCTTTCCGGTGAAGCCCGAGATCGCGGCGACCGCCCACGTGAATGCGGAAGCTTATGCCCGCATGTACGAGCAGTCGGTCAAGGACCCCGAGGCGTTCTGGGGCGAGCAGGGCAAGCGGCTCGACTGGATCAAGCCCTACAGCAAGGTGAAGGACGTCAACTTCAACGACGACGTCCACATCCGCTGGTTCCACGACGGCACGCTGAACGTTTCAGCCAACTGCATCGACCGCCATCTGGCGACCCGCGGCGACCAGACCGCGATCCTGTTCGAAGGCGACGACCCCGGCGTTTCCAAGGCCATCACCTATAAGGAACTGCACGAGAAGGTCTGCCGTCTCGCCAACGTCCTGAAGAAGAACGGCGTCAAGAAGGGCGACCGCGTCACCATCTATCTGCCGATGATCCCGGAGGCCGCCTATGCGATGCTGGCCTGCACCCGCATCGGCGCCATCCATTCGATCGTCTTCGGCGGCTTCTCGCCCGACAGCCTGAAGGACCGCATCGTCGATTGCGACAGCCACTTCGTCATCACCTCCGACGAGGGTCTGCGCGGCGGCCGCAAGGTGCCGCTGAAGGCCAATGCCGACAAGGCGGTGGCCGGCGCGTCGGTGGTCAAGCATGTGCTGGTGGTCAAGCACACCGGCGGCGACGTCGCCTGGACCGAGGGCCGCGACCTCTGGTACCACGAGGAGATGGAGAGCGTCTCCGCCGACTGCCCGCCGGAAGAGATGAGCGCCGAGGATCCGCTGTTCATCCTCTACACCTCCGGCTCGACCGGCAAGCCGAAGGGCGTGCTGCACACCACCGGCGGCTATCTCGTCTATGCGTCGATGACCCACCAGTATGTCTTCGACTACAAGGACGGCGAGGTTTACTGGTGCACGGCCGACGTGGGCTGGGTCACCGGCCACAGCTACATCGTCTATGGCCCGCTCGCCAACGGCGCGACCACGCTGATGTTCGAAGGCGTGCCGACCTATCCGGACGTCTCGCGCTTCTGGCAGGTCATCGACAAGCACAAGGTCAACATCTTCTACACCGCGCCCACCGCCATCCGCTCGCTGATGCGCGAGGGTGAGGGCCCGGTCAAGAAGACCTCGCGCGCAAGCTTGCGCGTGCTGGGTTCGGTCGGCGAGCCGATCAATCCGGAAGCGTGGCTGTGGTACTACAACGTGGTCGGCGACGCCCGCTGCCCGATCGTCGACACCTGGTGGCAGACGGAGACCGGCGGCATCCTGATCACCCCGCTGGTCGGCGCCATCGGCCAGAAGCCGGGTTCGGCGACCAAGCCGTTCTTCGGCGTTCAGCCGGTCGTCGTCGACAACGAAGGTCAGATCCTGGAGGGCGAGACCGAGGGCAACCTCTGCATCGCCGATGCTTGGCCGGGCATGATGCGCACGGTCTACGGCGACCACGAGCGCTTCGTCCAGACCTACTTCTCGACCTTCCCGGGCAAGTACTTCACTGGTGACGGCTGCCGCCGCGACGCCGACGGCTATTACTGGATCACCGGCCGCGTCGATGACGTCATCAACGTGTCCGGCCACCGCATGGGCACCGCCGAGGTCGAAAGCGCCCTGGTCGCCCACCCGAAGGTCGCCGAGGCTGCGGTCGTCGGCTATCCGCACGACCTGAAGGGCCAGGGCATCTACGCCTACGTCACGCTGAACGCCGGCGAGACCCCGACGGAAGAGCTGCGCAAGGAACTGGTCGCCTGGGTCCGCAAGGAGATCGGTCCGATCGCCTCGCCCGACCTGATCCAGTGGGCCCCCGGCCTGCCGAAGACCCGCTCCGGCAAGATCATGCGCCGCATCCTGCGCAAGATCGCCGCGAACGAGCATGACAGCCTGGGCGACACCTCGACGCTGGCCGATCCGGGCGTCGTGACCGACCTGATCGACAACCGCATGAACAACGCCTGATCGGCGGTTGATGCGAAGAAGGGGGCGCTCCGGTTGGAGCGCCCCTTTTTTATTGCCGAGTTGCTGGCTGCCCCCTCCCTAACCCTCCCCCGCTCGCGTGGGAGAGGGGACTGCCACCGCCTTTCCACAAGGCACCCTCTCCCACCGCAGGTGGGGGAGGGTCGGGGAGGGGGCATTCGAAGCCGACAGTTTATGGTAAGACTGGGCCTCAGCCCTCCGGCAGCACCAGCGGGGCGGCGGGGGAGATGGCGAAGGCGGCGGGGGAGGGGTGGCGTTCGGCGATCCGCTTGCGCGCGTCCTCCGCACTCTCGGCGGCGACGGCGTAGGTTCGGACGCCCGTCCACGGGGCGGTGGCGTCCAGCGCCTCCACCGCGACATACCACAGCGGGCCGCCGGACCGGGCGACGCGGTCGACGCAGTGGAACTCCATCGGCGCCAGGGCGGAATCGTCGGTCACGGCGGACTGCAGGGACAGGATCTCGCCTTCGACCTCCGCCACCTCGCGGCGCAGGCCGGCCAGCGTTTCCTCCGCCTCCGCCCGGCGGACGGCGGCGAGTTTGGCGTAGTTGGCGTAGACGTCCAGCCGTTCCTTCAGCGCGGTCAGCTTCTCCGACTGGCGGCGGGCGCGGATGCCGAGGATCCGTTCGCCCAGCATGCCGACGCCAAGGCTGGTGACCGCCCCCAGCAGCCAGACGATGGTCATGGCACGAGGGCTCCAGCCCCGACACCGGCCCCGGCCTCTTCGTGCGCACCCTCGCTGGACACGGTCACGCCCACCCCGTCGTGGAAGATGTTGCGGGTCAGCATCTGGGCGGCGGCGAAATCGCCGGCCCAGACCTGCGCCTCGTTCTCGAAGCGCCAGATGGTGGGGTGGACCACCGCCTTGGCGTCTGGCCGGGCGGTGAAGCCGGGTGCCATCGCCAACCGGAAGACGAAGCGGTTGCGTCCCGGCTCATGCCGGCCGATCTCGTGGATGAAACGGCGCGCGGTGGCGGCGCGCTTGCCGCCACGCCGGTTGAGGATCAGCTTTTCGGTCGACAGTTCGGCCAGCTTCGCCTTCATCGCCCCGATCTCGGCCTGCATGGCCTCAAGCTCGTTGGCCTGGCCTTCCAGCGCATCGCGTTCGGCGGCCAGGGCGGCGCCGCAGCGGCGGATCTGGCGGTCGGCCCGCAGGATCAAAACACGGCGGATGCCCAGGAACAGCAAGGTGGCGCCGATGCAGAACAGCGCCAGCAGCATCTCCGACGTCATAGGCGCCCGCTCCGCAAACCAACCGGCAAGTTGGGGAAGTTGTAGCGCAATCCGCACAGGCACGCATCACAAGCAAGTGCGGTGCGGCCATGAAAAAACGGCGCCCCGAAGGACGCCGTCATTCCTTACACCAGCGAAGGTGAGGATCACTTCCGCGCGGCGATGGCGGATTGCGCCTCTTTCACCAGATCGGGGCCGATCTGCTTGGTCCATTTTTCGAAGACCGGCTGGGTGGCGGTCTGGAAGGCCTTCTGCTCCTCCGGCGTCAGGCGCACCACCTCGACGCCCTGGGCGGTGATTTCCTTCAGCAGGCTGTCGTCCTCGGCGGTGATGCCCTTGCGGGAGAGGGCCACCTCTTCCGCCGCGGCCTGCACGGCGGCGGCGCGCACCGCCTCCTGGTCTTCCTTCGACCAGCTGGCCCAGACTTCCTTGTTGACGACGAAGATCAGCGGGTCGGCGACATAGCCCCACAGGGTCAGGTTCTTCTGCCCCAGCGTGGCGAGCTTGGCGGCGACGAAGATGGCCAGCGGGTTCTCCTGCCCGTCGACGGCGCCGGTGGACAGCGCCGGCTGCGCGTCGGCCCAGCTCATCTGCGTCGGGTTGGCGCCCAGCGCGGTGAAGGTGTCGAGGTAGAGCGGCGAGCCGACGACGCGGATCTTCATCCCCTTCAGGTCGGCCGGCGTGCGGATCGGGTGCTTGGAGTTGGAGATCTCGCGGAAGCCGTTCTCGCCCCAGGCCAGCGGCACCACGTCCTTGGTGGCGAGCAGGTCGAACAGCTTCTTGCCCACCTCGCCCTGGGTCAGGGCGTCGAGCGCCTTGTGGTCAGGCATCAGGAAGGGCAGGGAGAAGAGGTTCAGCTCCTTCACCTGCGGCGACCAGTTGATGGTGGAGCCGACCGCCATGTCGATGGTGCCCTGGCGGAGCGCGGTGAATTCCTTGGTCTGGTCGCCGTTCACCAGAGAGGTGCCGGGATACATCTTGATGTTGATGCGGCCGCCGGTCTTCTCCTTGACCAGTTCGGCCCAGCGGTCGCCGCCGACACCCCAGGGGAAGGGCTTGCCCAGAACGGTGGAAAGCTTGTACTCCGCCTTGTAGTCGGCAGCGTTCGCCGCACCGGCAACCAAGGCCGGAACCGTCAGCGCGGCCAGCGCGATGCCGGCGAGCAGAGCCTTCAGCGATTTCATGCTTGTTTCCTCCCAAGCGCCCTATACGAAAGATACGGACCGGGATCGTACAGATGCACGCAGGACTGTTCCACGAGCAATTTGAAACGACCGTCCGCGGTCCGAACAATGCGGCCATGCGGCTGGGCTTGGCTCTCGGTGCTTGTGTCTGGTTGGCTTTGCCGGTCGCAGCGGGCGCCCAAGGGTTGCCGAGCCCGGCGATGCCAATGGGGCCGAATCCCAGCGAATGCGAGATCCAGGCGGCGCTGCTCGGCACCACCGGCCCCAACTGCCCGCCGGTGGCGATGCAGAGGCCGGCCGTGCCGCCGCCGGCCACTCCCCCGGTCGAGCGGCCGGCGCCGGTGACGGTGCCGCCTCTGCCGGAACCGGCGGCGATGCCGGCGCCAGAGCTGCGCGCCGCCTTCCGGGTGGAGTTCGATTTCAACTCCGCCCGCATCCGGCCGGAATCGCGGGCGACCCTCGACAAGGTGGCAACGGTGATGGCGGCGGCCGGCAACACCCGCTTCCGCATCGTCGGCCATACCGACGGCGTCGGCGGCGACGCGGCGAACCTTGCCCTGTCCAAGAAGCGGGCGGCGTCGGTGGTCGAGTATCTGGTGTCGTATCACCACATCCGCCGCGACCGGCTGGAGGCGTCGGGCATGGGCGCGCGGGACCTGCTGTTGCCCGACCAGCCGAAGGCGGCGGCAAACCGGCGGGTGGAGATCGTCAATCTGGGGGGATGAAATTTTTTAGCAGCCGGGGGAACCTTCGGCGGTGTGAGGTGTTGCGCAGGGGCGCCCCCGGATCGTGGCTCTGCCGTGGCCCCGTGCGCACCGACCCTCCACCTTCCAACCGGGAGAGCCGATGCCCGACCACACCCCCATCCCCATCGAAAGCCGCCGCATCGCCGACGACGAGGTCGGCAAGCCGGCGGTCTTCGGCGCCATCCTGGCCGGCCAGCCGCTGGAGATTCACCGCAACATCTTCGAAGGCGACTACAGCCGCTTCCGGTCAGGGGTGTGGCAGTGCACGCCGGGCCTCGTCGCGATGAAGGACTGGCCCTATCACGAGTTCTGCGTGCTGCTGTCCGGCCGGGTCATCATCACGCCGGAGGGCGGGGTCCCGCGCGAATACAAGGCCGGCGACGCGCTGGTGCTGCCGATGGGCTTCACCGGCACCTGGGAGATCCTGGAAACGGTGCGCAAATACTATGCGGTGCAGGCGCGCCAGCCGCTGATGCGCCGGGTGAAGGAGCGGGTGAAGGGCTGGCTGCGGCCGGGCGCCAAGGGCGGGCAGGCCAGCGATGCGCAGGCCGGCGCCGCGTTCTGACGCCTCGCCATCCGCCGGACACCCGTGTTAGGGTCCGCCGCGCCGTCCGTCGGGGCGGCCCTTGAAGACCATGACGCTGGTGTTCCGACCATGACCAAGCACCCCATGACCCTCACCGAGATCGCCGAAGCGCTTGGCGCCGCGGTCGAAGGCGACGGCTCCCTCACCATCCTCCGCGCCGTCCACCCGTCGGAAGCGGAGGGGCCGGAGGATCTGGCGCTGGCGATGGACAAGGACCTGATGGCCCTGCTGCCCGGCAGCAAGGCGGTCGCCGCCGTGGTCGCCGAAGGGGTCGAGGTTCCGGACACGATCAAGGGCCGCATCGTGGTGAAGCGTCCGCGCTATGCCATGGCCGGGATGCTCGACATCTTCGAAAAGCCGGTCCATGCCGAACCGGGCGTGTCGCCGCAGGCCTATGTGGCGCCCGATGCGGTGGTGGCGCCCGATGCCTCCATCGCCCCCTTCGCCTATGTCGGCCCGCGTGCCCGCATCGGTGCCGGGGTCGTCATCCTGCCGCACGTCACCATCGGCGCCGACGCGGTGATCGGCGAGGGCTGCCTGCTGCATCCCGGCGCCCGCATCGGCGAGCGGGTGGAGATGGGCGCCCGCTGCATCATCCATCCCAACGCCGCGGTCGGCAACGACGGCTTCAGCTTCGTCACGCCGGAGCCGGGCAGCGTCGAATCGGCCAAGACCACCGGCCGCGTTGTCGGCACCAACGTGCTGATCCGCCGGGTGAACTCCATCGGCACGGTGATCCTGGGCGACGATGTCGAGATCGGCGCCGGCGCCACCATCGACCGCGGCACGGTGACGGCCACCCGCATCGGCAACGGCACCAAGATCGACAACCTCGTCCAGATCGGCCACAACGTGCAGGTCGGCACCAACTGCATGCTGTGCGGCCATGTCGGCATCGCCGGCAGCACGGAGATCGGCGACCGCGTGGTTCTGGCCGGCAAGGTCGGCGTCGCCGACCATGTGAAGATCGGCAGCGACGCGGTGGTTGCCGCCAATTCCGGCGTCGGCATGGACATCCCGCCGAAGTCGGTGTGGATGGGCTATCCCGCCGTGCCGCGCGCACGCGCCTTCGAACAATACAAGGGCCTTGCCCGCCTGAAGCGCCTGTACGCCGACGTCTCCGACCTGAAGAAGCGCCTGACCGCCATCGACGGCGGTCCGGTGAAGGTCGAGGCGGAGCCGGCGGAGCAGCAGGAATAGGCGGCGATCTGGCCGTCTTCACCCCTCTGTCGTTCAACCACAATCGTTCCCATGACCTCCGGCCAGAACCCCACCCGTGAGTCCATCCTTGGCGGCCCGGCCGTCATCCTGGTGCAGCCGCAGCTCGGCGAGAACATCGGCGCCTGCGCGCGCGCGATGCTGAATTGCGGGCTGACCGACCTGCGCCTCGTCAAGCCGCGCGACGGCTGGCCGAACGCGAAGGCCAGTGCGGCGGCGTCCGGCGCCGATCTCGTCATCGACAACGCCAAGATCTTCGAGACGACGGCCGAGGCGGTCGCCGATCTTGAGTCGGTCTTCGCCACCACGGTGCGCACCCGCGACATGATCCAGCGCTTCGTCACCCCGCGCGTTGCGGCGGGCGAGATGCGGGAACGCTATGCCGCCGGGCAGAAGGTCGGCGTCATGTTCGGGCCGGAGCGCACTGGGCTGGTCAACGACGACCTGACCTTCGCCCAGACGCTGGTGACGGTGCCGCTGAACCCGGCCTTCTCGTCGCTCAATCTGGCGCAGGCGGTTCTGCTGATCGGCTACGAATGGTTCCAGGCCGGCGACCGCACGCCCGACCGCTTCCTGCACACCGGCCAGACGCGCCCGGCGACGATGGCGGAGCGGGTGAACTTCTTCGAGCGGCTGGAGGCGGCGCTGGACCGCACCGGCTTCTTCACCAGCGAGGAGAAGCGCCCCTCGATGGTCCGCACCCTGCGCAACGCCTTCGAGCGGATGGAGATGACCGAGCAGGAGGTGCGCACCTTCCACGGCGTCGTCGCCGCCCTGGTCCAGGGCGACAAGCGGAAAGGCGGGAGCCAGGACTGAATCCCCGCTATAGCGGGCGTCCATGGATTATGCATCGCAGAACATGGATGGCGGGCTGGTGCTGCTGAGCGGTCAGCGCTTGGACCGCGCCGCCGGCTCCTTCTCCGTTTCCTTGTCCGCCGCGGCATAGGCGACGCGCCAGACCGAACCGGAAGCATCCTCGGCGATCAGCAGGGCGCCGTCGGCGGTCACCGCCAGACCGCTCGGCCGGCCCCAGACCTTCGGCGTCTCGTCGCCTTCGGCGACGCTTCCGGTGGCAGTCCCGGCTGGGCTGGTCACGCGGAAGCCAGTGACGAAGGTCTCATAGGTGCCGGTCGGCTTGCTTTTGTCGAAGGGCGCGGTGTCGAACGGCACGAAGGCGACGGCATAGCCGGTGGGGCGGGACCGGTTCCAGGAGCCGTGCAGCGATACGAAGGCGCCCATGCGGTAGCGCTCCGGAAAATGGGTGGCGTCGCCGAAGACCAGCCCGATCGGCGCCGAATGCGCCTGGAACAGCAGCCCCGGCACCAGCGCCGCCTTCACCAGATCAGGGCGCCGTTCGGCGAGGTCCGGCTGCGGGTTGTCGCCGATATAGGAGTAGGGCCAGCCATAGAAGCCACCCGGCTTCACCATCGTCAGGAAATCGGGCACCAGCTGGTCGCCCAGCCCGTCGCGCTCGTTCACCACGGCATAGAGGTCGCCGGTGCCGGGCTTGAAGGCGAGGCCGACCGGGTTGCGCAGGCCCGCGGCGTAAGTGCGCTGGCCGCTGCCGTCCATGCGGAATTCCTGGATGGTGGCGCGCGGTTCGGGTTCCACCCCGATGTTCGATTCCGATCCGATCCCGACATAGAAATGCCGTCCGTCGGGCGCCACCGCGATGGAGCGCGTGTTGTGGCCGCCGCGCCGGCCGAAGGCGCCTTCGGCCGTCAACCGCCGCCGTTCCCCCGCCTGGACGGTCCCGGCGGTCCAGGGCAGGCGCCACACCCCCGCCAGATCGCCGACCAGCACCGCCCCGTCATGGAAGGCGAGGCCGAAGGGATGGTCGAATCCGTCGGCCCAGACCTGGGCCATCTCCGCCCGGCCGTCGCCGTCGGCGTCGCGCAGCAGGGTCAGGGTGCCCGGCCGCTGCTGCGCCACCAGCACGTCGCCGTTGGGCAGGACCAGCAGGTTGCGCGCATTCTCCACATGGTCGCGGAACAGGGTGACGGTGAAGCCGCGCGGCGCACGCAGCGGCTGATCCTCGGGACGCGGCACCTGCACCGACTGGTTGGCGACGGCGGGGGTGGCGTAGGGCTTCGGCAGCGTTTCGATCCGCACATGGACCTCGGCGCCGACCGTCTGCATCGGATCGGAGCGAACCGGGCCGGTCATCGCCGCCTGGGCCAACGCGGCGGCCGGCAGCATCGCCTGGGCAAGGGCGGATCCGGCGGCCAGCGCGAGCAGGCCGGCCAGAAGAGGCTTGAGCGACGGGGTAAGGCGGTCGGCCATCGGACGGGCGCTTTCACGGCGAAACGGGGGATCGGACAACAGAGGATCGGACAACGGCGGATCGGATGGGGGATGAGACAAATATCGGACGTGACTATGGCGACGATGCCGCAGACCGCGCGGAAAGGCAGGCGGTGCAAGGGGGGCTGTACCGGAGGGGTCCCCCGCAAGCGCCGGGTGTCGCCAACGTCATCGTTGCACCCATCAAGTTGCTTGCGGTCTCAGCTGGCGCAAGACCATACTCCGACCGATCTAGGCGGAAGGGCCGGCGGGCGGCGATGATTCGGCAATGATGGACAGACACGGGATCGACGCCGCGGCTCTCACGCTGTCACCCACGCGGACCCGCCTGCTGCTGGCTGCCGCCTTCGCACTGATCGCGCTGCTGGGCGCCGGCTTCTGGGGCTATGTCATCTGGGCCGACCGGGAAGAGACTCTGCGCCACAGCCGGGAGCAGGCCCAATCCACCGCCCGCCTGCTGCAGGAGCATGTGCGGCGAACGGTCGCAACCGCCGACCTCGCCATCGGCCGCACGCAGGATCTGATCCACCATCATGGCATGGCCGGCCTGGACACCAACCGCGAGGCCTGGATCACCATCCGCGACATGGTGGAGAACCTGCCGGAGATCTCGGCGCTGTGGGTGCATGGCCCGACCGGCGACAGTGTGCTCTCCAGCCGCCAGTTTCCGGCGCCGGCCAGCAACGCGTCCGACCGCACCTATTTCCGCGCCCACCTGGACGGTGCCGATTTCCATGTCGGCGAGCGGATCACCGGCCGGCTGACCGGAACCCAGTCCTTCACCGTCAGCCGGTCCATCCTGCAGGACGGCCGTTTCCTGGGCGTCATCCACGCCAACATCGAGATCGATTACTATCGGATGCTGTTCGAGGGGCTGGATCTCGGCCCCGGATCGGCGATCGCGCTCTACCGCACCGACGGCAAACCGGTGCTGCGTTTCCCCTCCACCGAACCGCTGGACGGGCCGGAAGGGCCGACGGTTCTGCGCCACGCGGCGGAGGCTGCGACCGAGACATTCGAGGTGGACGGGCCGGCGGGCCCGCGCATCCTGTCCTATCAGCGTGTGCCGACCCTGCCGCTGGTCGTCTTCGTCGCCTTGTCGGAGGGGGCGGAACTGGCCCCCTGGCGGGACCGGACCTTCCGCGGCAGCCTGCTGGTCGGGCTGGCGGTGCTGGTCTGCGCCGGGCTTGCCTATGCCGCGCTGCGCAGCCTGGAACGCGAGGTCGCCGGCCGCCGGGAACTGGCCGACACCAATGCCGAGCTGGACGCCAAGAAGCGCGAGCTGGAAACCGCCAACGAGGCCTTCGCCAGCGCCAACCGCCGGCTGAACCTGATCCTGCATTCGGCGTCCGACAGCATCTGCGGCGTCGACCGCGACGGGCTGATCACCTTCGCCAACCCCGCCACCTCCGCGCTGACCGGCTATGCCAACGAGGAGCTGCTGGGCGGCAGCCTGCATATGCTGATCCATTCCCGCCGCGCCGACGGCAGTCATTTCCCGGCGCTGGAATGCCCGGTGACCGAGGTGCTGCTGAGCGGGGAGAGCCGCCGGAGGCTGGAGGACACATACTGGACTAAGGCCGACAAGCCGTTCCTGGTCGAATACACCGCCTCGCCCATGCTGGCCGACGGCAGGGTGGAAGGCGCCGTGGTGGTCTTCCACGAGATCGCCGAGCGCAAGCGGGCGGAGGCGGCGATGCAGCGCGCCCGTCTGGCGGCGGAGGCGGCGAGCCGCGCCAAGAGCGAGTTCCTGGCCAACATGAGCCACGAGATCCGCACGCCGATGAACGCGATCCTCGGGCTGATCCATCTGCTGCAGCAGACGGAGCTGACCGGCCGGCAGGCGGACTATGTGCAGAAGGTGCGGGTTTCGGCGCAGTCGCTGCTGGGCATCCTGAACGACATCCTCGACTTCTCCAAGGTGGAGGCCGGCAAGCTGGAACTGGAGCGGGTCGATTTCCGCCTGGACGACCTCCTGCAGACGCTGGCGGTGATCGTCGGCTCCGCCGCGCAGGAGAAGGACATCGACGTCCTGTTCTCCGTGGCGCCGGACGTGCCGCTGGATCTGATCGGCGATCCGCTGCGCCTTCAGCAGATTTTGATCAACCTGACCGGCAACGCCATCAAGTTCACCGAGACCGGCGAGGTCGTGGTGTCGGTCCGGGTGCGGTCGCTGAGCGACGAGCGCGCCGTGCTCGACTTCGCCGTGCGCGACACCGGCATCGGCATCCCGCCGGAGCAGCGCGAGCGGCTGTTCCAGGCCTTCAGCCAGGGCGACAGCTCCACCACGCGGCGCTTCGGCGGCACCGGTCTGGGACTGGCGATCTGCGCGCGGCTGGTCCGGCTGATGAACGGAGCCATGGATGTGGAGAGTGAACCCGGCAAGGGCAGCGTCTTCCACTTCCAGGCGGAATTCGGCCTCCAGCGCGGCGCGGCGGGACAGGCCGTCCGGCCGCTGCGGCCGGTGCCGCGCGACCTGACGGTGCTGGTGGTCGACGACAATCCCACCGCGCGCGACGTGCTGGGGGAGATCGCCATCGCCTTCGGCTGGACGGTCACCTCCTGCTGCGACGGACAGTCCGCCATTGCCGAGCTGGAGCGCGCCGCCGCCGCCGGGCATGCCTATGACGTGGTGCTGATGGACTGGAAGATGCCGGGGATGGACGGCATCGAGACGGCGCGCCGCATCCGCGCCGATGCCGAGTCCGGCACGCCGATGATCATCGTCATCAGCGGCTATGGCCGCGAGCGGCTGGGCAGCCGGTTCGAGGAGGCCGGGATCTCCGGTTTCCTGGTGAAGCCGGTCACCGCCTCCACCCTGCTCGACGCCGTCACGGTCGCCTATGCCCAAGGTGCCCGGTCCGAGGGTGGTCTCCGCCTGCCGGTCCCGGTCCCGGCGCCCGCCGGGGAGCAGGGTGCCGGATCGCCGGGCGGCGGTCTGTGGGGGCCGGTCTGGGATGTCAGCCGGGCGCTGCATGGCCGTCGCCTGCTGCTGACCGACGACAATGCCATCAGCCGGCAGGTGGCGCGGGAGATCCTCGAACGTGCCGGGGCGAGCGTCACCGAGGTCGGCACCGGACGGCAAGCGGTAGAGTGCGTGCGGATCGCGGAGCAGCCCTTCGATGCCGTTCTGCTGGACGTGCAGATGCCGGACATGGATGGCTTCGCGGCCACTGCGGCCATCCGTGCGCTGCCGGGCGGACGGCAACTGCCGATCATCGCCATGACCGCGAGCGCCCTGCCGGCCGATCGGCAGCGCTGCCTCGACAACGGAATGGACGCCCATGTGCCGAAACCGCTCGACCTGCCGCAGCTGTTCGCCACGCTGGCCCGTTGGATCGGCCCGCCGCTGGTGGCGGTCCGGCCCTGTGCGCCCTGCGGTGCCGGGCCGGTCCCGCCCCAGGGAGAAGCCATGCTGACGGCGGCCGGTGCTTCCGCATCGGGCATCGCCGCCGCTTCACCTCCGCCGACCCGCGGGCGGGCTGGCCAGGGGACCAATTTGCCCGCCGAGCTGCCGGGCATCGACCTTGCCGACGCGCTCAACCGGCTGGACGGCGATGCCGGCCTGTTCCGGCGCTTCATCGGCCAGTTCGCCGAAAGCTATGGCGATGTCGTCGAACGGATTGCCGGGGCGCTGGAGGGGGGTGACCTGTCGGCGGCGAAATCCATCGCGCACGAGTTGAAAAGCGTTGCCGGCAACGTCGGTGCCCGCCTGATGTCGGCTGCCGCCGATGCAGTGCAGATCGCGGCCCAGCGCGGGGATGCCGCGGCGGCGGCGGCAGAGGTGCCGGTGCTGCGTGCCGAGCTGGCGCTGGTGCTGGACAGCGCACGCCGGCTCGTGACGGAAGGAACCGGCGGAGGGGCGGCAGACGGAGGGACGGGCGAATCGCCCGCGCCCGCCCGGTCGGCGGAAAGCCGGCGGCTGCTGATCGGGCAGCTCCCGCAATTCGCAACTTTGTTGCGGGACAGCAACTTCGCAGCGGCGGAAGAGTTCGCTATGCTGGCGCCGTTGCTGACGGACTGGATCGATCCTTCGACGATGAAGGGGCTGTCCGCCGCCATCGACGCTCTGGACTTCACCAAGGCGCTTGGGATCGTGCAACGGATCGCACGCGACCTCGGCGTCCCGTTACCGACGGTCTGAACGCGCCCATGGCCGACCCCCGCCCAAAAATCCTGGTGGTGGACGACATCCCGTCCAACGTCCACGTGCTCAGCCGCATCCTGAAGGACGACTACGACATCTATTTCGCCACCGATGGCGAAAAGGCGCTGGATCTGGTCCAGGCGCGGATGCCCGACCTCGTCCTGCTGGACATCATGATGCCGGGGATGGACGGGTTCGAGGTGTGCCGCCGCATCAAGGACGACCCCACCACCCACGACATCCCCGTCATCTTCATCTCCGCCAAGAGCGAGGTGGAGGACGAGACCCGCGGGCTGGAGGTGGGGGCCATCGATTTCATCACCAAGCCGATCAGCCCGCCAATCGTGAAGGCGCGTGTGCGCAATCATCTGCTGCTGAAACGGCAGACCGACCTGCTGCGCAGCCTGTCTTTCCTCGACGGGCTGACCGGCATCGCCAACCGCCGCCGCTTCGACGAGACGATGGCGCGCGAATGGCGGCGTTGCGCCCGGTCGCACCTGCCGCTGTCGCTGGTCATCCTCGATGTCGACCATTTCAAGGCCTACAACGACCAGTACGGCCACCAGGCCGGCGACGAATGCCTGCGCATCGTGGCCGATGTGCTGGCGGAGCGGGCAAGGCGGCCGAGCGACCTTGTCGCCCGCTATGGCGGCGAGGAGTTCGTCTGCCTGCTGCCGGAGACCGACGGCCCCGGCGCCACCCGCGTGGCCGAAGGGGTCCGGGCCGGCGTCGCCGAGCGCCGCATCCCGCACGCCCAGTCGCCCGTCGCCCCCTATGTCACCATCAGCCTGGGCGTCGCCACCATAATCCCGTCCGCCGAAAGCAGTCCTGAAAAGCTGGCGGAGATGGCCGACCAGCTGCTCTACCGCGCCAAGCGCACCGGCCGGAATCGCGTGCAGGACGCCACGGTGCCGGCGCTGTGACCGCCCGGCCATCTCCATCGTCGTTCCATGACGTCCGCGGTCGCGGCTTCGCCCGCCGCGCTCCGCTAACGGAGGCCTGGGACTGGGTCGATGGCCGGGTTGTCCCGCCGCCCGCAAGGACTCTGCCCCTGGCGGAGTGTGCCGGGCTGCGGCTGGCCGATGCGGTCGCGGCGGTGGGCGACTGGCCGCCGGCCGACCGGGCGGCGGTGGACGGTTATGCCGTGGCGGCGGCCGATACGCTTGGGGCCGGCTCCTACAACCCGGTGCCGCTGACGGCTGCGGTGGCGGTGAGCGCCGGCGACCCGCTGCCGCCGGGCTGCGACGCGGTGATCCCGTTCGAGGCGGCGCAGGCCGTCGGCCCCTTCATCGAGGCGATCGACGCGGTGGCGCCGGGCAGCGGGGTGGAGCGGCGTGGCGCCTGGACCGTCGCCGGAAGCCCGCTGCTGCCGGCCGGTCGGCGCTTGCGCCCCGGCGATCTCGGCCTGCTCGCCGCCATCGGTCATGGGGCGGGTCATGGGGTCGGCCACGGGATGGTGGCGGTCCTGCCGCCGCCGCGGGTGCACATCCTGATTGCCGGCGGACCCAAGGCCGGCGCGCCGGAGCAGCTCGGTGCGATGCTGGCGGCGCTGGTCGGGCGCGACGGCGGTGTGGTCGAGGCGGTCGAGGAACTGCCGGCCGACCTTGACGCCCTGGCCGAGGCTTTTGCCCGGCCGGGCGCCGACCTGATCCTGTCGGCCGGGCGCACCGGCACTGGTCCCGACGACGTGGCGCCGCCCGCCCTGGCGCAGGTCGGCAGTCTCGACCTGCACGGCATCGCCATGCGGCCGGGCGGCAGCGCCGGGCTGGGGATTGCGGGCGGGCTTGCCGGGGGCGTTCCGGTCCTGCTGCTGCCGGGCGAGCCGATGGCGGCGCTGGCAGCCTATGAACTGCTGGCCGGACGCGCGGTGCGGCATGCCGCCGGCTTGCCGGCCGCTCTGCCTCATGCGACGGTCGAAGCAGTGACGGCGCGCAAGCTGGTGTCGGAGATCGGCAGCTTCGACCTGCATCGGGTCCGGCTGGACGACGGCGGCAGGGTGGAGCCGGTGGCCTCGCCCAACTGGCCGGGACTGGCGGCGGCGGCACGGGCCGACGGCTTCGTCCTGATCGGGGCGGACAGCGAAGGCGTGCCGGACGGCGCTCCAGTCATTATGTATCGTTTCGCCTGATCTTCTTCCGCCCTGATCTTCTTCCGTAAGGGTTTGCCGCGTGCACAGCTCCGACCGCAGCCGTGAGGACATCCGCCGTTTCGTCGCCCAGGCCGCCCGCCAGGACCAGTTCCTGGAGGTGGTCAGCGGAGAGGAAGCGCGCGCCCGTTTCCACCGCCATCTCGACCTGTCGCCGCGGGGGGAGGAGCGGGTGCCGCTGGCAGCATCGCTCGGCCGCGTGCTGTCCGCCGACGTGGTGGCGGAGGTGGACGTGCCCGGCTTCGACCGCTCGGTGGTCGATGGCTTCGCGGTGCGCGCCGCCGATACGGTCGGCGCGGCGGAGGATCGTCCGGTCGCCCTGCGCCTGAACGACGAGGTTCTGGCCGCCGGCCATGCCCCCGAACTGACGGTGGAACCCGGCACCGCCACGGTGATCGCCACCGGCGGCATGCTGCCGCGCGGCGCCGACGCCGTGGTGATGGTGGAGACGACCGAGGCGGTGGAGCGGCCCGACGGCCTGTTCGTCACGCTGACCCGCCCGGCCACCCCCGGCGCCTTCGTCGCCGCCGCCGGCTCCGACATCGGCCGGGGCGAGGTGGTGCTGCGCCGGGGGCAAGCCCTGACCTCGCGCGAGATCGGCGTGCTCGCCGCCATCGGGTTGGCCGAGGTGCCGGTGGTGCGCCGGCCGCGCGTCGCCATTCTGTCCACCGGCGACGAGATCGTGGCGCCGGGCCAGCCGATCCGCACCGGGGCGGTCTATGACAGCAACGGCGCCATCCTGGCCGCCGCGGTTTCCGAACTGGGCGGCGAACCGGTGCCGCTGGGCATCGCCCCGGACGAGGACGCGGCGCTGGAACGGCTGGTCGCCCAAGGGCTGGAGTGCGACGCGCTGCTGCTGTCGGGCGGCACGTCGAAGGGGGCAGGCGACCGCTCCCACCGGATCGTCGCGCAGCTGTCCGATCCCGGCATCGTCGCCCACGGCGTGGCGCTGAAGCCGGGCAAGCCGCTGTGCCTTGCGGTGACCGGCGGCAAGCCGGTGGTGATCCTGCCGGGCTTCCCCACATCGGCCATGTTCACCTTCCACAGCTTCGTCGCCCCGGTGATCCGCGCCATGGCCGGCCTGCCGCCGGCGCTGGCAGAGGAGGTGGCCGCCACCCTGCCGGTGCGGCTGGGGTCGGAGCGCGGGCGCACCGAATATGTGATGGTCTCGCTGGTCCATGGTGACAGCGAGGATGAGTTGGCGGCCTATCCGCTGTCCAAGGGATCGGGGGCGGTCACCGCCTTCAGCCATGCCGACGGCTTCCTGGCCATCGACGCCCAGGCGGAGGCGGTGGAGGCCGGCACGCCGGTGTCGGTCCAGCTGCTCGGCCGCTCGCTGGTGCCCGCCGACCTGATCGTGGTCGGCAGCCAGTGCATCGGGCTGAACGCCGTGCTCGGCCGCCTGATCGGGGAGGGGATGACGGTCAAGGCGCTGAATGTCGGCTCGATGGGCGGGTTGGCGGCGGCGCGGCGCGGGGAGTGCGACATCGCCCCCGTCCACCTGATGGACCCGGCCACCGGCACCTACAACACGCCCTTCCTGGCGCCGGGGCTGGAGCTCGTCGCCGGCTACCGCCGCATGCAGGGCATCGTCTTCCGCCGCGGCGACCCGCGGTTCGAGGGTAGGACGGCGGAAGAGGCGGTGGCGGCGGTCGCCGGTCTGGCCGACTGCATCCTGATCAACCGCAATGCCGGCAGCGGCACCCGCATCCTGACCGACCGGCTATTGGGCGCGGCGCGGCCGACCGGCTATTGGACGCAGGCCAAGTCGCACAATGCCGTCGCCGTCGCGGTGGCGCAGAACCGTGCCGACTGGGGCGTCGCCATCGAAACCGCGGCGAACCTTTATGGGTTGGGCTTCCTGCCGCTGCAGGAGGAGCATTACGACTTCGTCATTCCCGCCGCCCGCCGAGGCCGCCCGGCCGTCCGCCGCTTCGTCGAGGCGCTGGAGACGCCGGAGGTGGCGGAGGCCCTGCGCGCCATGGGATTCATGCGATAACCCCCGATCAAATTGAACGGCGCATTCGAACAAAATGCCGCAGGCCGGGTTTTTTTGTGATCCGGCGGCCGGGTGGTTGCGTACCGAAGGTCACGATGCGACATACAGCCCGGCGTGACGGCGGGTGTCGTGCGGGGCAGGGTGCAGGATTGACGCAGAGGCCTTGAAAAAGGGGGCGCTGCCGCAAATTCCGGGAATGGGTGCCATCCCCGGCTTGTGCGGCGGCCGATGTTCCCCTTGAATGGGGCCATGCAGGACCAGCACACCCCCGCGGCCGACACGGCCCCCAGCCTGGAAGCCCTGCTCGTCGCCGTCGGGCGCGAGCGGGACAAACAGGCGTTCGGGGTGCTGTTCGGCCACTTCGCGCCGCGGCTGAAAACGTATCTGCGCCGGTTGGGATGCGATTCCGGTGCGGCGGAAGAGCTTGTTCAGGAGGTCATGCTGTTGGTCTGGCGTCGTGCCGAAACCTTCGATCCGAGGCACGCCTCGGCCGGCACCTGGGTGTTCACCATCGCCCGCAACAAGCGAATCGATGTGCTGCGCCGCGAACAGCGGCCGGAGATCGATCCCGACGATCCGGCCCTGGTGCCCGAACCCGACGAGTCCGCCGACCGCCGGGTCGAGGCGAAGGAAAGCAGCGGGCGCCTGCGCGCCGCGCTGAAGGATCTGCCGCCGGAACAAGCCGAGCTTCTGCGCATGGCTTATTTCGAGGACAAGCCGCACAGCGTCATTTCCGCGGAGCACGGCATCCCGCTCGGCACCGTCAAATCGCGCCTGCGTCTGGCGATGGAACGCCTGCGCCGGTCGCTGAAGGATGTCGGATGAGGCATTTCCGATGAACCGGCCGAGCCACCACCCTGGCGACACCCTGCTGATCGACTATGCCGGCGGAGCCCTGTGCGAAGGCGCTTCACTGGCCGTCGCCACCCACATGGCCTTTTGCCCCGCCTGCCGCCACGCGGTGGCGGAGATGGAGGCGATCGGCGGTGCCCTGCTGGACGATTTGGAGCCGGAACCGCTGTCCGACGGCTGCCTGGAAGCGCTGATGGCCCGCCTGGACCACGAGCGGCCGGCGCCCTGCCGCCCGGCGGTAAAGCCTTCGCCTGAGAAGTCACGTTATCCGGAACCGCTGCGCAGCTATCTGCGCGGGCGGCTCGACCGCGACGGGGGGATCGGGGAGGGTTGCTGGCGCTTCCTTCAGCCGGGCATGCGCTGCATGGATTTGCTGTCGGGTTCGAACGGCACCACCCGGCTGATCCGCATGAAGGGCGGCGTCGGCGTGCCGCAGCACACCCATGGCGGCATCGAACTGACCGTGGTGCTGGAGGGCGGCTTTTCCGACGAGTTCGGCGCGTTCCTGCCCGGCGATCTCGCCATCGGCGACCCGTCGCTGGTCCACCGGCCGGTGTCGGACCCGGAAGGCTGCCTGTGCCTCGCCACCACCATCGGCGGGCTGAGGCTGACCGGGCCGCTGGGGCGGTGGTTCAACCGGTTCGTGAAGTTCTGAGGGGGATGGGCGCCGGAGCGCCCATCGCACGCGCCTTATTGAAACGCGATCTTGGCGTTGTCGCCGGGATCGGGCGACTGGCCGGTCAGCTTCGCCTTCACATAGCCATAGGCGTAGACCATGGTGCTCGACGGGCTGTCCCAATATTCGGCCTGATCGACCGACACCTTCAGCAGCGCCACCTCCGGATCGTCCGGACCCTGGGGGAACCAGGTGCTCATGATGTCGCGCCACAGGAAGCGGATCTTGTCGCGGTCGCGCACCACTTCGGCGACGCCGGAGACGGAGACGTAATCCTGCTTGTCGGGGTTGGCGTAGGCGAGGTTGACGCGCCAGTGGCGGTCGATCTCCGCCACCTTTTCGGAATGGGCGCGGGTGAAGAACCACAAGGTGCCGTCTTCGAACCCCGCATGGGACAGCGTCGCCATCGGACGGGAGTTCATCCGGCCGTTGTCGTCCAGCGTCGTCATCATCGCGACCTGGACGCCCTTCATCATCTCCCAGAGCTTCTTGATGTCGCCCTGGTCGGGGCTGTGGCCGTGGCCGGCGGTGGTGCTATGGACCATGGTCTGCCTCTCGTTCGGTAGCCCAACTGAGACTGGGGAACGCCGGCCGTGGTCAGAAAGTTCCGACCTGCTGATTCACTCCCCCGACAGACCAGGATCCTGTCCCGGTGTGATAGTGGTCGATCCGGCTCAGCGACCAGGGGTCGATCCGCAGCCGCAACGCCGCCTCCGGCGTGAGATCCAGCGCCAGTGCCAGCGCGCCCCGGATGCTGCCGGCATGGATCACCGCAACCAGATCGCGTCCGGCATGCTGGTCGGTCAGCCGCCGCAGCGCCGCCGCCGTGCGCTCCATCACCGTGGCGAAGCTCTCGCCGCCGGGCGGGGCGTGGCGGGCCGGATTGCGCCAGAAACGCGCCGCCGCCTCGGCGTCGCGCTGGGCCGCGGTGTCGTGGCTGATGCCCTCCCAATCCCCGAAATCCTGCTCGGCCAGCGCCGGCTCCACGACGGCGGTGTCGGCAAGCCGTGGATTGCGGCTCCACAGCGCCTGCGCGGTCTGGCGGGTGCGGCGGAGCGGGCTGGTCAGCCACAGGGCGTCGGCAGGGAGGCCGGCCGCGAGCGCCGCCGCCGCGGCGCGGTTGCCGGTGTCGGCCTTGCGGTCGCTCGCCCCGCAGATCAGGTTGTCCGGGTTGTGGACCGGCGCGTGGCGGATCAGCCACCAGCGGGTGACGGTCAGGGGGGTGAGGCTCACCGCGCTCATGCAACTGCTCCCAAGAAGGCGGAGAGAGTCAGCAGGACGGCGGCCTCCGCCACCTGCTGGGCGGCGCCGAAGACGTCGCCGGTGTGTCCGCCGATCTGCCGCCGGGCCAGCATCGCCACCGCGATCACCCCCAGAAGCGAGGCCGCCAGCGCCGGCAGGGCCAATCCGCCGAGGGTGACCGCAGCCAGCGCCGTGCCGGAGAGGAGCGCCAGCAGCACCGTCGTCATCGCCGGCCGGCCCTGCGCCGCCGCCAGCCCGTCGCGCCGGGCCGGGGACAGGACGCGCGCCATCGCCGCCAGCCCGCAGCGCGACAGGGCGCCGGCCGCCACCAGCGCCGCTACCGCCGCCGGCACCGGCAGGGCGGCCAACGCCGCCGCCCGGATGCCGACCGAGAAGACCAGGGCCAGCACGCCATAGCTGCCGACCCGGCTGTCGCGCATGATCTCCAGCTTGCGCGTCAGATCGCGACCGCCGCCGAAGCCGTCGGCGACGTCGGCCGCGCCATCCTCGTGCAGTCCGCCGGTCAGCCGCACCGTTGCCGCCAGGGCCAGCAGCGCGCCCGCCAGCGGCGGCAGGTGCAGCGCCGCCGCCGCCGCGAAGACGGCACCGCCGGCCAGCCCGACCAGCGCGCCGACCAGCGGAAACCACCCCATCGCCCGCGCCGCCGCGCCCTCGGCCAGCGGACCGTTGAGCGGACCGATGGAGGGCAAGGGCAGGCGGGTCAGGAACACCAGCGCCAGGGCGGCGTCCTGGGTCCAGCGCGGGGAGGGGGAGGGGGCGGTGGTCGCGTCAGGCATGATCGGCATCGACTACGCCCAACCGGCGTTCGGCGCAACCCTGCTCGGCCGGTGGTTCCAGGCCCTTCGCACAGGTCCGATTCCTTGACCGGAACACTCGGTCCGCCTACTTTGTCCGTTTGAACTCCCCCTACCAGCATCGAGCACCCATGGCCCGTCTTCCGATCCTCGTCGCCCCGCATCCGATCCTGAAGCGCAAGGCGCAACCCGTCGCCGAAGTGGATGCGCGCGTCGTCAAGCTGATGGACGACATGGTGGAGACCATGTACGACGCCAACGGCATCGGTCTGGCCGCCCCGCAGGTCGGCGTGCTCGACCGCGTCATCGTCGTCGACGTCCACGAGAAGGGCGAGCCGGCGAACCCGATGCGCCTCGCCAACCCGGAAATCGTCTGGTCGTCCGACGAGAAGTCGGTGTGCGAGGAGGGCTGCCTGTCGGTGCCTGAGCAGTATGCCGAGGTCACCCGTCCCCAGCGCATCCGCGTCCGCTATCTGGACGAAAAGAACCAGCAGCAGGAGATCGAGGCCGACGGCATGCTCGCCACCTGCATCCAGCATGAGATCGACCATCTGAACGGCGTTCTGTTCGTCGATTACCTGTCGATGCTGAAGCGGAACATCCTGCTGAAGAAGGTCCAGAAGATGCAGAAGGCGACGGCCTGACCCGCCTCGATCGAATCCTATGACCCCGCTCCGTCTCGTCTTCATGGGCACGCCGGACTTCGCCGTGCCCAGCCTTGCCGCGCTGATCGAGGCGGGGCATCAGGTTGTCTGCGCCTACAGCCAGCCGCCGCGCCCGGCCGGCCGCGGCCAGCAGGTGCAGAAATCGCCCGTCCACCGCTTCGCCGAGGAGCACGGCATCCCCGTGCGCACGCCCAAGAGCCTGCGCAATGCCGAGGCCCAGGCGAAGTTCGCCGACCTCAAGGCCGACGTCGCGGTGGTCGCCGCCTATGGCCTGATCCTGCCGCAGCCGATTTTGGACGCGCCGCGGCTGGGTTGTGTCAATGTGCATGGCTCGCTGCTGCCGCGCTGGCGCGGGGCGGCGCCGATCCAGCGCTCCATCCTGGCCGGTGATGCCGAGACCGGGATCACCATCATGCAGATGGACATCGGGCTCGACACCGGCGCCATGCTGTCGAAAGAGGCGGTGGCGATCACCCCCGCCACCACCGCCAGCAGCCTGCATGACGAACTGGCGGCGCTCGGCGCCCGCATGATCGTTCCGGCGCTGGACGGGCTGGCCGCCGGCACGCTGGCCGCCGTGCCACAGCCGGAGGAGGGCGTCACCTACGCCGCCAAGCTGACGCGCGAGGATGGCCGGCTCGATTGGACCCAGCCCGCCGCTTACGTCGAGCGGCAGGTCCGGGCGCTGACCCCCTGGCCCGGCTGCTGGTTCGATGCCGCCAATGGCGAGCGCATCAAGGTGCTGGCCGCCGAACCCGCGACCGGTATGGGCACGCCCGGCACGCTTCTGGACGAGCGGCTGACGGTCGCCTGCGCCGACGGGGCCGTGCGGCTGGTCAAGGTGCAGCGGCCGGGCAAGGCGCCGGTGGATGGTGCGGCCTTCCTGCGCGGTTTCGCGCTGGCGGTCGGGCAGCCGATCTCTGCGCAAGCCGTCGCGGATTAACGGCCGTGCAGCGCTGGAAACTGACCGTCGAGTATGACGGCCGTCCCTTCGTCGGCTGGCAGCGTCAGGACAACGGCCCCTCCGTCCAGCAGAGCCTGGAGGAGGCGGTGCAGCGCCTGTCGGGCGAGGTGGTGCGGGTCCATGGCTCCGGCCGCACCGATGCCGGGGTGCATGCGCTGGGGCAGGTCTGCCATTTCGACCTGGAAAAGCCCTTCACCGGTCTCAAGCTGCGCGACGCCCTGAACTTCCACCTGAAGCCGGCCCCCATCGCGGTGCTGGAGGTGGAAGCGGTGGCTGAGGACTTCCATGCCCGGCTGACCTCCACCGGCCGCGCCTATGTCTACCGCATCGTCAACCGCCGGGCGCCGCTGGCGCTCGATGCCGGCCGGGCGTGGCACGTCACCCGCCCGCTGGATGCGGAGGCGATGCACGCGGCGGCTCAGGTGCTGGTCGGCCAGCATGACTTCACCAGCTTCCGCGCCGCGCTGTGTCAGGCGAAGTCGCCGGTGAAGACGCTCGACCGGCTGGATGTGGAGCGGCAGGGCGAGGAGATCCGCGTCCATGCCGCGGCACGCTCCTTTCTGCACCATCAGGTCCGCAACATGGTCGGCACCCTGGAACTGGTCGGCGTCGGCAAATGGACCCCCGACGATGTCCTCCGCGCGCTGGAGGCCCGCGACCGCGCCAAGGCCGGGCCGACTTGCCCGCCGGACGGGCTGTATTTCATGGCGGCGCGTTACTGAGCGGCGGCGCCTCCCGCCAACCGCTCCTTCTCGGCGGTGAAGACCGCCACCAGATGCTCGATCACCGCCCGCACCCGCGGGACCTCGCGGCGGTCGCGGTGGACCAGCAGCCACGCCTCGCGCGTCAGCGGTGGGCCGGGCAGCGGGCAGCGCTCCAGCCCCGGCACGCCATCCGCCAGCATGCAGGGCAGAAAGGCGGTGCCGAAGCCGGCGACCGCCGCCGCAAGTTGGCCCTGCACGCTGTTGGAGCGGAAGGCCACGCGCCGCCCGCCGCCATGGCGGTCCAGCCACAACGCCTCCGGCAACTCCGCCATCGACTCGTCATAGGCGATCAGCGTATCGGGCGCATCCGGCGCGGCGTACAGCCCATAGCCCAGCGTCGCCAGCCGCCGCGCCACAAGATCGCCGCGCTGCGGCCGGGCCAGCCTGATCGCCAGATCGGCCTCCCGCCGGGCGAGGCTGAGGGTGCGGTTGTCGACGATGATCTCCAGATCCAGGCCAGGGTTGGCGGTCCGCAGCGGTCCCAAGCGGGGGATCAGGAAGACGTCGGCCAGTGCCTGGGTCGTCGTCAGCCTGACCGTGCCGGTCAGCCCGGCGGCGTCGCTCTCTCGGCGGCGGATTGCCTGGGCCCGTTCATCCATCGCTTCGGCCAGGGCGCGGACGCTCTCACCCTCCGCGGTCAGGACATAGCCGTCGGGGCGGCGCTCCATCAGGCTGCGGCCGAGCGTCGCCTCCAGCGCGGCCAGCCGGCGCCCAACCGTGGCGTGGCTCAGCCGCAGACTGCGTGCCGCCGCCGACAGGCTGCCGGCGCGCGCCAATTCCAGGAAGACGCGCAAATCGTCCCAGTCGAGCGGGCCTGTGAATTTCTGAACAGTCATCGTGCAAGGATAGCGGATGGCTGCGCATCGGTGAACGGGGCAGCATGGCCTCCGTCACCACTCAACGACTGCGGAGCATCCCCCGATGACGACACTTCCCGCCCGGACCCTGCGCCAGATCGTCGGCGCGCCGAGCACGCCCGCCCCGCTCGACAAGGCCGTACTGGTGCTGATCGACCTTCAGCGCGAATACACCGACGGCGCCCTGCGGCTGTCCGGCGTCGATGCGGCGGTGGAACAGGCGGCGGCGCTGCTGGCCCTTGCCCGCGCCAAGGACGTGCCGGTGATCCACATCGTCCATCACACTGCGGCGGGCGCGCCGGTGTTCGACCCGACCGGGCCGATGGCAGAAATCGTCCCGGCGGTCGCCCCGCGCGCTGGCGAGCCGGTGATCGTCAAGAAGCTCGCCAATGCCTTCACCGGGACGGATCTGCAGACGGTGGCGCGCGATGCCGGGCGGACGGAGATGATCGTCGCCGGCTTCATGACCCACAACTGCGTAAGCAGCACCGCGCGGTCGGCGGTGGATCATGGCTGGCGGGTGACGGTCGTGGCGTCGGCCACCGCCACCCGCGACCTGCCGGACGGCAAGGGCGGGGTGGTGTCGGCGGCCGACATCCAGCGCGGCGTGCTGACCGGCCTGTCCGACAGCCTCGCCACGGTGGTGGAGGATGTGCGAGCCTGGGGGTGAGCGAGGGAAGGGGGCGCGGTCGGCGCCCCCCTTCGCATCCTTACTTCTTCTCGGCCTTCCAGTAATAGTTGGTGTCGAAGCTCGGACCCCAGACAAGGCCGGTGACGTTCTTGCGCTCCGCCACCATCTCCGTCTGCTGGAACATGATGACGAAAGGCGAGTCGGCCAGGACCGAGCGCTGAAGCTCCTCATACATCTTGGCGCGCTTGGCGCTGTCGCGTTCCTCGACCGCGGCGGCGGTCTTCTTGGTCAGCTCTGGAATGTCCCAGGCGTTGCGCCAGGCCAGCGGCTTGGACTTGGCGTCGTCGCTGTTGTCCGGGTTGGAGGCGAAGGTGTCGGCGTTGGAGTTCGGATCCTGGTAGTCCGCGCCCCACTGCTGGATCATCAGCTCATGGTTGCGGGCGCGGAACTTGGTCAGCACCTGCTTGCCGTCGCCGGGGATGATCTCGATCTTCACGCCGGCCTTGGCGGCGCTGGCCTGGATCGCCTGGGCCATGTCCTGGGTCGGGTTGGTGTTGCGCACGTCCATGCTGACGGTGAAGCCGTCGGGATAGCCGGCCTTCGCCAGCAGTTCCTTCGCCTTGGCCGGATCGTACTTGTAGGGGTTGTCGTTGACGGCGCCCAGGAAGCCCTTGGGCAGGAAGGCCTGATGGACGGTGCCGATGCCGTTCATGATCGAGCCGGCCATGCCGTCGTAATCGACCAGATACTTGAAGGCCTCGCGCACCTCGGGCTTGGCCAGGGCGGGGACCTTCTGGTTCAGGCTGAGGTACCACAGCGTGCCCTTCGGCGCCTGGACCAGACGGATGGCGTCGCTGGACTTCAGCGGTTCGAACTGCTCGGGCTTCAGGTTGCGCGCGACGTCGACATCGCCCTTCTCCAGCAGCAGGCGCTGGGTCGCCGGTTCCGCGATGTGGCGGATCAGCACGCGCTTCAGCTTCGGCGCGCCGCGCCAGTATTTCGTGTTGGCGTCGAAGGTCAGCAGCTCGCTCGGCTTCCACTGCTTCAGGATGAAGGGGCCGGAGCCGGCGGAGTTGGTCTTCAGCCAGCCGGTACCGAAATCGCCGTCCTTCTCCTTGCTCTTCACCAGCTTGGAATCGACGACCGACGCGACATCGGCGGTCAGACAGTAGAGCACGAAGGTCGGGGCATAGGCCTTGTCGGTGGTGAATACCAGCGTGTGCGGGTCGGTGGCGCGCACCATCTGGTCGACATTGTCCGGGGTCAGGCCGAACTGGGTCAGGATGAAGGCCGGACCCTTGTTCATCTTCACCGCACGGGCGAAGGACCACGCCACGTCGTTGGCGGTCAGCGGGTTGCCGGAATGGAAATTGATGCCGTCGCGGATCTTGAAGGTGAAGGTCTTGCCGTCGGGCGACACGGTCCAGCTTTCGGCGACCTCGCCCTCGATCTTGCTGACGTCGTTGACGTCGAAATGGATCAGGCGGTCATAGACCTGGGCGCTGTATTCCGCGCCCGACAGCTCGAAGATCTCGCCGGGGTCGAGGCTGACGATGTCGTCGAACTGCCACGCCATCACCAGCGCATCCTTCGGCGTGGCGGCCATGGCGGGGGCGGTGAGGCTGACGAGGGCGAGAGCGGCGGCGCCGAGAACGGTCCGGGCAATAAGGCCGCGCCTGAAGCTGGTCATCCGTGAAGTCTCCCTGGAGGCCCGTTCGGGCACTGTTGAGGGGTGAATCTTCCCGCTGCCTTCCCCGGTATGTCAACCCGGCAGGTTGGCCGGCTCCGCCCCGCCTGCTTCCGGCCCGCCCTTTCCATCCGGGACGGGTTGCAATTCGTGGGGAAAGCGCCTAGCTCCTATCGCCCCCCAGCACCATTCTTGTATTCGCGGACATTCGGCAGAAGGAAACCACCGTCATGGGCTATACCGTCGCGGTCATCGGCGCCACCGGCAATGTCGGGCGCGAGATCCTGCAAACGCTGGCCGAGCGGAAGTTCCCGGCCGACAAGGTCATCGCTCTGGCCTCGGAAAAGTCGATCGGTCAGGAGGTGTCCTATGGCGAGGACGACATCCTCAAGGTCCAGGATCTCAACAAGTTCGACTTCCATGGCGTGGACATCGTTCTGTCGTCGCCCGGCGCCAAGGTGTCGGCTGTCCATGTGCCGCGCGCCGCTGCCGCCGGTGCCATGGTGATCGACAACACCTCGCACTTCCGCATGGACCCCGACGTGCCGCTGGTGGTGCCGGAGGTGAACCCGGAGGCGCTGGCCGGCTATCGCAAGCGCGGCATCATCGCCAATCCCAACTGCTCCACCATCCAGATGGCGGTGGCGCTGAAGCCGCTGCACGACCGCTACAAGATCCGCCGCGTCGTGGTGTCGACCTACCAGTCGGTGTCGGGGGCCGGCAAGGAGGCGATGGACGAGCTGTTCACCCAGACCCGCGCCATCTTCGTCAACGACCCCATCACCAAGAGCGTCTTCCCCAAGCAGATCGCCTTCAACGTCATCCCCCAGATCGACGCCTTCAT
>NZ_CAMLJP010000034.1 GCF_946480385.1 uncultured Azospirillum sp.
CTCCCGCGGCCAGCGCTGCTGGTACGGCTGGGTTCGCCGCCGCAGGTGCTGCCGGTACGGCCGGGTTTGCTGCGGCCGGCGCTCCGTCTCCCGCGGCCAGTGCTGCTGGCACGGCCGGATTCGCCGCTGCGGGTGCTGCCGGTACGGCCGGGTTTGCTGCGGCTGGTGCTCCGTCTCCCGCGGCCAGCGCTGCTGGTACGGCTGGGTTCGCCGCCGCAGGTGCTGCCGGCACGGCTGGGTTTGCTGCGGCTGGTGCTCCGTCTCCTGCGGCCAGTGCTCCGTCTCCCGCGGCCAGCGCTGCTGGTACGGCTGGGTTTGCTGCGGCTGGGGCTCCGTCGCCCGCGGCCAGTGCCGCCGGCATGGCCGGGTTCGCCGCTGCGGGTGCTGCCGGCATGGCCGGTTTTGCTGCGGCAGGTGCTCCGTCTCCTGCGTTCAGTGGCGCGGGCATGGCCGGGTTCGCCGCTGCCGGTGCTCCGTCGCCCGCGGCCGGTGCTGCCGACACGGCCAATCCGGCCGCGACCGACGACGACACGCCGGTCAAGGCGTGATGTCGAGGGGGGTCGGCGTTCTAGCGACGTCCGACCCCCACGTCACGCCGGTTCCGCCGAGTGGCTCCGCCGAGTTTGGCTATTGCCGATGGCGGCGTGACGATGAATGCTGACGTCCCTATCCAAACCGGCCGCAGCCGAGAGCCCAGACCGCACCCATGCCAGTCAACGCTTCGTTCGATCAAAGCCGCCCGGCATCACCGCCTCCGGCCGCGCCGTCCTTCGGTGTCTCTCCCGTTCCGAATGGGGCGGCGCCGTTCGGTATCCGGCTGGGCGATACCGTCCACAATGCGGCCAAGCGCTTCTTCCTGGGCACCCATCGCACGGCGACGCCTGAAGAGACGCTGGCACGCATTTCCCCCCATTTCGCGCGCTGCGGAATCACCCGGCTGGCCGACGTCACCGGGCTCGACCGGCTGGGCATCCACACGGTGCTGGGCCACCGGCCCAACAGCCCCACCTTGTCGGGCAGTGCCGGCAAGGGCTTCAGCCTTGCCGCCGCCACCGTGTCGGCGGCGATGGAAGCGATCGAGTTCTACCACGCCGAGACGCCGCAGCTTCCTTATCTGGAGGCCAGCTGGAACCAGCTGCCCGCCGACGGGCGCATTCCGCTCGACCGGATCCCCGGCACCAAGGGCGGAGCTTTCCGTCCCGACAATCCGGAATTCTGGACCTGGGGCTGGGACCTGATGAACGGACGCCCGGTCGCCGCGCCGTGGACCTCCGTCGGCCTCTACAGCAATCCGGTGGCGCGGCCCGGCCTGCGCAGCTTCTATGCGATGGGGACCAACGGACTGGCCAGCGGCAACCACATCCTCGAGGCGATCGCCGCCGGCCTCTACGAGGTGATCGAGCGCGACTCGGTGGCGTGCTGGCGCTATGCCAGCGACGCGCTGCGCATGCCGATGCCGCGGGTGGACCTGTCGACCATCGACGCGCCGTCCGTGCTCGATCTGCTGCGCCGGTTCGACGAAGCTGGGATCTGTCCGTTGCTGTACGACGTCACCAATGACATGGGCGTGCCGAGTTATCTGGCGATGGTGTATGACCGGGACGTCCGCAAGACCGGCATGCATCGCGGTTACGGCAGCCATCTGGAGCCGGCGGTCGCCATGTGCCGGGCCCTGACCGAGGCGGTGCAGTCGCGACTGGTGTTGATCGCGGGATCGCGGGACGACTTCTTCCGCCGCGATCTGATCCGCAACCAGAACGCCGACGGCACGGCGGAGATCGCGGCGCTCGAAAGCGCCCCGTGCACCGTCGACGGCCGGCGCCATGCGAACCTCTCGACGCCGACTTTCGAGGGCGATATCGCGATACTACTGGATGTCCTGCGCCGATCCGGCATCGAACAGGCCCTGGTCTTCGACCTGACCCAGCCGGAGATCGGCATTCCGGTCGTGCGGGTGGTGGTACCCGGCCTGGAAGGCTATCTCTTCGACTTCTATACTCCGGGCCCACGCCCCCTGGCCTTCGCCAAGGCATTGCAGGCGCAGGCCGGCCGGGTGGGAGCGGTCGCATGAACAGGACAGGGCGCATGAAGATTTGCGTGTTCCTCGGTCCGACGATGCCGTTGGACGATGCCCGGGCGCTGCTGCCCGACGCGATCTATCTGCCGCCGGCGGCGCAGGCGGATGTCCTCAGCGCGATGACCATTCATCGCCCGGACGTGATCGCTCTGATCGACGGCGTGTTCGGCCAGTCTCTGTCGGTCTGGCACAAGGAGATCCTGTTCGCCCTGCATCAGGGGGTCGCCGTCTATGGCGCGTCCAGCATGGGGGCCTTGCGGGCCGCGGAATGCCATCCCTTCGGCATGGTTCCGGTGGGCGAGGTGGCGCGGCAGTTCATCGACGGTCGCCTGACCGGCGATGACGAGGTCGCGCTCGCCCACGCCGGACCGGAAGACGGCTATTTCCCATTGTCGGAGCCGCTGGTGAATCTGCGTGCCAGCATGGCGGCGGCGCTGGCGGCGGGGGTGGTCGATCCCCAACTGCATGATCGGGTGATCGCAGCGGCGAAGCGTCTCTATTTCACTGACCGCAAGCGTGACCGCATCTGGGCGGATGCCGGGCTGACCGATGCGGAGGCGGAGCGGATCGAAGCCTTCCTGGCGGCCGGTGCGGTCGACCAGAAGCGCCGCGACGCCGAGGCGCTGCTGATCCATCTCGCCAGCCTGATCACCCCACCGCGTCCGGCTCCCTTCACCTTCAACGCGTCGCATGCGTTCAACGTTCTGTATGAACGTGACCGGCGCGTCGCCCATGGCGGCTACAGTGTGCCGCTGTCGGAAATTGCCAGCCATGCGGCGCTGCACCGTCCGGACTTCGCCCAGATCAACAAGGCGGCGCTCGGCCGGCTGTTGATCATTCAACTGGCGGAGGTGGTCGGCGTGACCGTCGATCAGGCGGCGATCGATGCCGAGGTCTGGCGCTTTTGCAGCGCACGGAAGCTCGGCAACCCGGAGGCACTGGCGGATTGGTGCCGCCGCAACGACCTGACCGAGGCCGAATTCGCCGAACTGATGCATGAACTGGCGGTCGAGCGGGCGATGATCCGCTGGCTGATTCCCCGCCGCATGATGGCGCGCACGACCAAGCCGGTGCTGAACGAGCTGCGCCTGCGCGGGCTGTACGAGGCGACGGCGGAGGAGGCGGCGCTGATCGAACAGGTGATGGCGCTGCATTTCGGCGACAACAGCCAGCAGCCGACCGACTCGATCGATGAGCTGATCGCCGACCATCTCGCCCACACCAACTGCCGCATGGATGCGCCGGCCGATGTCTGGGCCAACGAGAACGGCTTCAAGGACGTGCTCGACCTGCGCATCGACCTGATGCGGGCCAAGCAGGTGCGCGATCTGTTCCGCCGTCTGGCCGCCGAGGCGGAGGCGGCGCTTGGCAAGGCCGCGGAGGCCCTGCCCGAAGAGGAGATGCAGGCGTGACCGAGGTGACGATTCGCATACCGACCCCGCTGCGTGGCTTCGTCGGCGGGAAGGACCAGGTGGCGGTTCCGGCTGCCACCGTGCGCGAGGCGCTGGCGGCGCTGACCGCCGGGCAGGAGACGTTCCGCGACCGGCTGTTCACGGCAGAGGGCGAGTTGCGCCGGTTCGTGAACGTCTATCTCGGTCGCGACGACGTGCGGCGTCTGGGTGGGCTGGAGGCTGCAGTGCCGGCCGGCGCCACTCTGACGCTGATGGTCGCCCTGGCGGGTGGTTGAGGAGCAGTCATGAGCTTGAAGGACCGGCGCCTGTCCGACCTGCGCGCCCGTATTCCGGAGATTGCCGCCGCCGAGGCGCTGTCCCTGCAGGGTGGAGGCGCGCTGCTCGTCGACGTTCGCGAGGACGAGGAGACGGCGTCCGGCACTCCGGCCGGTGCGTTGCGCCTGCCGCGCGGTTTCCTGGAACTGCGCATCGAAGAGGCGGCGCCCGATCCGGCGCGCCCGATCCTGCTGATGTGCGCCGGCGGCACCCGGTCGCTGTTCGCGGCCGAGGATCTGCTGCGGCTGGGCTATGGGGATGTGCGTTCGGTCGCCGGCGGTTTCTCCGCCTGGAAGGCTGCGGGTTTGCCGGTGGAGGTGCCGCCGCGGCTCGACGCCGCCCAGCGCGAGCGCTACCGCCGTCACCTGACCATGCCCGAGGTTGGTGAGGCCGGACAGCACAAGCTGCTGCGCAGCCGCGTCGCCTTGATCGGCGCCGGCGGCCTGGGCTCGCCGATCGCGCTGTATCTGGCTGCGGCCGGCGTCGGCCGGCTGACCTTGATCGACGACGACCGGGTGGAGCGCAGCAACCTGCAACGCCAGATTCTGCATGCCGAAAGCCGGCTGGGGCAGCGCAAGGTGGAGAGCGGACGGACCGCGCTGCTCGACCTCAACCCGACCATCGAGGTGGTGGCCCACGAAGCCCGGCTGGAAGCCGCCAACGTGCTGGATTTGCTTGCCGGCCACGACGTGGTGGTCGACGGGTCCGACAATCTGCCGACGCGTTATCTCGTCAACGATGCCTGCCTGCGGCTGGGCGTGCCGAACGTCTACGGCGCCATCTTCCGGTTCGAAGGCCAGGTTTCGGTGTTCGGCGGCGCCGTGCCGGGCGTGCGCCCCTGCTACCGGTGCCTGTTTCCGGAACCACCGCCGGCCGAATACGCCCCCTCCTGCGCCGAGGCCGGCGTGCTGGGCGTGCTGCCCGGCGTGATCGGCACCATCATGGCAGCCGAGACGATCAAGCTTCTGCTGGGGCTGGGAGAACCGATGGCCGGCCGCCTGCTGCTCTATGACGGCCTGCGGGGCGAGTTCAGCGAGATCGCTGTTCCGGTCGACCCACACTGCCCATCCTGCGCAGCCGGCGCATCATCCGAACTGACCGATATCGCAGCGGTGTGCGGGGCATGAACGGAATGGGCCGGGATGCCCTGTCAGGCGGCGCTTTTCTGCTCGATGACGCTGTGGACCAGCTTTTTCAACGCGACGAAATCGACGGGCTTGGTCACCAGATCCGTGGCACCGATGTCGAGCGCTCGGCGGCGGTTCTCATTGTCGCCATAGGCAGTGACCATGATGACCGGGACGTCCGGCGAATTCACCCGCAGGCGCTCAAGCAGCTCCAGACCACTCATGCCCGGCATATTGATGTCGCTGAGAACGAGCACCGCCTCCGGTTGCAGTCCGGAGTTCAGACTTTTCAACGCTTCCTCGGCCGAAGCGGCGAAGTGAAAGACCAATTCCCCCCGGCGGAGTTCGGCACGAAAGCGCTGGCGGAACAGATCCTCGATGTCGGGTTCGTCGTCGACGACAAGAATTCCCAGGGTCATGTCTTTCGGCGCTCCCCTAACGACACCGCGGTCGCTGCACGCGGCAGCGTGATTGTGAATTCGGCGTGGTCGTTCTCGACGCTGGACACGTCGAATCGCCCCCTGTGCTGATGTACCACGATGTCATAGCTCAGCGAAAGGCCTAAGCCGGTCCCCTCGCCGGTCGGCTTGGTGGTGAAGAACGGTGTGAACAGCTTGTCGATGACGGCCGGCGGCATGCCGATGCCATTGTCCCGGATTCGGATCGACACGTCGGCGGCGCTTCCAAAAGTTGTAACGTCTACCCGCGGCGCAAATGTCGGGTCGCCGCAGATCAGTTGGCGTTTCCGGATGGCGTAGAAGCTGTTGGTGAACAGGTTGACCAGGACACGCGACATGTCCTGCGGCACCAGCTTCACCTCGCCGACCACAAGGTCGAAATGCTTCTCCAATATGGCGTTGAAGGCACGGTCCTGGGCGCGGAAGGCATGGTAGGACAGGGTCAGCGCGTCCTCGACCAGAGCGTTCAGGTCGGTTGCCTGCCATTCGCCGCCGCCTCCGCGCGAATGCGCTAGCATGCTCTTGACGATGTTGTCGGCGCGCCGGCCATGGTCGGCGATCTTGCGCAGGTTGCCTTGCAGGCTGCCCGCGAGGTCGCAAACGTCCACGCGCGTGGACTCGGTCAGATGGTCGTTCAGGGGTTCCAGCAATTCCAGCAGCTCGTCCAGCAATTCGCCCGACAGTTCGGCGAAGTTGTTGACGAAATTCAGCGGATTCTTCAATTCATGGGCGATGCCGGCCGTGAGTTGGCCCAGCGCCGCCATCTTCTCCTGCACGATCAACTGCCGTTGGGTCTCCCGCAGTTCCTTCAGGATGGCTTCGGCGCGTTCCTTGGCCTGGCGCAGTTCGTCTTCGATGCGCTTGCGGTCGGTGATGTCGTGGTGGGTGATGACATAGCCGCCGTCGGACCGCGGCGCGGTCCGGATGTCGAGCGTGCGGCCGTTCGGCACCCGACGTTCGGAGTTGTAGATCCCCTTGACGCGAAAGCGGTTGCACAGCTCCGCCACCGTCTCTTCGCAAGGAACGTCACCGTAATCGCCGCGGCGGTGGTTGTAGGTCAGGATCAGCCCGACGGCCGTGCCCGGAGGGAACATGCCGACCGGATAGTCCCACAGCCGGTAGAATTCGCTGTTGGCGCCTTCGACGTTCAGATCGCGATCCAGCATCAGGACGCCGTTCGGCATGGCGTCGATCGCCGCCTGCAACAACTGCTCCTGGTGCGGCAGCTCGGCATTGGCGGCCAGCGGGCGCATCAGGGTCAGCATCTCCATCACCGCAGGCTGCCCGCCCCAGTCCACCGACTCCATGAGCTGGTCGAACCACTGGACGCTGCCGTCCGCGCGGTGGCGCTTGATCCGGCGCACCTGCGACCGGATCAGCCCCTTCAGGCAGCGTGTGTAGACATCCTGTTCCGTGTGTCGGTCGTCCTCGGGGACCAGCGTCATGGCGCCGGGCAGAGCCTGGATGCTTTCGGCCGACTCGTATCCAAGCAGGCGGGCCAGGGTAGCGCTGCAATGCAGGATGGTGTCGTTGCAGTGGACGAGCAGGCCGGGCATCGCGGCGACGAGCTGGTCATGGTAGACGCGCCCGAGGTCCAAGGCTTCCTGCACGGACTGGGGCGGCAAAACCTTGCGGTTGGTGAAATCGTCCATGTCCGTCGTCCGTGTCGATTGTTCGTGTCGATCATCCAGCTTGGTCGCCACGCGGGCCGGACCTGCGCCGTTTCAGGGGGCATCCAGTGGCAGGCGCAGGATCACGGTTGTTCCACGGCCGACCACGCTGTCGATGTCGATCTCGCCGCCCAGCTTGCCGGTAACGAGATTGAACGCCGCATAGAGCCCCAGCCCCATGCTGCCTGATCCACGCCGGGTGGTGGCGAAGGGCTGGAACAGCCGCGGTTGAATGTCGGCCGGGATGCCGCGGCCGTTGTCGGAGACGCCAAGTTCGATCCGCTCGTTGTCGAGCAGCCGGACCGAAACCGTGACCCGGCCCCGGCGGCTTCGGCTGCCATCCGACCCCTCTTCCAGACCATCGGCTCGGCCGTCGGCCATCGCACCGACGCTTTCCACGATGGCCGCCTGGACCGGTTCCGTCTCGAAGGCATGGGCGAAGGCGTTGGTCAGCAGGGCCAGGAGCACCTCGGTCAGCGCGCCGGGATAGGTGTCGAGGGCAATGCCGTCGGGGCAGTCCAGAACAAGCTGGTGTCTGGACGCGGCCGGCTGCACCTGCACCGCCAGCACGATGTCGGACAGATAGTCGCGCAGGTCGAAGCGGCTGCGTGGGGAGTTGGCCTTGCCCTCCGTCACCAGCTTCAGGCTCTGGATGAGGGCGGCGGCGCGTTCGATGTTCGAGACCAGAAGCGTCGAAACCTCGCTGGCTGTGCCGATATACTCCTGAAAATCGCTTTTGCGCAGCTGTCCGCCGTTGAAGGTCAGGATGATCGCTTCCGACGCCGTCTGCAGGTGGGTGGCGGCGGTCAGTGCGATGCCGACAGGCGTGTTGATCTCGTGTGCGACCGCGGCGATCAGTTGTCCGATCACCGCCATCTTCTCCGCCCGGATCAGGTCGGACTGCATGCGTTCAAGGTCGGCCAGTGCCTGTTCGGCCGAATCCTTGGCACGGCGCAGCGCCTCCGCCTGCACCTTGCGTTCGGTGATGTCATAGAGCCAGACGATGAAAACCGGCTTGCTTTCATAGTTGGTGCGGTCGACGGACATCGCCATCCACACCGTGCGCCCGTCCTCGCGGACGTAATGGATCTCTTCCGAAGTCGACAGGGCCTCGGTTTCCGACGGCCGTCCCGTCAGCCGGTCCTGGACATGGCGGAACAGGGTGGGGGCGCATTGATGCTGCAGCGTCTCCGCCGGCACGCCGAACAGGTCGGTGCAGCGCTGGTTGCAGTAAAGCAGCTCGCCGGTTTCGGTGATGATGGCCACGCCGATCGGGCTGCCGTCCAGGACCCGGCGCAGGCGGGCAGCCTGGGCGCGCGACGCCGCCTCCGCCGTCCGGGTTTCCTGCAGCGCGTCGCGCAGCCGGCGCACGGAACGGCAGGCCTCAAGCGTCTTGTGGATGGTGGCTTCGAGGTCGGCGAAGTCGATGGGCTTGATGATGAAGTCGAAGGCGCCGCGGTTCATCGCCGCGCGGACATTGCCGAGATCGCCGTAAGCCGACACCATCACCGCGCGGATGTCGGCATTCACCTGCGGCAGATGGTCCAGCAGGGTCAGCCCATCCATGCCCGGCATGTTGATGTCGCTCAGCACCATGTCGATGTCGGGGCGGGCGCGCAGGGTGTCCAGCGCCTCCTTCCCGTCATGGGCGAACAGGAATTCCAGTTCGCCGGCACGTACGGCGCGGCGGAAACGCTGCATGATCAGCGTCTGAACGTCCCGCTCGTCGTCGACAACCAGTATCTTGCCCATCCCGCCTTCCTACCGCCAACCCGCCCGACAGGCGGGCCGCTCCGCCGGACCCGCATAGCGCCCCATAGCGCACCCAGCTCCGCGCAGCCTACCATAAGCGCGCATCGTCCGAACGGGAAGGGCCGTGGCGTATGGCACCCCATCGGTTGTATGCCGCTCGGGGCAGGAGCTTGGGCCGGACCGCAAGCGGACATCCCTTCTTCAAAGTGGGGCTTCGATGTGAGGCGCGGATATCCTGCAGGATAACACCGGGCAGGATAACATGGGATTGTGGCGCTGCTAAACCATTGTTATGGATCGGCGTCCGATCACTCCCGCCGCTCTTCAAACTCCGGGGCATCGGCCGGGTTCCCGGCGAGCGGCAGCGTGAACCAGAATGCGGCACCCTTGCCCGACTCGGGGTCCGGCCCGGCCGGCGCGTCCGCCACCCCGATCCGTCCGCCGAGATGCTCGACGATTCGCTTGGCGATGGCCAGTCCCAGGCCGGTGCCGGCCGGCTTGCCGGTCAGCGTGTCGCCGGACTGGCGGAAGCGGTCGAACACCAGTTCGCGGTCCTTCGCCGCAACGCCGGGGCCGCTGTCGGTCACCGTCACCCGCAGGAAACCACTCTCCAAGCGCGTCTCCAGCCGGGTCCGGCCGCCGGGAGGCGTGAATTTGGCGGCGTTGGACAGCAGGTTGACGACGACCTGGATCACCCGGTCGACATCGCCGCGCACCGGCGGCAGGCGGTCCGGAATGGCCACCGACAGGGTGATGTCGCGCTCCAGGAACAGCGCCTCCGTCGCGGCGACCGCCTCGGTCAGCGCCTGTCCGGCGTCGATGGTCTCGATCCGCCAGTCCAGCGCCCCGGCCTCGATCTTCGCCATGTCCAGCACCTGATTGATCAGGCGGGTCAGCCGCTCGCTCTCCTTGATGATGACGGCCAGGAACTCCTGCCGCTGGTCGGGCTCGAGGTCGGGGTCGTCGTGCAGGATCTCGCTCAGCGCCCGGATCGAGGTCAGCGGCGTGCGCAGTTCGTGGGTGACGGTGGACAGGAAATCGTCCTTCAGCCGGTCCAGTTCGGTCAGCCGTTCGTTGGCGGCACGCAGGGCGTCCGTGGCGCGCTCCAGCTCCGCGGTCTTGCGCTCCAGCTCGCGGCTGTGGGCGATGACGTCGCTGGTCTCGTCCAGCATGCGCAGAAGCTCCGCCGCCTCCACCGCCCCGGCCGAGACGGAGGACGCGAGGGCAACGCGGGCCGACGCCCCACCGATCGCGCCCGCAAGCAGCCGCTCGGCCAGTCGCAGCCGCTCCGGCCCGGCCGGCTCGTCCGGGTCGGCGCCGGCGAAGGCGCGCTCGGCGCGCTGCGGACCGAGGAAGCGGGCGACCACACGGGTGAGATCGCCGACGCTGGCGGCGCTGCGCCAGTCCGGTGGCGCCTCACGCTGCGGCGCGGTGCCGTCGGGTGCGGTTTGGAAGACGTCGACGAAGGCGGTGGCCTGTGCCCGCTCCGCAGCGCCGGGCTGATCGAACAGCGAAAGCCCGACATAGGCACCGATGTTGGCGAGCGCGGTCCAGAACAGGGAATGGGCCAGCGAATCCCAGCCCTCCAGCCCGAACAGCGCATAGGGCCGCAGGGCGGCGATGCCCCATGGCCCATCGGCGATGAAGCTGGCCGGCAGCCAGCCCGACCGTGCGAAGCTGGGCAGCAGCAGGGTGTAGGTCCAGACCAGCGTCCCGGCCGTCACCCCGCCGATGGCGCCGCGTCGGGTCGCGCCGCGCCAGTAAAGGCCGCCGATCAGGGCCGGGGCGAACTGCGCCACCGCGGTGAAGGAGATCAGCCCGATCGACACCAGCGCGTAGGCCGATCCCGCCAGCCGGAAATAGGCGTAGCCGAACAGCAGGATCGCGACGATGGCGATGCGACGGACCGACAGCAGCAGCGGTGCTAGATCGGCGGAGCGCGCCAGCGCCCGCGACCGTGTGCGCAGCAGGATCGGCATGACGAGGTCGTTGCACAGCATGGTGGACAGCGCCACCGATTCCACGACGATCATTCCCGCCGCCGCCGACAGCCCGCCCAGGAAGGCCAGGAGCGCCAGCCAGTCCGCTCCGCCGCTCAGTGGCAGGGCCACCATGAACAGGTCCGGATCGAGCCGTCCGCCGAAGCTCAGCAGTCCCGACAGGGCAACCGGCAGCACGAACAGGTTGATGAGCAGGAGATAGAGCGGGAACAGCCAGACCGCCCGGTCGAGATGGCGTTCATCCACCGATTCGATCACCATCACCTGGAACTGGCGCGGCAGGCACAGCATCGCCGCGGCCGATAGGATCGTGGTGGTGACCCAGGCGCCCCACGGCCCGTTTCCCGCCGGCGCATGGCCAAGCGCCGGATCGCTGCCCATCAGGCGGGCAAGGTCGGGACGGGCGGCGGCGGCATCGAACAGGCCCGCCAGCCCGTCATGCAGGCCCCAGACGACGAACAGCCCGACCGCCAGGAAGGCGACCAGCTTCACCAGTGATTCCAGGGCGATGGCGGCGACCATGCCGGGATGATGCTCCGCCGCGTCGATCTGGCGGGCGCCGAAGACGATGGCGAACAGCGCCATCACCGCGGCGATCAGGAAGCCATGGTCGAGGAACGGGCCTTCCGCCGGCCCCAGCCCGCCGCCGCCGGTCAGCGCGTCGAAGCTGACGGCGACCGCCTTCAATTGCAGGGCGATGTAGGGCGTCACGCCCACGGTCGCGGTTACCGCCACCAGCCCGCCCAGCAGCGGGCTGTGGCCGTAGCGGCTGGCGAGGAAATCGGCGATGGAGGTGATGCGCTGCGCCTTGGCGATGCGCAGGATCTTGCGCAGGACCAGGGGCGCCAGCAGCATCAGCAGGGTGGGGCCGAGATAGACCGGCAGGAAGCCGATGCCCAGCGTAGCCGCCCGCCCGACCGACCCGTAGAAGGTCCAGGTCGTGCAATAGACGCCCAGCGACAGGGCGAAGATGGTGGGGGAGGCGATGACGCTACGCCCTGCCGCCTCCCGCCGGTCGGCCCAATGGGCGATGGCGAACAGGGCGGAAAGGTAGGCGAGGGCGGCGACCAGGACGGCGGTCCAATCCAGTCCGACCTCCATGCCGCGCCCCTATCGCGTCCGGCCGGCCAGCGCGGCCAGCGCGATCACCGCCGCCCACAGGCCGAACACCCAGACATAGAGCGCCGGCACCCCCAGGACTCTCCCCTCCACCCCGAACAGGCCGAGCAGCGGCGGGTTGAACAGCGCCGCCGCCAGCAGGAACAGACCGATCATCCGGTCGCGGTGCCGGCTGGGATTCGGGTCGGGCGCGCTCAAAAGGCGCGTTCCCGGGCGGCGAGTTCGACCAGGATGTTGGCGCCGCGGATGGCGTCATCCAAGGTCCGCACGTCGCGCTCGCGCAGCATCTCGACCATCCGCAGGAACACCGCGGCGGTGACCAGGCTGTCGCCCAGCGCGGTGTGGCGGTCGACCACCGCAATGCCCAGCCGTTCGGCGATGCCGTCCAGCGTGTGGTCGCCGTCATTGCCCAGCAGCATGCGGGACAGCAGCATGGTATCGAGCACCGGGCAGTCGAAGGACACCCCCGCCGCCCGTTCCTTCATCTTCAGGAATTTCAGGTCGAAGGCGGCGTTGTGCGCCACCATCACCGCGCCGGAGACGAAGCTGCGGAACTGCGGCAGCACAGTGTCGATGGTCGGCTTGCCCGCCACCATGCCGTCGGTGATGCCGTGGAAGGGGATCGATTCCGGCGGGATCGGCCGGCGGGGATCGACCAGTGTGTTGAAGGTCTCGCCGGTCAGGATGCGCCCGCCGACGACGCGGACCGCGGCGATCTGGATGATCTCGTCGCCGGTGCTGGGCGACAGGCCGGTGGTCTCGGTGTCGAACACGACGTAGTGCAGCCGGTCCAGCGGCGTGCGCCCCAACTCGCTGGTCGCCAGCGGCTGGTGCAGCAGCCCGAAATCGAAGAACTCCGGCCGGGCGCCGGCCCGTGGGCGCGGCTGGGCGGTGCGTGGCGACTGTGCCGGCGGCAGCGGCACGCGCAGCCGGGCGCGGCCGGCGCAGCCGGGCAGGTCGTTCGGCAGCGGTTCGCTCCAGGCGGTGCTGCGGTGGTGCTGCAGCACGTCGCCGGCGCTGAGGCCGCCCAGGCCGCCGGGCAGCGTCTGGTCCAGCCAGCCGTCCAGCGTGGCGCTGGGCACCGCCGGCCCTTTCCACACGAGGTCGAGATAGACCCAGCGGTCGCCATCCTGCGGCCCGGCGGCCTCCAGGTCGTAGGCGGTGGCGCCGGTCAGCGCCTGCACCCGGCCGATCAGATAGGCGAACAGCAGGACGAGGCTGTGGCTGTCGCCATGCACCCATTGCGGCAGGCCGGTCAGCGTCACCGTGGTGGCGGTCTCCGCCCCGACCCGGTGGGCCACGAGGTTGATCAGGTTGTTGGAGTGGATGTCGCTCATCGGCCAACTGCCGGTGACGACGTTGCGGTAGGCGGTCGTCACCCGCTCCAGCCGTTGCGACAGGCTGTCGCAGGATTCCAGCATTGCGCTTTCGAAGGCGGCGCGGTCGCCGGGGCCAAGGTCCGGCGCGTCGTACAGCGTCTCCACCGCGGCGCGCAGGTTGGCGATGGGGGCGCGGAACCCCTCCGTCGCCTCGCGCAGCAGGGCGTCGCGCTGTCCGAGCGCGGCCAGTTCGCTGGTGGCGTCGGACAGGGTCAGCACATAGCCGGTGATGGTCGGCGGCTCGTCCGACGCGGGATCGGCGTCCTGCAGGATGGCGCTCATCCGGCCTTCCAGCAGGATGCGGCCGTCGGTGGTGGCGCCGACGAACTGGGCGGTGGTGCCGTGTTCATGGTTGACGTGCCGGCCTTCGCGGACGCGCAGGCTCAGCCGTTCCAGCGTGTGGGTCACCGGCTCCGCCACCACGAAATGCAGAAGCGAGCGGCCGAGCCCGAGATCGCCGGCCAAGTGGAGGATGTCGAGGGCGGTCTGGTTGTAGAGCAGGATCTGGTGTTTGGTGTTGCAGACCAGAACGCCTTCATGCAGGTCGCGCAGGACGGCGGCGAGCTGGGTCTTCTGCTCCTCCGCCTTGGCGGTGTGGTCGGCGACGGTGCGGGCGATGTCGCGGCGGACCTGGGCCAGCTTGTCCGACAACTCGTTCACCGCGCGGGCGATGGGCAGCAGGTCGCCATAGCGGGAGAGCGGCACCCGGCCGCCGACAGCCCCTTCCGCATTGCCATGGGCGATCAGCCCGGCCTCGCGGCTCAGGGTCTCGGCAGCGCGCAGCAGAAAGCGGTCGACCGCCAGCCAGAGCCCCCACACCGCCGCGGCGCAGGCCGCCGTCATCACCACGGCATAGGTCAGCAGCGGATCCGAGGCGTCCGACCCGCGCACTGTCGCCGCCAGCCCGACCGCCAGCGCCACCAGACCGAAGCCGGCGGCGCGGAAGGCCAGCGGGATCATGCGCCGGGGCAGGGGAGCGGGGGAGGGGGCGGCCGGGGCGGTCATGGTGCCGGCTCCCCGCCGCCGGTCGCAGCGGTCAGGCCCAGATGGCGGCGGACGGTGGTCAGCAGGTCGCGGGTGGAGAAGGGCTTGGTGATGTAATCGGTGGCGCCCAGCGCCATGCCCTTCTGCCGTTCGACGTCGCGGCTGCGCGCCGTCAGCATGATGATGGGCAGCGATTTCCAGGCCGGGTTGGTCCGCAGGGTCTGGCAGACGTCGAAGCCGTCGCGCTTCGGCATCATCGCGTCGAGCAGGATCAGGTCGGGGGTGAAATTCTCCACCGAGCGCAGCGCCTCGTCCCCGTCGCGGGCGATGCGCACGTCGAACCCGGCGCGCTGCATGAGGACCTGGAGCGACAGGACGATGCTGGGCTCGTCGTCGACAACCAGGATGGTCGGCTTCATGGCGGGGCGTCCTCCGGTACGCCGGTCTTTTGCCGGCTTCCCAATTTGTGGCCGGGGCAATGCATTGGTGCCCTGGAATGTCCATGGTACGAGCAAAGAGAAGCAGGGATCAAGCGGCACTCCCGGCTCCCCCGACCAAAGAACGGGGGTACCGAGCCCAAGAAAAAGCCCGGTTGCGACCAAATGTCGCCGCCGGGCTTTCGTTTGGATGACACGGTGTCGCAGGGGCAAGAACCGGCCGCGAATCGCCCGCGGTCCGGACCGGGATCAGCGCGTGGTGACGACGACCGGGTTGAGCCCCATCTTCGATTTCAACTGCTCCGCCTCGCGCTTCGCCGCGGCCGGATCGGGGAAACCGCCGACGCGCACGGCGCGCCAGGACCGGTTGGAGCTGTCGGTCCAGTCCACCGTATAGGCCTGGAAACCGCTGCCCTGCAGCCGTTGCGCCAGCGAATCGGCGTTGGCCGTCACCGTGAAGGTGCCGACCTGCACGGTGTAGCGCCCGGCCGGCGGCGTGGCGGACGGGGCGGTGGACGGGGCTGGGGCCTTGGCGGTCGCCTTCGGCTCGCCATTTCCGGCCGCTGCGGCGGGCGGACGCTTCGCAGCATCCTTGGGCGGGGCCAGCATCGCCTGCAGCGAACCGGAGTCGTTCGGCGCGGCGGCAGGCTGCTCCGGCTTGGCTGCTTCGGGCTTCGGCGGCTCCGGCTTCTGTGCGGCCGGCGCGGTGGGTGCGGTCTCGGTCGGGGCGGCAGCCCGCGGCTTCGGCGAGGTGGCGGGGGCAGTGGCCGGGACGGCCGGCGGCTCCGGCACCTTCAGGACCGGTGGTGGGCTGGCGGGCAGGGCGGCGACCGGCGGCGGCGGTGCTGCGGACGGCGCGGTCTGCGAGGGAGGCGGCTGGGTCGCGGTGGACGGAGGCATCATGCCCGGGACCGGCAGGCTCTCGGGCGCCGTGGCGGCCGGGGCGGGGGCAGGATTGGCGGGCGCGCGGGTGATGGCCGGGGCCGGTACCATCGGCGCGGAGCTGTTGGTGGCCGTCGTCACCGGTGCAGGATCACCCGAGCCGAAATAGACCACGCCGACGGCGATTCCGCCGGCCGCCAGCAGGGCGAGCGCGATCTTGCCCAGCGGCAGACTGCGGCCGGCCGGCTCCTCCTCCTCATACTCCACGTCCTCGTCCTGCGGGTCGGCCCGCAGATCCTCGTTCAAGGCGCGAAGCAGCTTGGCGATGTCCTCGTTCTCCGGCGGCGGAGTCTCGGAAGGTTTGCCGTTGGCCTTCATCTCGTCCTTGGAAGTCGGTGTCGTCAGGGTGGGAGCCCGCCGGGGCGGTGGCTGGAGCGTCACGGTCGACCTGCGCTTGCCCGTCATGCGGGCCGGCTGAATGCAGAAAAAGGGGCCTTCCGGTTGCCGGGGCCGCGGTGACACGGCCCGGCTGCGGAAAGCCCCTTCTCTTTATCGTATTTTGCCGCTCCATCAAACCGCCATGCGGTCGCGCCCGGCGGATGGGCGGCACGAAAGAAGGGACGTCAGCCCTGGTGCGGCCTGTTCGGGTCGGCGGGCTGTGTCTGGACCGGCTGCGTGGGGGCCGGCTGGGGGGCAACAGGCTGAGCGGCCGCGGGCTGGGCCGGCTGGGCGGGGGCCGGGTTGATCGCGGCGGGAGGAGCCTGGGCGGTGGTCGCCGCGGGCGGATTGGCTTCGTCCTCGTCCTTCATGCCGGCCTTGAAGGCCTTCACGCCCTTGGCGATATCGCCCATCACGTTGGGCAGCTTGCCGGCGCCGAACAGGAGAAGCACGATGACCAGAACGATCAACCAGTGCCAAATGCTGAAACTGCCCATCGATCAATACCTCTGAAATTCGGTCGGTGCGGACGTCGTCGCGGTCGCCACCAATGTGAGTGCCCCTTCCGCGCCGCACAAGAGGCGGCCGTCGGGAACGCCGTGATAAAGGACGCCCCTCAGGCCGTCGGGCCGCTTTCCGCCGGCTCCTCCGGCAGTTGGTGGCGCATGATCAGCGGCGCCTGGAAGGCGCTGAACAGCAAGGTCAGCGGCATGATGCCGAACACCTTGAAGTTGACCCACATGTCGGTGGTGAAGTTGCGCCACACCACCTCGTTCAGCACCGCCAGCAGCAGGAAGAACCAAGCCCAGCGGATGCCCAGCGTGCGCCAGCCATCGTCCGACAGGTTCAGCACCGTGCCCAACAGGCGCTTCATCACGTTGCGTCGCGTCGCATGGGCGACGAACAGGACGATGGCGAACAGCAGATTGACCAGGGTCGGCTTGATCTTGATGAACAGATCGTCCTGCAGCCACAGCGTCAGGCCGCCGAACAGCAGCACGAATCCGGCGCCGACCACCGGCATGATCGGGATGCGGCGCTCCAGCCGCCAGGACACCGCCACCGCGATGGTGATGGCGACCATGAAGACAGCGGTGCCGGTCATGATGCCGGCCTGCGAATTGGCAACGAAGAAGGCGGCGAGCGGGCCGGCCTCGATCGCCAGGCGTGCGAACTGGTTCATGCCCCCTGACATAGCCCGAACCGGCCGCCCATGAAAGGGGCGAATGTTGGCGTGCGGGACATTCGGGTGCGCTACCACGCTCGCGGACGGGGTGCTTGCTGCGGTGACATCGCGCGGTTCGACCCGCAAGAGCGCAAGCGGGGCTTTTCTCGCGTCGCGTGTTTCACTACCTCTTTCGTCATCCGCCGTTCGGCGGGGACTGGACGAAGGGCAGATGTGTCATGGAAGCCGCCGAAGTGAAAGATTTAATCGACGAAGCCCATGAGCGGGAACGGGCGAAGCACCGCCCGGCGGATCGGCATCATTCCGAGGAGGAGGGCGGGCACGGGGTGAAGACCTCCACCGCCATCTACATCTCGGTCCTGGCCGCGGTGCTCGCCATCGTCAGCGTCGCCGGGTCCAACGCCGGCAAGGAGCTGATGGCCAGCGCGATCGAGGCGTCGGACAGCTTCGCCTATTATCAGGCCAAGACCCAGCGCCAGATCAGCCTGCGCCTTGCCGCCGACGAGATCGAGCTGCTGTCCGCCGGCATGCCGGCAGATGCGCAGGCCAAGGCGCTGCAGCGCTCCGCCGAATACCGCCAGTCGGCCGAACGCATGGAGGCCGACGAGGGCAAGAACAGCCGCAAGGACCTGCTGGGCAAGGCGAAGGCGGCGGAACTGCGGCGCGACCATGCTGCGGCCCAGGATCCCTATTTCGACTTCGCCGAGGGCATGCTGCAGCTCGCCATCGTGCTGGCGTCGGTCTTCGCCATCACCAACAAGGGCTTCATCCTGTGGACCAGCCGCGCGCTGGCGGCGGCCGGGGTGCTGATGGCGGCCGACGGCTTCACCCTGATCCTGCCGCTGCCCTTCCTCTGATATCATCGAACATAAAGCCTGACACCTCAGGCTTTATGTTCGCCCTCAGTCGGCGGGCGCGACCGTCCGGTCGCTTGCCTTCGCAGGCATGTGCCTGCGGGGCCGCAGTCGCGGCCCTTACGGTCGAGCGCAAGTCAGGACTTCCGCTCGACCGTATCAAAACTGGACCGACAGACGCAGGGAGCCGTAGTTGGTCAGCGATTTCTGGCCGCGGAATTCCGGCGTCTGCAGGGTCTGGGCATAGGTCAGGCCATAGCGGCCGTAACGCAGGGTCAGGCCGGCCTGCATGCTACCGACGAAGGGGTGTTTGGCGACCGACCGGCTTTCTCGGAACGTGTTGCCGTCCAGGAAGATGTTGCGCGCCACCGCCCGCCCCTCGGCGCTGGCATAGACATACCAGGAAAAACGCCCCGGCCGCTCCGCATAGGGGCTGTCCTGGTAGGGGATGCTGGAGGTCGGACGCGTCACCAGCGCGCCCACCGGCGGCGGCATGTTGCCGCCCAGCCGGACGGTGGCCCCGACCGCAGCGAAGGTCAGGACATTGCCCAGGCTGCCGGCGACATGAGGGCTGAGGTCCCACTCCACCGGGCCGAGGCTGTTCGGCTTCTCGTCGCGCCAGACATGCTCATAGCTCAGCACCACGCCCGGCTCGTCATGCAGCTGGTAGTTCCAGCCCTCCGGGTAGGTGGCGCCGTCGACGATCTTGTGGACCGTCTTCTGCGTCTGCTCCGCCAGCGAGGCCGGGCCCACCATGCCGAGGTCGAGGTCGACGCGGTCCACCGCCCTTGGCGCCTCGTTCAGTACCGACAGCCGGCCATAGAGCCAGCCCGCATAGGGCCGGTCCCGCGGGTCCGGGTTGCGGGCGGTCAGGTTGCTGGGCGTATACATGTTCTGGCCGAAGGCGAATCCGTAGCGCCGCACCCCTCCGGGTTCGATCCAGGGCACGAGGTTGGCCAGCCAGTCGATGTTGCCGTAGGTCGGCCGCGCGCCGGAGAAGTAATAGAACTGGAACCCGTTGGTGTAATAGCGGTCGGTCCCGCCGCCGAACAGGTCGTTGTCGATCCAGAAGCCGATGGCGGGGCCGGAGGTCACCGGTTCATCGCCGGGGGGAGGGGTGGTTTCCTGCGCGGTGGCCGCCGATGCGGTCAGCAGCAGGGTCGCAAATGCCGCGGCCAAAGCGGGGCCGCTGTTCGTCACCATTCCGGCACGCTCCATCCGTTTCGCACTGTAACGGACGGAGGGGGCGTGTGTTGCGCTGCGGTGCGGCTTCTTTGGGGGTAGGGGGAGGCGTGTTGGCTGACGAATGCCCCCTCCCCATCCCTCCCCATCCCTCCCCCGCGTTCCGCGGGAGAGGGGGCAGGACGCTTGCGGAAGTTTTGCAAAGGAGCGGCGGCAGTCCCCTCTCCCGCGAAGCGGGGGAGGGTAAGGGAGGGGGCGTCGTCAGCCAACACCTCCCCAAAACTCAGATCTTTGCCCGCAACCCCTCTACCGCCTCTTCCAGCGTCATGTCGATGCGTTTGATCCCGTGCAGCGCCAGGAAACGCGCCTCGTTCTTCGACAACTCGCCGGGGATCACCGCCCAGTGGCTGTCGGAGGAGCGCTTGGCGATCTGCCGGGCGAAGGTGCGCTGGATCTCATGGTCGAAGCGGCAGCCGAGGAACAGGAAATGCCGGCCGGCACGGCGCTCCTTCACGATGGCGGGAATCGGGGTCTGGATGTCGATCTCCGTCAGGATCTCGACATAGTCGCTGTCGGAGATCAGGTAGTTGCCGGCCGGCGTCGCCGCTCCCGACGGCTTGTAGAGCACGGTGTCCCAGCCGGCCGCCGCGTCGGCCGTCGTTTCGGCGCCGTCGGGGGCGTAGTAGCGCACCCATTCGCCGGTCGATTGCGGGTGCGACACCCCCTGAATCTGCCCCCAGGTCCGGTCGGCCGCCGCACTCAGCAGGCTGTCCAGCACAGAGTCGTACCAGACGTCCACCAGCAGCGGCGGGGCCGGTATCGCCGCCAGCAGGGCATGCACCGGCGTGGCCGGCACGGTCTGGCGGAAGATCTCGTTGAGGATGGTCTCCAGCGTCTTGCGGTGCTTGCGCGTCTCGATAAACTGCGCGACCGCGGTCAGGTTGGAGCGGATGCGGCCGGGGGCGGCGACCTTGGCGTTCAGGCGCTGCACCAACTCCGCCGAATTGCGCGGGATCGGGCATTGGTCGGGCGGCAGCAGGGCGAAGGCACCGGGGCCGAGATAGGGCACCACCTGCCGTGCCGCCAGCGCCGCGGCGATGTCGGCCAGCGCCGCCGCGGCGTCCGGGACCGTGACGGAATCGGAATCGGTTGCAAGCGTGGTGACGGTCATGGATGCCTCTTCCCTCTTGGTCTTCACAGATAGATCGCGGCTCCGGCACCGGTGTTGATGCTGGCGTCCTTCAGCGTTTCCACGATGAAGGCGACCTGATCGCGGGTGATCTTGCGGTGCAGCGGCAGGGCGAGCACGCGGTCGGCCGTCTTGGTGCAGACCGGGCAGGCGCCGCGGCCGGCGCGGTCTTCGCCCAGCGCTTCGATGTAGTATTGCTGGGTGTGCAGCGGCTGGCCGAAGTCGCTGGCGTCGATGTCGTGGGTGTCCAGATCCTCGATGATCGACCGGCGCCCTGACGCGGTGAAGCGGGTGCCGAGATGGACGCAATAGACCATCGGGTTGACCACCTCCGCCCCCGGCCCGCGATAAGGCGGCTTGATCCCTTCGAAGCTCGCCATCGCCGCGTCGTAATAGGCGATGACCAGATTGCGGCGGGTCAGGATCTCCGGCAGGCGTTTCAGTTGCACCAGGGCCAGCGCGGCGTTCAGGTCGCTCATCCCCGCCTGCCAGGGCAGGGTGCGGGTGATGACCACGGTGTTGCGGTGCTCCGTCTCGCGCCGGCGCATGTAGCGCAGCCGGTGGGCGAGATCGCGGTCGTCGGTGACGATCATGCCGCCCTGACCGGCCAGCAGGATGCCGGGTTCGGAAAAGTCGAAGACCGCGGCGTCGCCGAAGGTGCCGACCATCTGCCCCTTGTAGGTGGAGCCGATGGCCTCGCTCGAATCCTCCAGCAGGATCAGTCCCTTGGCGTCCACCAGCGCGCGCAGCTCGTCCCAATGGGCGGGGTGGCCGTTGACGTTGGCGGCCAGGATCGCCTTGGTTTTCGGCGACACCAGTGCCGCCGCCTTTTCCGGGTTGATGGTGTGCTGCCAGTAATCGATGTCGACCAGCACCGGCGTGGCGCCGGACAGCGCGACCGCATGCTGGACCTGATGCCAGCCGAAGGAGCTGCACAGCACCTCGTGCCCCTCGCCGATGCCATAGCCCTTCAGCATCAGCAGCGTGGCCATGGTGCCGCTGGACACCGCCACCGCATGGTCGCGGCCGACATAGGCGGCGAAGGCATCCTCGAACGCCTGCACCATCCGCCCATCGCTCAAGGCCCCGGACGACAGCAGGCGGCCGAGCATCTCGACCTCCGCACCGGAGATGTCGGGGTCGGTCAGCGGGATGTAGTCGTCGGCCCCGTCATCGTCGGAGGCTTCGAGGTCCCATGCTGCGGCGGCATCGCTCATTCACTCGTCCTCGTCCCGTTGGGCGATCACGACGCCGGTGGCAAGCTCCGGCTTGTCGGTGATGAGCCAGCAGTGGTTGTTGCCGTCCACCAGATGCAGGTCGAAGCCCGCCTCCTCCCGGAAGGGATCCTCGGCCATCACCGCGGCCATGGCGCCGGTGACGGTCTTCAGGTCCGGGTTGGCCTCGCGCACACCGCGGACCACGGCGTCGAGCTTGCCGCCCCCGGCGAACAGCCGGCCGGCCAGCGTGGCGATGCTGCCGATGCGTTCGGGAGACAGGGCCATGGGCGTCACTCCGTTCCGCGTTTCTTGGCTTCGACGGTGATCGGCAGGCGGGTGTCGTCCGGCATCTCCGGCAAATCCAGCGTCCAGCCGTTGGCGATCTTGATCCAGCCGCCCCACAGGCCCGGCTTTTCCATCTCGACGATGGGTTCCTCCAGGTCCTTCTTGGCGACGTAGATCGTGTATTGCTCGGACGCCTTGCGGATCATCACCTTCATCGCGGACACTCCATCCTGTTGTTCTAATTGTCTTTTGTCTCAGGCGGCGATCAGCCGGGCATGCAGCGCCGGCAGTTCCGACAGGACGGCGTCCACCTCCGCCGCGGTGGTGTAGCGGCTGAGCGAGAAGCGCAGGCTGGCGGCGGCCTGGGCGCCGCTCAATCCCATTGCGGTCAGCACATGGCTCGGCTCGTTACCGCCGGAGGAGCATGCGGCGCCCATCGACACGGCGATGCCGGCGCGGTCGAGCCGCGTCAGCAGCTCCTCCGCATCCACGGGATGGCCGCGGCCGTCGGCGAAGCGGATGTTGCTGGTGTTGGGCAGCCGGGCGGCGCCGGCGCCGTTCACCACCGCACCGGGCCAGCGGGCGAGAATGCCCTGCTCCAGCCGGTCGCGCAGGAAGGCGATCAGGTCGGCCTCGTCGAGCCACAGCGATGCCAGCGAGGCGGCGGCGCCGAAGCCGACGATGCCCGGCACATTCTCCGTCCCGCCGCGGCGGCGGCGTTCCTGATGGCCGTGGATCAGCGCGTGGAAGGGCGCGCCCTTGCGGACATAGAGTGCGCCGACGCCCTTCGGCCCATGCATCTTGTGGGCGGACAAGGTCAGGTAATCGGCGATGCCGCAATCGACCGGCACCCGGCCGGCGGCCTGCACCGCATCGCTGTGGAACAGCGCGCCATGGGCGTGCGCGATGGCCGACGCGCCTTCCACCGGCATCAGCACGCCCGTTTCGTTGTTGGCCCACATCATGGAGACCAGCGCCGTCGCCTCCGTCACCACGGCGGCGAGATCGACCAGCGAGGGCAGTCCGTCGCGGTTCACCGGCAGGATGGTGACGCGCCAGCCGCGTTGGCGCAGGTCGTCGAACAGGGCCAGCGTCGCCGGATGCTCCACCGCGGTGGTGACGATGTGGTCGCGGCGGTGGTCGGTCTCCTCGATGACGCGGAGCGCGCCCAGGATGGCGGCGTGCGTCGCCTCGGTGGCGCTACCGGTCATCACCAGATCGGCGGGTTTGGCGCCGATCAAGGCGGCGATCTGGGACTTGGCCTCGCTGACCGCGCGGCGGGCCGCCATGCCGGCGGAATGCGGGCTGGACGGGTTGGCGAACTCCCCGAACAGGTGCGGCAGCATCGCCTCGCGCACTTCCGCAGCCAGGGCGGTGGTGGCGTTGTTGTCGAGATAGATGGTCATCACATCACCCCCCATCACATGACACCGGGCACGCCACGCCGCGACCCGTCGGCCGGGACGATCTCCTCCTCCAGGCAGCCGACGACGGTGCCGCCGGGGAACTCCACCAGATAGACCGGCAGGCTGCCTTCCTCGGTGCGGCCGACGCGGACGATCACGCCGGGCGTGCCCTTCGGCGCCAGCAGTGCGCCGTCCGGCACCTGCGGGTGGCTGCCGTCATTGAACAGGTCCTCCTGCACCGTGACCCGCAGGCCCCAGTCGTACAGCGGTTCGCGCGGCGGGATGAAACCGGGCTTGGCGGCGGCTTCGACGTCGGACATCGCGAGGCTCCTTATCGGGTGGGGACCGGGGTCTTGGACGGGGTCACTGGGGGTCGTTGCAATGGGCGTCGATCACCTCCAGCTCGCGCGCGCGCATGCCGACGACGACCCGTTTCTCATAAAAATCAACGGCGTAGATGTAATACATCTGCAGATAGGTCCCGACGGAGATGACGTAGCCGACATCGCCCTCTCGGATCAGGAAGTCGCCGACCGGCCGGCCGGGATAGGTACCGTCGTTGCGCACGTCGCGCAGCGCCTTGACCTTGAAGCCCTGCTCCAGCACCGGCGGACCGACCAGCTCGTTGGCGTCTTCGGCGCTGCGGGCGCGTTCGCGGCGGTATGGGGCGGCTGTCTCTGTCATCGGGCTGCGCTCCATCGGTTGAGGGGCCGCTACAACGGCGGAAGGTCGTTGGCGATTGCGAGGCCGGCGGCGCGCTGGCGGGCGATGGCACGCACCTCCTCCTCCGGGTCGTCGAGCAGGGGGCCGAGCTGTCCGGCGTCGATCCGCCCGGCAACCGCGAGGCGGACCATCCAGTCGCCATCCTGCAGCAGGACGTGCAGTTTCGACGTCGGCAGCCGTTGCGCCACCACCAGCCGCACCCGCGGGCTGTCGTCCCAGGCGAGGCTGGGCAGCCAGTCCATGGAAAGGCGGCGGGCGACCTCGACCCGCACCTCCGGATCCTCGTCATGCATCATCGCCGGCAGCATGCCGTCGGGGATGCGCCGCACCACGCGCAGCCGCACCGAACAGTCGCGGTCGCGCATCAGCGGAGCGAGATCGGCATCCTCCAGCCGGCTGGCGACGGCGATCCGCACCTCGCGGTCGGGATCGTCGCGCAGCTTCAGCAACAGCCGGCGCGGCAACCGCCGGGCCAGGACGGAGCGCACCGTCTCGTCCGGGTCGTTCATCAGGCGGGGAAGCTGGAAGATCGGGGCGAAGCGCGCGGCGTTCGCCCGAACCTCGAAATAGGGATGGTCGAGATGGCCGGCGGCGAGGTCCGGATTCCATTCGAAGAAGCGCTGGATGCGCTTGGCATAGCGGTCCTGCACGCAGGCTTTCAGCGGCAGGCAGTGGCCGGACAGCTTGCCGCCCGCCGGGAGGTCGGTGGTCAAGACGGTGGTTTTGGGGTCGAGGCGGCGGTCGCGGTGGGTGCAGGCGGTGCAGTCCACTGGTTCGCCACGCCAATCCAGCGATTCGAGGATGTCGTCGCTCATGCGCCGGCCTCCTCAAGTTCATGCTGGTCCGCGACGGCGATCAGGCGGGCGGCGCCGAAGCGGTCGTCGGGGGCGAACTGGCAGACTTTGCCCAGAGCCTCCCGCCCGGCATCGAGCCGGCCGGTGCGCAGCAGCAGGTAGCCGATGGCGACCAGGGCGAACAGGAACAGGCGGGGCGCCGGCTCCAGCCCCCGGAAATCGGCGGTGGCCGGGGTAACGGCGCGCCAGTCGGTGTGGTTGACGCCGAGCGCGGCCATGGCGTGGCCGATCATGCGCTCGCCATAGACCAGCGCCTGATCGAGATTGGCCTTGTAGAAGTGGAACTTGTAATGGCCGAGATCGACGAGGCGATGGCCGGGGGCGACCTCCGCCGCGCGGGCGAGATGGGCGAGCGCCGCCCCGCTGTCGGCATAGCTGGCGGCGGCCAGATGCAGGCAGCGTTCCGCCTCGGGCGGAAGATCCCCGCCGTAATAGCGGCGGGCGAGCCAGTCCTCATCCACCTCGTCCAGCATGGCGCGGTGCTCCTGGGGTTCCCCCTCCCCACCAGGAGGGAGGGGATTTCACATCACGCTGGGACGCAGCAGTCGGCCGGGCAGACGGCGGCGCATTGCGGGCTGTCGAACTGGCCCTGGCATTCGGTGCACTTCGCCGGGTCGATGACGTAGGTGCCCTTCTTCAGGCTGATGGCGACGTTCGGGCACTCGGCCTCGCAGGCGCCGCAGACGGTGCATTCGGCGGACTTGATCTTGTAGGCCATGGCTCTCTCCTTCGGTGATGGGATGGCTGTGGAAGGGGGAAAAGGGAGGTGTCAGGCGCGGCGCGCGGTCAGCGCCCCGGTGCGGATCACCGCGTCCTGGCCGGCGCGGGACTGGACGGCGCCCTGGCCGAGGCGCTCGGCGTAGTCCTTGAAGTAGGCCAGCGCCGATTCCTCGATGTAGTCGAAGGCGAAGCGGTCGACCGGCTCGATCCCGGCATCGGCCAGCGACTTGGAGGGGCAGCCGCCGATTTTGGCGACGAACACCGCGGTGCAGTCGTTGATGGCGGCCAGCACGCCGTCCAGCGTGTCGACGTCGCCGGAGCCGCCCTCGCAATACTGGTCGACGCGGCGGTGGCCGACGAACTTGGCGCCGTTCGGGCCGACCTCGTAGATCTGGAATTCCTTGGCGTGGCCGAAATGCTCGTTGATGCGCTCGCCACCCTTGGTGGCGACGGCGATCAGGATCGGGTCGACGCTGGTGCCGACGCTGTCCCGCACATCGGCCTGGGCGGCCGCCTTGGAGGCGTGGCGGCCGGCGCGTTCGGCCTCGACATGGTCGCGGTAGCTGCGGCGGGCCTCGTCGTCATAGCCGATGGCGCCCATCGCCTCGATCTTCTCGGCGGTAAACTCCTCGCCGCGGTCCTCGCCCAGCAGGCCCACCGCGTCGGCGCGGCACTGGCGGCAGTGGCGCATCAGCTTGGCGCCGCCCTCGCAGGCGTCCTGCACCACCTTCAGCTCCTGCGCGGTGGGGCCGCGCTGGCCGTTCAGGCCGAAATACGTGCCATGCGCCGGATCGGAGATCAGCGGCATGATGTTGTGCAGGAAGGCGCCGCGGCTCTTCACCGCCTTGTTCACCTCCAGCAGGTGCTCGTCGTTGATCCCCGGGATCATGACCGAGTTCACCTTCACCAGGATGCCGCGCGAGGTCAGCATCTCCAGCCCCAGCATCTGCTGCTCGCGCAGGATCTTGGCGGCATCGAGCCCGGTCCAGCGCTTGTGCTTGTAGAAGATCCACGGGTAGATCTGCGCGCCGACTTCCGGATCGACCATGTTGATGGTGATGGTGACGTGGTCGATGTTGTACTGCGCGATGGTATCGACATGGTCGGGCAGGGCCAGACCATTGGTGGACAGGCACAGCTTCAGGTCTGGCGCCTTTTTCTGCAGCATTTCGAAGGTGGCGAAGGTGTTCTTGCCGTTCGCCGCCAGACTGTCGCCGGGGCCGGCGATGCCGATCACCGACAGCTGCGGGATTTCCTGGGCGACGGCGAGGATCTTCTTGATCGCCTGATCGGGGGTCAGCTTTTCGGAGACCACGCCCGGGCGGCTCTCGTTCGAGCAATCATATTTGCGGTTGCAATAGTTGCACTGGATGTTGCAGGCCGGGGCGACCGCGACATGCATGCGGGCGAAATAGTGATGCGCCTCTTCCGAATAGCAGGGGTGGTTCTTCACCTTCTCCCACACCGCCGGGTCCATGTCGGCCGGACCGTCGGACGATCCGCAGGACGACGACGAACAGCCGGACGCCGCCTCGGGAGCTGCCGGCATCACGGCTGGCGGGGCCAGTTCCCCCAGCCCGAAGATGCTGTCGAGCGAAACCACGTTGCTCATCATCCACTCCTTCCCTGCCGTGCCGGACGACACCGTTGGACGAAGTGGAGAAAAGCAAGTTCGGGGCCAGAGCGCTGGATGTAGGAATTACAACGGCTTGGCGGGATTTGTCGGGGTCGCGGACGCTGTCGTCATTGCGACAATGGCGGGTGTGGCAAGGGGCTTTGTCGGGGTGCCGACAAACCGCTCAGGCCAGTTCGCCGCGGAAGGCGACGACATGGTCCTGGCTCTCGTCCAGTGCCTCGGCTCCGAAACCGATCAGGCCGCTGCCGACCAGCTTGGTCGAATCGCGGCGCAGCACCACCGGCGGCGACCCGCCGCTGCGGATGTAGGTGCCGTTGGTGGAATGGTCGGTCAGCAGGAAGCTTTCGCGGGTGAAATCGATCACCGCATGCTGGCGCGAGGTCTGGCGTGAGGCGATGCGCAGGCCGCTGCTGTCCTCCCGGCCGATGGTGACGCGCGGCAGGGCGCTGCTCATCGTGATGTCCTGCCCACGGTAGGAGAGGTGCAGCGTCACCATGCTGCGGCCGGCCTCCGGCACCAGGGAGAAGCCCAGCGTCGTGCTTTCGATGGCGTCGTCGGTCTCGTCGTCGGTGCGGATCTGGTGGACGCGGATCGGTGCGGCCTTGCCCTTCATCGCCACGTTGCTCAGCGGCTTGGTCCGGCCCCGCAGGTCCGGCGACAGGCCGTCGATCAAGGCCTGGGTCGCCAGGATCTCGCCCGGCCGGGCGATCTGCTGCACCCTTGCCGCCACGTTGCAGGCGTCGCCGTACAGGTCGCCCACCCCTTCGATCACCGCGCCGAAATGGATGCCGATGCGCAGCCGCATCCCGTGCTGGTCCTGGATGCCGATCATCGCGCAGGCGGTGCGGGCGCTGTCGTCGCACGCCGGAAAGGCGGCGAGCAGCCCGTCGCCCAGGCTCTTGATGACGCCGCCGCGTTGCTCCTCCACCAGCCGGCGCAGATGGGCCAGCACCCGTTGCGTCAGCGCCGCGGCGGTGGCGTTGCCGATTCGCTCGTACAACATCGTGCTGTCGGCGATGTCGACGAACAGCAGGGCAAGGGGCTTCTCAAGCGCAGGCAAGACGGGAATCCGTTCGAACGGGGAACGCGCCATCGAACCGAAGGCCCGCCACGGTAGCACGAAATCGCAACGAAGTGTGACGGAGAGGGAGCTTCGCCGGCTTCCTAGAACCTCTTGATCTCGATGTTGTACTTGCGCAGGGCGTAGCTCACCTGCCGCGTCGTCATGCCCAGCAGGCGGGCGGCCTTGGCCTGGACCCAACCTGTCCGCTCCATCGCCCAGACCAGGCGGTCGCGCAACGGACCCGACTCGGGCTCGTCCAACGGCAGGTCGGGGCCGACGACTGCCGGCTGCGGTGCCGGCGCGGAGGGGATGGCGGGGGTGGACGCCGCCGGTTGGGGAGCGGGCAGGGGAATGATGGCCGAGGGCGGCAGCGGCTTGGAGGCGCCGCAGACCGGCATCGGCCCGGCCCCGCAGCCGGACGCGCAGGCCGGCCACTGTGCGACATTGGGGGCGCCATTGGCGGGGGCCGGCACGGCCGGCGGCATGGCTGTGCCGTTTATGGCAGTCGGCTGCGCCCGCCCCTGTGCCGGATTGGCCGCCGGGTTGGTGGGAGTCCCGCTCATCGACGGCGCCAGCCCGCCGACGGCGGCGCCCATGGTGCGGTACTGGAACAGCACGGATGAGTTGCAGAGATTCATGCTGCAGGAAAGGTCGGGCACACGGATGGTGCCGTTGCGGCACTGGGTCGCCGCGCGCTCGATGCAGTTCTCCAACTCGCGCACATTGCCGGGCCAGGTGCAGCGGTTCAGCACCTCCAGCGCCTCCGCGGCGATGTCGAGGTTCAGGCCGTTGTCGCGGCCGAATTTGGCGACGAAATGCTTGGCCAGCATGGCGATGTCACCCCGCCGTTCGCGGAGCGGCGGCAGGTGGATCGTCACCACGTTGATGCGGAAATACAGGTCGGCGCGGAACTTGCCGTGGCCGACCGCCTCCTCCAAGTTCAGGTTGGTGGCGCAGATCAGCCGGACGTCGGTCTTAATCGTCTTCGACCCGCCGACGCGCTCGAACTCCTGCTCCTGCAGCACGCGCAGCAGCTTGGCCTGGAAGTTGGAGGAGATGTCGCCGATCTCGTCCAGGAACAGCGTGCCGCCCGACGCCAGTTCGAACCGGCCCTTGTGGTCCTTCTGCGCGCCGGTGAAGGAACCCTTCTCGTGGCCGAACAGCTCCGACTCCAGCAGCGATTCGGGCAAGGCGGCGCAGTTGACGCGGATGAAGGGAGCGTCCTTGCGTGGCGACAGGTTGTGGATGGCCCGTGCGATCAGTTCCTTGCCGGTGCCGCTCTCGCCGCGGATCAGCACGGTCGATTTGAAGGGTGCCACCCGATGCACCTGGGCCAGCACGTCGACCATGTTGGGGCTGGTGCAGACCACGTCGTTGACGGGGGCCACCACCGGCCGCAGCTCCTTCTGGACGCGGAAGGTCTCGCGCATCATGAAGCGCCGCTCCTCCGCCACCGTCCGGTGCAGGCGCACGGTCTGGCCGATCAGGTTGGCGACCATGGTCAGGAAGCGGACGTCGGAACCGAAATGGCCGCTGGGGCCGTCGTCGGAAATGCGGTCGATGGTCAGCACGCCGATGACGGTGCCGGCGGCCTTGATCGGCACGCCGACCAGCGAGGCCACCTGTTCGTCCAGGTCGTCGCGTCCGCCGGAGCGGTTGTTGAACAGCGGCTCTTCCGCCAGATTGGGAACGACGGCCGGCATGCCGGTCTTCAGGATGCGGCCGCTGATGCCCTCGCCCTGGTTGTAGTCGATCTCCTGCGCCGGCGCGCCCTTCGGCAGCCCCTGCGCGGCGACGAGCCGCAGAGCGCCGTCCTCTCCCTGGAGATAGACCCGGCCGCGGTGCATCTGCAACTGATAGGACAGCGCGCGCAGCACCTCGCGCAGGGTCTGTTCCAGATCGAGCGACGATCCGAGGATCTTGCTGACCTCGTAGATCGTCAGCAGCTCCAGACTGGAGGATGACGCGGACTGGGCAGCACTCGGCATGATCGATCCCCTTGCTCGGCAGGGGGCCCGGGCATAGGCCGGACGGTGTGGTCCAGGCATCACAATGCATCGGGTCCCGGCGTCGGCGCCTTGATCCGTACCTCCCGAAAACCGCGGCGACCGTTGGCCCGGCCACGCCGTTCATACCCTGTTTTGGAGCCCGCCGACCGGGCCGGGGATGGCCGCGACTCTGTTCGTATGCGGCCAGCCGGTGGAAAGTGTCCGTGACTACTCGCCGAAAGGCAAGACCTTTTGCATAGATTCTGCTGCATCGCACAATGACCTTAGCCATTGGTGGAAGGACCAAAACGTGTTAATAACTGACTGGTCAGTTATAAAAAAAGGGGCGAGCCATGCCCTGCCGCCAGCCCGGTCCAAACTCCGATCCCGTGCCGCCCGGCGACCCGCCGCGCTGGCGCCGCCGCAAGGAGGCCCGCCCGCAGGAGATCGTCGCCGCCGCGATGGATGTTTTCGCCGAACGCGGGTTCTCCGCCGCGAGGCTGGAGGAGGTGGCGGCCCGCGCCGGCGTCAGCAAGGGCACGCTCTATCTCTACTTTCCCAGCAAGGACGAACTGTTCAAGGCGGTGATCCGCGCCGCCATCCTGCCCAACCTCCAACAGGCCGAAGCGCTGGTCGCCGCTGCCGGCGGACCGTGCTTCCCGGTGCTGGAGCGGCTGCTGCGCATGGTCGCGCATCTGATCGCGACGACCCGCATGGCGGTCATCCCGCGGCTGGTGATCGCCGAGGCCGGTAATTTTCCGGAGCTTGCCGCCTTCTACCACCGCGAGGTGATCCGCCGCGGCTTAGGCGTGCTGGCATCCCTGCTGCAGCGGGGGATCGACACCGGCGAGTTCCGCCCCGTGGCCGTCGATCCCACGGTGCGCCTGATCGTGGCGCCGCTGCTGATGAGCGCCGTGTGGCGGACCTCTTTCGACGGTGTCGATGGCGAGCCGCCGCTGGACGTGACGGCTCTGGTGGAAACCCACATCGACCATCTGCGCCGGGTGCTGCTGTGCAAGGTTGATGATGGAGCAGGGGAGGGCGCGCCATGAGCGGCTTTCTCGGGACCATTCTGGACGGACTGACCGCCCTTGCGCTGGCGGTCGGGCTGCCCATCGCCGGAGGCGGACAGCCGCCGCTCGCCCATGGCTATGTGGAGGGGGAGTATCTGCGCATCGCCGCGCCCAGCGCCGGCATGCTGGAGAGCCTGTCGGTCACCCGGGTGGCGACCGGGGCGCCGCTGTTCGCCATCGACCGTGCCACCGCGACGGCGGAGCGCGACCGGTTGGCCGCGGCGCTGGCCCAGGCGCGGGCGCAACGCGCCGATCTCGCCACCGGCAAGCGACCGCAGGAGGTGGCGGTGCTGGCCGCCCAGAAGGCGCGGGCCGAGGCGGCTCTGCGCTATTCCACCGCCGAACTGGCCCGCCAGCGGGAATTGGTCGCCCGCAAGGTCTCCTCTCCCGACAAGCTCGATCAGGCCCTTGCCGCCTACGACCGCGACCGCGGCCAACTGGCGGAGGCGGAGGCGCAGCTGGCGGTCGCGGCGTTGCCCGCCCGTCCGGACCAGCTGCGGGCGGCCGACGAGGCGGTGACCCAGGCGGAGGCGGCGCTGGCCCAGGCGGAGCGCCGGCTCGCCGATCTGGCGCCCGTCGCCCCGGCGGCGGCCCTGGTGGAGGATACGCTCTACAATCCCGGCGAATGGGTGCCGGCCGGCTCCCCGGTGGTGTCGCTCCTGCCGCCGGAGCGGGTGAAGCTGGTGCTGTTCGTGCCGGAAACCGCCATGGCGGGGGTGACGCCGGGGGGAACCCTGTCGGTGCGTTGCGACGGTTGTCCGCCCGGCCTGTCGGCGCGGGTGACGCGGGTCGCCTCCCAGGCCGAATACACACCGCCGGTGATCTACAGCGTCGGCAGCCGCGAGAAGCTGGTCTTCCGGGTGGAGGCAGTGCCGGAACGGCCGCTGAATCCGGGGCTGCCGGTCGATGTCTGGGCGACGGATGCCCAACCGGCGGGGGCAGAACGGTGACGGCGGGCGGCACTCCCGCCATCGACGTGCGCGGGCTGGTCAAGCGCTTCGGCAGCAAGACCGTGGTCGACGATGTGTCGATCCGGGTGGAGACCGGGGAGATCTATGGCTTCCTCGGCCCCAACGGATCGGGCAAGACCACGACGATCCGCCTGCTGTGCGGCCTGCTGACCCCCGATGCGGGGGAGGGCACCTGCCTCGGCCTAGACATCCGGCGGCAGAGTGCGGCGATCAAGCGGCAGGTCGGCTATATGACCCAGAAGTTCAGCTTCTGGGAGGATCTGAGCATCGCCGAGAATCTGGATTTCGTCGCCCGCATGTACGGTCTGCCCGACCGCCGCCGCCGGGTGGCGGAAGCGCTGGACCGGCTGGGGCTGTCCAATCGCCGCACGCAGCTGGCCGGGGAGCTGTCGGGCGGCTGGAAGCAGCGTCTGGCGCTGGCCGCCTGCATCCTGCATGAACCGAAGCTTCTGCTGCTGGACGAGCCCACGGCAGGCGTCGATCCGAAGGCGCGTCGGGAATTCTGGGACGAGATCCACCGGCTGGCCGGGGAGGGTCTGACCGTGCTGGTCAGCACCCACTACATGGACGAGGCGGAACGCTGCCACCGCATCGCCTACATCGCCTATGGGACGCTGATGACGCACGGAACGGTCGATCAGGTCATCGCCGATTCGGGCCTGCACACCCGCCTGGTCGCGGGCAACGGCCTGCACCGCATCGCCGCAGCGCTGGAAGGACAGCCGGGGGTGGAGATGGTCGCGGTTTTCGGCAGCCGCCTGCATGTCAGCGGTACCGATGCCGCGGCGCTGGACCGGGCGCTCGCTCCCTGGGCCGGACAGCCGGGGACTGGACAGCCGGCGCTGCGGGTCACCGCGACGGAGCCGACGCTGGAAGACGTCTTCATCCACCTGATGAACCGCAGCACCGACAATTTCCGCTGACGCGTTTACTCGGTCTTCGCGGAGGTCACGCCGGTGTTCTTGTTCCACTTCAGCGTCAGTTTGGTGATCTGGCAGAGGTTCAGGCCCTGCCACACCGCCGACTCGCCGTCGTCATAGACGACCTTCATGTCCCACTTGCAGACATTCTCGGCCTTGTCGAAGGCGACTTCAAAATATTCGCCATCATCCAGAACGTCGCGGCCGAGGATATCTTCGTCCCAGCTGTTGTTGTTGTTCTCAGAGACATAGATATGCTTCAGCGGATAGCCGGTCTTGTTGACGATGGTGAAATCCTGCTTCCCGGCGAACGCCGTGCCATGCAGCAGGAACAGCGAGGACGCAACCAGCAGGGCCTTGGCGGCGACGTTCTTCAAGATAAGCTCCGTGTGGGGAAGTTAAGTTCGTTCCAGGATTTGGGCATTGAAATCGAGAAACGTCAACAATGGAGTTAACCCGAAAGTTTGTTTTGACTCTGACGAATTATTTCTTTGTCCGGAAAGAAAACGCCGGCAACGGCGCGGTTTGTCGCGCAACCCCCGGCGAACCGCGACAGAGGCGGTTGACCGGTTGCAAGAGGCCAATGGTCGCAAGCGCTTGGCGCGTCGGGAACTTTGTCGCGGCGCACACAATGTGGTACATGATGGAAACCGGCATCCGAAGCCGGGCAAGATCATGACCAAGTTCTGGACCGCAGCCGGTCCCGCCGGGGCGGTCCCAATCCAGGGGAAGGAACAACGCATGTCGGGATTCAAGGACGCGCCGCCGGACGACCGCTCGGAGATGACTCCGGAGCAGGAAAGCGCCATCCGCATCGTCGCCAACAACCTGCATCGCCTGAACGACGCCGTCGTCAAGGCGGTCGAGGCCGGCGTGACGGTGGAGCTGATGCGTACCGCCCGCTATCACAACGAGGCCGGCAACTGGGGCGATCAGCTCACCCCGGTGATCCGCCCCGGCAAGTGACCGCTTCCGGCCGAACAGGCCGGTAGCTTGGCGAAAAGGCCCCATCCGTCCAGCGGGTGGCGGCCTTTTTTCGTATGTCGACAAAATTTGGCCGCTGACGGAAGAGAGGGTGGCCGGCAGCGGCAGTAGCCACAAACTTGTTGGGCATTCCGCTATCGATGCGAGGCCCAGCCATGCTGTCACGCGACCCTGAACGGCGCGCAGCCGCAAGCCGTGAACCGACCGATCGCCGCGCCGCCGGTCCTGATGCAGATTCTTCCGGTCGGGCGCCGACGCCGGGGGAATTGAACGCAATGTGGAAGCTGAACCGTCTGGAGCAGCCGACCTTCGACGATCTGACCCGCGGCCTGTGCCTTGGCCTCGTCTGGTGCATGGCGATGTGGACGCCGATGTTCCTCAGCGCGCTTACGTGACATCCTTGGGCGTCGGTTCTTCGGGCCGCCCCGATCCGGCACCCGCGCCCGCCTGCACCAGCGATCGGATGCGGGCCGCCAACTGGTCGGGGCTGAAGGGCTTCGCCAGAACGGACGCGGTGTCGGCGCCCATGGTGGCCAGCGACTCCGGGCTGTAGCCGGATGCCAGCAGCACGCGCAGCTGCGGCCAGCGCTCGCGGATCTGGCGGGCAAGGTCGATGCCGGAAACGCCACCCGGCATGACGACGTCCGATACCACCAGATCGAAATTCTGGTCGGTCTCCAGCAGGGTCAAGGCCGAAACGCCGTCTTCCGCGGTCTCCACCGTGAAGCCCTCCTGTGCCAGCCCCTCGACGGTCGCCATCAGCACCAGTGGATTGTCCTCCACCACCAGGATGCGCAGCTGGCGCAGGTCCGCCGCCGCAGCCGCGGGGGCCGGGGGCGGTTCTGCCGGCCGCAGGTTGGTCAGCGGCAGGTCGATGCGGACGCAGGTGCCGTCGCCGGGCCGGCTGTCGATGGCGGCGATGCCGCCCGACTGTCGGGCGAAGCCGTAGACCATCGACAGCCCGAGCCCCGTCCCCTTGCCGACGCCCTTGGTGGTGAAGAAGGGATCGAAGGCGCGTGCCATCACCTCCGGCGGCATGCCGGCCCCGGTGTCGGAAACCGCGATGCGGGCGGTGCGCGGCTCCGGCCCGGGGGATGCTGCGATGCGGATGCGGCCGCCGCCGGGCATGGCGTCGCGGGCGTTCAGCACGAGATTCAGGACCGCCATTTCCAACTGGACCGGATCGATGGCGACCGGCATCGGCGTCGGGTCGATGTCCCAGTCCAGGGCGATGTCGGCGCGGACCGACCGCTCCAGCAGGTCCGCCATCCGGCGCAGGCTGTCGCCCAGATCGACCACCGTCAGGTTGACGGCGTCCTGGCGGGAGAAGGACAGCAGTTGCCGGGTCAGCTTCTCCGCCCGATCCAATGCGGTCCGCGCCCCGGCCAGGAAACGCTGGCCCTCGGCCGGCAGATGGCGGGCCATCAGATGCAGGTTGGCGAGCGCCGCAGTCAGCAGGTTGTTGAAGTCGTGCGCCACGCCGCCGGTCAACTGGCCCAGCGCCTCCATCTTCTGGCTCTGGCGCAGCGCCTCCTCCAGCCGTTCGCGGTTGCGCACCTCGTCGGCCCAGCGACGGACGGCGGCATTTTCGGAGGCGGCGCGGCTGTAGGCCAGCCAAGCGATCAGCGCCAGCGCCAGCGTTGCCGGGGCGACGAAGGCGGCGTCCAGCGCCATGTTCCGCCACCAGGAGCGGGCGATCTGCGTCTGGTCCAGCCCATAGACGACATAGACCGGGAAATCGCCGACGCGCTTGTAGGCGAACACGCGCGACAGTCCCTGCACATGGCTGCGCCCGGTGCGGAAGATCCCCTCATCCGGCCGCCTGCCGATCTCGGCGCGCAGCCCGTGGTCGGCGGGCAAGGTGGGCAGTGCTGCATTCGGCCGTGACGGGTCCAGGGTGGGGTAGCGCATCAGGATCGCGCCGTCCTCGCGGATCAGCGCGACGGACTCCCCTTCGTCGCCGATGACCTGCCGGTAGAAGCTGGCGAAGTAATCGGGATTGACGATGGCGGCGATCATTCCGTCGAAACCGCCATCGGGACCGCCAGGACCGCTGCGGCGCCGGCTGATGCCGAAGCTGGGCTTGCCGGTGGCGGGATCGGCGACCGGACCGGCGATGAGCAGTCCGGAATCCTGTACCCGCTGTTCCCGGAAATCCGCCCGATTGCCGACATAGGTCTTGCGCGACGGGAAGACGAGGCTGGAATTGCGGACGACCCCGTCCGGATCGGTCAGCCCGATGGCGCCGATCTGGTCGAGTTCGCCTTTCAGCGTCCGCAGATAGCGGTGAAGCGACTCCGACTCGGCGATCTCGGGCCAACTGCGTCCGTGGATGCGCTCGTCCACGCGGTCCAGCACCTGGGCCATGGTGTCGAACACCTTCAGCACATGCTCGTGCAGGATCAGTGCGTTCTTGCGGCTGTTCCGTTCGGCTTCTTCCTGCGCCTCCCACCGTTCGCGCCAGCCGATGCCGACGAACAGCACCAGCGGCAGGGCGACCGACACCGCCAGGAGGAGTCGCAGGAGGCGCAAGGATCCCCTGCGGTCGGTCCGAGTCTCGAAGCTGCGAAAGGGCATCACCAACCATTGCCAAGGAAATGGACCGCGTCGACCCGCGCCGGCAGAGCGAAGCCCGCCCCGGTCACCATGGCCCAAGCATTTGAGGCCGGGCAACCTCGACTTTACGGCAGGGCGCCGCCAGATGCGTCACGGGTCGCAGGTGCAAGCGCGGGGAAAGCGGCCTTCGGCCCAGCGGCGGCGGCGGCGGACATCGGATCCATCCTCGGCCGGCCGCGGCAGTCCGCAGGCCTCGCCGAGCCGGTCCCGCAGATCGTCGAGCAGCGCATTGGTCAGGATGGCGATGCCGGCGAAGAAAGGCTCCCGGCAGCGGGTGGCGACCCGGCTGCAGAAATCGGGGACCCAGCGCAGCGGATGACGGTCGAGAAAGCGGACGGCATCGACCATGCGGCCGCGGTCGAGCAGCAGCGCCAGCAGCGCCAGTTCCGCGGCGACATGGTCATCCGGCAGACGGTCGAGCGGCGAGCGGCGCAACTCCGCCTCCAGGCCGCTCCGCCAGCGGGTCAGGGAGGCGGCGGCATCGGCCCGCAACTCCTCGTCCAGCCAAGAGCCTTCGGTCGGGCAGGCGCGCAGTTCGCCGCTCCGGTGGATGGTGGCGAAATCGGCAGCCAGCGGGGCGACGCTGCGGCGGGTGATCCGCATCGGCAGGTCGCTCACCACCTCGTCGACCAGGGCAGCGGCTTGCAGGGCGTCGTCGCGGTCCAGAGCCAGGGGCCCGCGGGCGACCGGGGCATTGCGCAGCGCCTCCAGCAGGGCGGGAGTCGGCTCTTCGGCATGCAGGTGGGCGAGAAGCCGCAGCCCCTCCGCGGTGGCGCCCGGATCCAGTCCGCCGGTCCCGGTGCGGTTCATGACAGGGACCCCGCCCTGGCGGGGCGGTGACAGGGCTTCTAGAACCGTGCTCTCCATGCTGTTCCTCCCGGCAGTCGGGCCGGATCGGGCGAGAGTGCCGGGACCGGGCCGCATGGGAACGCTGCACGAATGGTTTTCGTGTCTTATGGAAGTCTTGCGGTGCCGCCGCTTGCGGCCGGATCATCGTCCGAACGTTTGCGCGATCTGTTGCAAGTCTCTACTACCAGGGGGACAAGCATTGGTCAATGTGGCCGATGGATCGGGGAAAGGCATAGACCGGCGGTTGCCTTGCGACACGATGTCCGGCCTTATCGCAGAATCCGAACCCAAGCAGGAGGTCCCGCCGCGATGCCGCTCCCCCTCATCGAGCAGGCCGATGCCGCACCGGAGGTCCGCGCCGTCTACGACGACATCAAGGCGACGCGCAACGTCCCCGACGTGAATAATTTCTGGAAGATGATCGCCCACCACCCGCCGACCCTGGCGCGGACCTGGGACAGCCTGAAGGAGGTGATGGCCCCCGGCGCGCTGGACCCGCTGGTGAAGGAGATGATCTTTGTCGCGGTCAGCGTCACCAACAACTGCCAGTACTGCATCCGCTCGCACGAGGCGGCGGCGCGCCGGCTGGGCATGACCGACGCGCAGTTCGGCGAACTGATGGCGGTGGTGGGCATGGCGAACGAGACCAACCGCCTCGCCGTCGGCTATCAGGTGGAGTTGGACGAGCGGCTGAAGTGATCGGTGTCAGGCGGCACGCGGCAGCGCCCGTGCCGCCGCCCCGTCCAGACGTCGTTGCGGCAGGCCGTTGATCAGGTCGCTGCGCACGGTGAAATGGGCGATGCTGCGGCCGTCGCCCAGCTCCTCGCTGGCGATGCGCTCCACCCGCACCTCCACGTCCCAGCCGATGTTGGCCCAGGCAGTGCGGATGCGGCGGGCCAGTTCACGGGCACCGCGTTCGCTGAAGCTGTCGAGCCGACCGGCCGACGGGCCGGGGTGGAAGCAGGGATAGGGCTGGGGCATGGCCAAGTCTCCTTGTTCAGATGCGATGCGCCGGATCGTCCGACGATCCGCTGAGCAAGGAATAATCCAAAATGGATTTATTTTACGACAGAAAGCCGATACCGAAGCGGTATAGATGTCAGGGCTCCTGCAGGCCGACCACGGTGTGCAGGGTGTCGAGGTCCTCCAGCGCCACGGCGAACTCGCGGTCGGCCGGCCGGTATTCGCGCAGGATCACCGCATCGGCGGCGCGGCGCACGAACTCCTTCACCAGCACCGCCTTGTTGCGTTTGACCACCACGACGCCGGCACCCGGCGCCGGCGGCTTGTGTGGATTGACGTGCAGAAGCTGGGCCGGGCGGAAGCGCGGCATCATCGAGTCGCCGACGACATACATGGCGTAGGGATCGCGGGCATTCTTCAGGTAATCGGGCCGGGTGATCCAGTCGATGGGACCGTCCTCCAGGAACATCTCCTGGTCGACCCCGCCGCGCGCCGCCGCCCGTACCGGCATCGAGGCGGCGGCCTGCGCCTGCGGAACCGAGGCCGTGCGGAGCAGCGGCGCGAGTGCGGGCCGGGAGGGGCGGGCCGCCGGGAGAGCCGCCGGCACATCGAGGCCGAGCAGGAGCGCCGGCTCCACCCCCAGCGGATGGGCAAGCTTGACCGCCCAATCGACGGTCATCTTGCGCTGGCCGGTCTCCAGCTTGTTGATCTGGGGCTGGGAGGTGCCCGCCAGTTCGGCCAGCTTCTCCTGACTCAGCCCGGCGGCCTGCCGCAGTTCGCGCATGGTGGTCATGGGCCGTTCATACCAAAACGGCTTTGGAAAGTCCACAACTGCGGCATAAATCCAGTTGCGCGCAGAAACCGGCTTGGTCTAAACCATTGCGGTATGACGCTCGATGATTGGCTCACCCGGACCGCAACCAAGGAAGAGGCCTTTGCCGCCCTGATCGGGACGAGCCAGGCCACGGTCAACCGCTACCGCCATGGCCGCCGCGTCCCCCGTCCCGCCGTGATGGCCCGCATCGCCGCTGCCACCGGCGGACAGGTGACGGCGAACGATTTCCATGGGCTGGGGGAGGGGTGAGGGCAGATTGCGGGCAACAAAAAAGGCCCTCTCCCGACGGGAAGGGGCCTTTCCTGGTAACGCTGTCGCTCTTACGAGAACAGGCTCGACACCGACCGCTCTTCGCTGATGCGCATGATCGCTTCGGCGAGCAGGGGGGCGATGGTCAGCTGGCGGATGTTGCGCGACACGCGCACCGCCTCGGTCGCCTGGATGCTGTCGGTGGTGACCAGCTGTTCCAGGGGTGAGACGGCGACGCGGGCGACCGCACCACCGGACAGGACGCCGTGGGTGCAGAAGGCGTGGACCGACTTGGCGCCGGCTTCCATCAGCGCGACCGCGGCATTGCACAGCGTGCCGCCCGAGTCGACGATGTCGTCGATCAGGATGCAGCGGCGGCCATTGGCGTCGCCAATGATGTTCATCACCTCCGACACGCCGGCGCGCTCGCGCCGCTTGTCGATGATGGCCAGATCGGCGTCCAGGCGCTTGGCCAGCGCGCGGGCACGCACCACGCCGCCGACGTCCGGCGACACGATGGTGACCTCGCCGATGTTCTCGAAGGACTGGCGGATGTCCTTCTCGAAGACCGGGGCAGCCATCAGGTTGTCGGTGGGGATGTCGAAGAAGCCCTGGATCTGACCCGCATGCAGGTCCATCGTCAGAACGCGGTTGGCGCCGGCCTGGGTGATCAGGTTGGCGACCAGCTTGGCCGAAATCGGCGTGCGCGGGCCGGTCTTGCGATCCTGCCGGGCATAGCCGTAGTAGGGGATGACCGCCGTGATGCGCCGGGCCGATCCGCGCCGAAGGGCGTCGATCGTCACCAGCAGTTCCATCAGGTTGTCGTTGGCCGGAGCCGACGTCGACTGGACGACGAACACGTCCTCGCCGCGCACGTTCTCCAGGATCTCGACGAACACCTCCATGTCGGAGAAACGGCGTACGCTCGCTTTCGTCAGCGGCACGCCGAGACAGGTGGAGATCGCCTCGGCCAGCGGACGGTTGCTGTTGCCGGCAAGCACCTTCATCGGGGTCGGCTCTCTTTGCAGGGATACGGCTCAAGGCACGTTGGACGCTTGCGCGCCGCCGCCCCTTGAAAACGGGGCGGACCATAACAAAGGGCCGAGCCCATGTAAACGTTCCATGACGGTCGGGTCTTTCCCCATTGGGGAATGCCGCCCTGCGCGGGCGGCATGACGATGGACCCGGCGGTTGCCCGTTCGGGCCGGTTCAGGTCTGCAGGACGATGGCCGAAAGGCCGCGGCCGTAATCCGATTCGCCCCGAAGGCAGGACCGGCGATAGCTGAAGAAGCGGTCCTCCTCCGCCACCGTGTCGTTGGGACAGCGCTGGATCACCGTGACGCCGGAATCGCCCAGCCGGCGCGTGACGTAGGCGGCCAGGTCGAACAGGAAATGGCCGGGCTTGCGGGCCGGGGCGAAGTAATCGCGGTTGCGCGCGTCCTCCTCCTCGAACGGGGCGGGAAACTCCGGACCGACCTCGTAGGAGCGCTGGGCGATGCAGGGGCCGATGCAGGCGACGATCCGGTTCGGCTTGGCGCCCAGCTCGACCATGCGGGCGACGGTCGCCTCGATCACGCCGGCCTTGGCGCCCTTCCAGCCGGCATGGGCGGCGCCGATCACCCGCGCCTTGCTGTCGGCGAACAGCACTGGCGCGCAGTCGGCGGTCAGGATACCCAGCGCGATACCCGCCTGACGGGTCGCCATGGCGTCGGCCTTCGGCGCCGTCTCGGGTGTCCAGGGTTCCTCCACCACGACGCAGGTCGGGCTGTGGACCTGATGGCAGGTGATGAGGTTGCCGGGCTCCACCTCCATCCGCGCCGCGGCGCGGGCGCGGTTCTCATGCACGGCCGCGGCGGAGTCGTTTGACCCCAGCCCGCAGTTCAGCGAGGCGTAGAGCCCGGTGGATACCCCGCCGGTGCGGGTGAAAAAGGCGTGGCGGATGTGGGTGATGTCGTTCAGCGCGCCGAGTGTGATCACGAACGCCGTCCTTCCCTGTTCTGTGGCCTCCCGCATGCCCGACGGGGCAGGGGGCCGCGATGCACCGTCCGCCCCGGATTGTCCCGGTGGCGGTTATGGTGCGGTGTCTCTAACCGGTTTCGTCGCTAATTGGTCAGAAGCCCGCCGGCGGGGTGGCGTCGGCGAAGGCTCCGGGCGTGGCGAGCGCGACCAGCTTGAACAGCCTGCCCATTTGCACCGGATCGATCAAGCGGTCCAGCGCGCCGCGGATGTCGTGCGCCTGGGCCGGGCTGGCCTTGGCCGACAGGGCCGACGCCCGCTGGCGGATGCCCAGCCGGATCAGCCATTCCCCCTGCTCCACCGGGCCGAAGGATTGGGCGCCACCCTCCCGCGCCGCGGCGGCGATGCCGGCGAAATCGACATGGGCCGTCAGGTCGGCCTCGCCCGGCGCTTCCAGCACCGGGGCGTAGGCATGACGACGCATCGCCTGCAGCGTGTCGCCGACCGCCGGACCCTGGGCATGGCCATAGTCGATCACCAGCGCCGCACCGGGGGCCGCGGCCAGCCGGGTGCCGATCAGCCGCGCCACCGCCTGCGATGCGGGGGAGACCTCGACCACGCTCCCGTCGGGGGCATCGCGGAGCGCGTCCGGCACCAGCCGGCTGCCGGAGCTGCCGAAGGCCTCCAGCACGAAGCGGAAGCGCGGCTCGTCTTCCGTGCTGTCGGGGGCGATATCCACCAGCCGCTCGAACCAGCCATGGTTGGTCTTCTGCACCTGACGGATCGGCAGGGCGTCGAAGAACTCGTTGGCGATCAGGATGGTCGGGCCGTCCGGCACATCCTCCAGCCGGTCGTGCCACTCGACGGAGTCGCCCAGGATCGGCTGCAGCGTCTGGCGCTGACGCTCGCGCAGGTGCGGGCTGGTTTCCACCAGATGGACGATGGCGTTGTCGCGGAACAGCGGCAGCACCGCCGCCGCCCGCAGCACGTCCGCCATCAGCGTTCCGCGGCCGGGGCCCAGCTCCACCAGATGGAAGGGGCCGGGACCACCGAGCCGCGCCCAGCTGTCGACGCACCAGAGTCCGACCAGTTCGCCGAACATCTGGCTGATTTCCGGCGCGGTGGTGAAGTCGCCGCCGCTGCCGAACGGATCGCGCCGCATGTAATAGCCGAAGCGCGGATGGCCCAGCGCCTCCGCCATGAAGGCGCCGACGCTGATCGGCCCGTCCATCACGATCCGGCGGGCCAGCAGGTGGGCCAGACCGTCCGGAGCCGCGCTCCCGTCCTCCACCATGGCGTCAGGCCGGGATGGCGTGGCGCCGGCCGCGGACGACCAGCCACAGCCCGATCGCCAGCATCGGCAGCGACAGCAGCTGTCCCATCGTCGCGCCGGCGAACAGGAAGCCCAGCTGCGGGTCGGGCTCGCGGAAGAACTCCACGGTGATGCGCGACAGGCCGTAGCCGATCAGGAACAGCCCGCCGACCGTGCCCGGCCGGTGGCGCAGCGCCGGGGTGCGGATGACGATCGCCAGCAGGATGAACAGCACCACGCCCTCCAGCACCGCCTCGTAAAGCTGGCTGGGATGGCGCGGCACCTGCAGCGGGTCGCGCGGGAACACCATGGCATAGGCGAAATCGGGGGCCGGGCGGCCGTACAGCTCGCCATTGATGAAATTGGCGATGCGGCCGAAGAACAGCCCGATGGGTGCGCAGGCGGCGATGATGTCGCCGAAGATGAAGGGCGAAATGCCGCGGCGCCAGCAGAACAGCCCGATGGCCGTCAGCACGCCGATCATGCCGCCATGGAAGGACATGCCGCCATGCCAGACCTGAAGGGCGTCCAGCGGATTTTCCATGTAGTAGGGCAGGTTGTAGAACAGCACATAGCCGATCCGCCCGCCCAGGATGGTGCCGATCACCGCCCAGGTCAGGAAATCGTCGAACTCTTCGGGCTTCGGCCGCAGATCCGGGTCGAGCCGCGCCAGCCCCATGCAGTAGCGCCAGCCCAGCACGAAGCCGGCCAGATAGGCCAGCGCGTACCAGCGGACGACGACCGGGCCGACGGCGAAGGCGACCGGATCGATGGTGGGAAAGGCGACGACTGGCAGGGTGGCGAACATGGGGACTCCGGTCAGCGGTACGGGTCGGGCTGCGACAGGAAATCCTGCACATAGCGCCGGACACCCTCTTCCAGCTCGGTGAAGGGCTGGTCGAACCCGGCGGTGCGCAGGCGATCCGTCGTCGCCTGCGTGAAATATTGGTATTTGCCGCGCAGATGCTCAGGCATGTCGAAGTACTCAATCCGGGGGGGCAGCCCCAGGGCGGCGAAAGTCGCCAGCGCGAGGTCCTTGAAGCTGCGCGCCTTGCCGGTGCCGACATTGAACAGGCCGCTGACCTCCGGATGGTCGTACAGCCACAACATCACGGCGACGCAGTCGTCGACATAGATGAAGTCGCGCAGCTGGCCGCCATCCTCGAAGCCATCCTTGTGCGACTTGAACAGGCGCGCCGGATTGCCAGCCGTCAGCTGCGGATGCAGCTTGGCGACCACGCTCATCATGTCGCCCTTGTGGGCTTCGTTGGGGCCGTAGACGTTGAAGAACTTCAGCCCGGCCCATTGCGGCGGCACGAGGTCGCCGCCGGCGACGGCGCGGGCGATGCGGCGGTCGACCAGATGCTTGGACCAGCCATAGGCGTTCAGCGGCCGCAGCCGCGCCAGCCCGTCGCAGGAGCCGTCATCGTCGAAACCGGCAGCGCCGTCGCCATAGGTGGCGGCGGAGGAGGCGTAGATCAGCCGGCAGCCGCGCCAGGAGCACCAGCGCCACAGGTCCAGCGTCAGCGCGACGTTGTTGGCGACGATCTTGTCAACATCCCGCTCGGTGGTGGCGGAGATGGCGCCGAGATGGAAGACGGTGTCGATCTCCGCCGCATGCTGATCGAGGAAGGCGAGCGTCTGCTCGGGCGGCACCAGCGCCGCGACCTCGCGCTTGGCGAGGTTCTGCCACTTCTCGCCGTCACGGAAGCGGTCGATGACCGCCACGTCGGTGATGCCGCGCGCGGCCAATGCCGCGACAAGGTTGGACCCGATGAAGCCGGCCCCGCCGGTGACCACGATCATAGCGCTGTCCGCTGTTGCTCGACGCGATTCGTGGGGACTTATAGGCGGGTGGGGCGGTGGGGGCAAGGTGGTGCGCCCAATTGCAGCCATGTAGCAAAAAGTTGCACAGAGTGCGCGCATTGAATATTAAATAGATTTTCTACTTCAACTCTACATATCGAGACATCATGTCGGATTTAGAGAACGGAATGCGTGATGGCGCTGGCGGCTCCCGAGGGGTTTGTTCGCGAAGCTGTATAATTCAGGGGCCAAGAATACGCCGCAGAGTTCAAAATCTGAGGAGAATGGTTAGAGAAAATCGTAGAGAAGAAATTAGAAATAACTCAACTTTCTCTGCTGCAACCAACTATACAATAAAATTTGGCGTTTGGTTAAACTTGGTTACGGTCGGCGCCATTGTCACGATGTACATAACTTTCTCGCAAGTTTTTCTCTATGAGCAATGCGAGTCGTTCTATATTGCTGCCAAAATGATGAGTGTTCTTATTGCGGCATCGGGAGGGTACTTATATCTTCTATTAATAATTGTTTTGCCAGCCGCTGCAGGAGTTTCGGTGGCTTTCTTATTCTATTTTATTGCTCTAGCATTTCCGTCTACCAGAGTAATTAAGATCTTCAGATCTGAGATGAGTGATGGATCGGTATCCAATATAAGGGTATTTGTTGCTTTCATGTCCATAATTTCGATATTCATGTGGTTTTTCCAATTTTACTATGTTTTCCCGGAGGTTCGAAAACTATTTTCCTTTGATTCAAGATTGGAGATGAAGGCTGAGGCTGCTGGCAAGTGTTCGACTGGCCCTTATATTGACCCGCGCACCTAACTTATCAAAATTTCCCAGAAACTGGGCCGGCAACCTTTGCCGGCCCTTCTATTTTCTTTTCTGTTACCGCGCCGCGCGATTCGCCGCGCTCACCAGCGCCCGCAGCGAAGCGGTCACGATATCCGCGTCGATGCCGACGCCGAACAGGGTCCTGTCGCCGGTCTTGACCTCGACATAGGCGCAGGCCTGGGCATCTTCGCCGGAGCCGATGGCGTGCTCGCGGTAGTCGACGACGTGCAGGTCGGTGCCGCAGCCCTGGCGCAGGGCGTCCAGGAAGGCGTCGATCGGGCCGTTGCCCTTGCCCTTGGTGGTGATGATCTCACCGTTGCGGCGCATCACCACGCTCATGGCGCGGGCGCCGGAGTTCGGGCCGCGCGGCTCGGTCGAATGCTCGACCAGTTCCAGCGGGGTGTCGGCGTCCAGATACTCGGCCTTGAAGGCGGTGTGGATGTCGGCGGGCGACAGTTCCTTGCCGGACTCGTCGGCGACGCGCTGCACGACCTTGGAGAACTCGATCTGCAGGCGGCGCGGGATCTGCAGGCCGTAATCCTTCTCCAGAATATAGGCGATGCCGCCCTTGCCGGACTGGCTGTTGATGCGGATCACCGCCTCATAGCTGCGGCCCAGATCCTGCGGGTCGATGGGCAGGTACGGGACCTCCCACTTGCCGGTGTTGGACTTGGTCAGCGCCTTCAGGCCCTTGTTGATAGCGTCCTGGTGCGAGCCCGAGAAGGCGGTGAACACCAGTTCGCCGGCATAGGGGTGGCGCGGATGGACCGGCAGCTGCGTGCAGTATTCCGACACGCGGACGATCTCGTTGATGTCGTCGATGTTCAGCTCAGGATCGACGCCCTGGGTGAACATGTTCAGCGCCAGCGTGACGACGTCGACGTTGCCGGTGCGCTCTCCGTTGCCGAACAGGGTGCCTTCGACGCGGTCGGCACCGGCCAGCAGCCCCATCTCCGCCGCGGCGACGCCGGTGCCGCGGTCGTTGTGCGGGTGCAGCGAGATGATCGCCGATTCGCGGTTCTTCAGGGTGCGGCAGAACCACTCGATCTGGTCGGCATGCACGTTCGGCATCGACATCTCGACCGTGGCCGGCAGATTCAGGATGACTTTGTTGTCGGGGGTGGCGCCCCAGGTCTCCATCACCGCTTCGCAAATCTCGACCGCGAAATCCAGTTCGGTGCCGGTGAAGCTTTCAGGCGAATATTGCAGGACGATCTCGGTCTCCGGCGTCTCGGCGGCCAGCTGCTTGATCAGCTTGGTGCCGGCGACGGCGATGTCCACAATGCCCTGGCGGTCCAGCCCGAACACCACACGGCGCTGCAGCTCCGAGGTGGAGTTGTACAGGTGGACGATGGCGCGCTTGGCGCCCTTGATGCCGTCGAAGGTGCGGCGGATCAGTTCCTCACGCGACTGGGTCAGCACCTGGATGGTGACGCCGTCGGGGATCTTGCCCTCGTCGATGACCTCGCGGCAGAAGTCGAAATCGGTCTGCGAGGCGGCGGGGAAGCCGACCTCGATCTCCTTGAAGCCCATGCGCAGCAGCAGGTCGAACATCGCGCGCTTGCGGTCCGGACCCATCGGCTCGATCAGCGCCTGGTTGCCGTCGCGCAGATCGACCGAGCACCACATCGGCGCCTTGTCCAGGGTGCGCGACGGCCATTGGCGGTCGGTCAGCTTCACCTGGGGGAAGGGGGTGTATTTGGACGGGGACTTCGGCAGGGTCGGGATGCCGGCGTTGGTTTGGGTGGCGGTGCTCATGGCGTCGTTCGGCTCCAGTGGCGGCCCCGGGCTCAAGCGCTTTTATGCGGGCGGGGGCGGCGGATCGGAATTTGAAAGGCGGAGGGACCGGCGAGGGGTACGGCCGCAGAGCCGCCGGACGTGGCTCAGCGACCGTCGGTAAGTCGCAGTCCCGGCCCCTGCCGGGCGACGCCGATGCCGGCGCCTTTGCAAACATCGCTCATGGAACAGACACTTCGACCGATGGAAACGGGATGAGAACGCGACAAACCCGGACGCTTAAAGCGCCGGGCCGAGAAGTCGAAGAAGGGCGTTCTTGCGGTCGATGGTGTTCATGGGGCGCACTGTGCGTAGGTGCGGCATGGCTGTCAAGCCTGGATTGGCGAAAATCGGACTGCTGGATGCACCAACCAATGCCGCAATCAGCCCCAGATCAAGTGATAGAGCGTCGGCAACAGCAGTGCTGTGGCCAGCCCGTTCAGCCCCATGCCAAGCCCGGCGAAGGCGCCGGCCACCTCGTTGACCTGCAGGGCACGCGCGGTGCCGATGCCGTGCGCCGCCACCCCCATGCCGAATCCGCGGGCACGCCAGTCCTTCACCCGCGCGAGGTTCAGCACCCAGGTGCCTAGGCTGGCGGCGACGATGCCGGTGATGATGACGAACACCGCGGTCAGCGAGGGCAGGCCGCCGATCTGCTCCGACACGCCCATGGCGATGGGAGAAGTGACGGATTTCGGCGCCATCGACAGGATGGTCACCTTCGTCCCGCCGCAGATCCAGACCAGCGCCACCGCGCTGAGCGCCGATGCGGCCGATCCCACCAGCAGTGCCACCACCAGCGCCAGGGCGGAGCGGCGCACCTCCTGGAACTGGTTGTAGAGCGGGACGGCGAGCGCCACCGTGGCGGGGCCGAGCAGGAAATGGACGAACTGGGCGCCGTCGAAATAGGTGCGGTAATCGATGCCCGACAGGCTGAGCGTACCGGCGATCAGGATGACGGCGATCAGCACCGGGTTCAGCACCGGGCGGCGGCCCAGCCTCTCGAACACCCACAGGCCGATCTGGTAGGCGACCAGGGTCAGCGTCAGTCCGGCCAGCGGGCTTGCCGACAGATAGACCCAGATCTGGTGGAGATCGGCGCTCATGTCCGGTCTCCCTTCGCCGGATTGCCGGCAGCCGGCTCCTCCTCCAGACGCGGGTCGGTGCGGCTCAGCAGGAAGGCCATCAGCTTGGCGGTCACCGCGATGCCGAACAGGGTGCTGCCGAACAGGGCGACCACGATCGGCAGCGCCTCCGTCTCCAGGCGGGTGACATGCACCATCACGCCGACACCGGCCGGCACGAACAGCAGGGACAGGTGACGCAGAAGCCCGCCGGCGGTGTCCTGGATCGCGGCAGGCACGCCGCCGCGCAGCAGCAGTCCGGCAAACAGCAGCAGCATGCCCAACACCGGGCCGGGAACCGGCAGGTGCAGCAGGCGGGCGGCCAACTCGCCGGCCAGCTGGCAGAGCAGCAGGAGCGTCAGGGTTCCGAGCATCGCGGACTCCGGTGGAAGGGGCGCTGTGCGTTCCTTCTACCGCAGTTGCGAAGACGCCGGGCTGCAATCCGCGAATGCGAGCCTCGCGAATCGGCGATGTAGCTGGTTGGAAAACGGATGGGGAGTTATTGCAGCTTGGTGCGGGCGTGCAGGCCGCGGCGGACGACGGATTGGGCCTCCACCGTCACTTCCTTCTTGCCGAACAGCCGCAGGAAGATGGCGTTGACGGTGGCATGCGCACTGACCGTCAGTGTGCCGGCCGCCGCATCCTCGGCAATCGTCAGCGGCGACAGGTGCGATCCCAGGAAGCCGTTGGGGAAGGCCTTGTCGAAGAAACTGCGGATGTGGCCGTCGCGTTGCGAATCGAACATCACCCGGCCGCCGGCCAGGGCAGCGGCATCGACGGCCTGCGACAGCCGCGCCTCCACTGCATAGCTGCGCAGGGCATCGACGGTGCAGCCGGCCCCCAAAGCGGTCGGAATGGCGAGGATCAGGGCGACCACCAGAAGCAGGTGGCGGCCTGTCCGCCGGTCTTCGTGCCCGCCATAGGGCAGGGGACGATAGACCAAAGTCATTGCCGGCCTCCTAAGCAATTGCCTATGCAGAAAGGAGTGTTTTCGTTGGATGCATTACTCTTAGCATCATCCGACAAGCAGGCAAACCAGGAAATGCAGCAAAAGCACAGCAAAAATCGCGGCGCAAATTGCTATGTATTTTACGCAAAGGCGGTAACTCGAATTTGCGGTGGTGCCGGCAAAGGGTAGAGCCCTCCACAGCGGGCGGAGAGCGCAGTCTCGACTTTGAAAATGCCCCCGCTTCGAAATAGACCCGAGACAAAAGCGGGGCAACCGGCTTTCAATCGAGTGCCGTTAAGAGTTCGTTCGTTCTCTCCGCCGGTAGGCTGGCGTCACGATGCCTTGATCCATGCCGGAGCCGTCAGCGATGTCGTTCTTCCAAATCCCATTCCGCAACCGTTCAGGGGCGCGGCGACCGGCCCGGCCGCTGCTGGATCATGCATTGGCGGTTGCGCTGGTGGCGCTGCTGCTGTTCGGGCTGTCGGGCGAGGTGCGCGGTGCGTTGGCCGGCCTCATGGAGCAGGTGGAAGGCGCACGGGCGGCGGTCGTGGCGCGCTGAACACGCGCGCGGCTTCTCCGTTTCCTTTCGGCCGGCTAGAGTCCGGGCACAATGACGGGGAGACGGCCCGATGAAGGGCGGCGTTTGGCGCGTGGTGATGCTTGGTCTGGCGGTGGCGGCGGCCGCGTTGGTCTTTCTTGGCGTGGAAATCACGCAGCTGGCGGCCAACGACCGCACCGCCTTCACCCGCGGGCTGGCGATCTGCGGACTGGGCCTGCTGGCGATCTGGTTCGTCTTCTCCCGCCTGTCGCGCCATTTCCGCGACCTCGACCGTTTGTCCGACCGCCTGTCCGGTGCCCGCAGCCGGGTGGATCTGGAGCCGATCTCCGGCGGACCGGGTGGCGAGCTGGCGCGTCTTGCCGAAGCGGCAAGCCTGGCCCGTGGCGGCGAGCGCGGGCTTGGCGACGGACCTCTGGGGGGTGGACCGCTTGGGGGCGGACGCGCGGACCGGGCGCTGCGGGCGGTGCTGGCTTTGGCCGAAGACCCCCTGCTGGTCCTCGACGAACTCGGGCACGTGGAACAGTTGAACCCCGCCGCAGCACGCCTGCTGGCGGTGGAGGAGGGGGCCGACATCGGCAAATCCCTGCTTCGCGACGATCTGGCCCGTGCGATGGAGCGGGCGCGCGGCGGCGGCGCCCCCGTCACCGCCGTGCTGCGCCGGATCGAAGACGGCGAGCTGTCGGCGCGCATCGCCGATCTGGGTCTGAGCGCCGGGGCGCTCCTGTCCTTCCCTGCCCGCGGCATGGCCCATGCCGCCGGGCTCAGCGGCAAGCGCACGCTCAGCCTGCGAGTGGCCCATGCCGCCGGCCCGCTTGGCGATGAGGAACCGCTGGCGGCCCTGCCCTTCGTCGCGCTCTGGGTGGCAACGGCGGGAGTGGAGCCGGACAGCGGGCCGGTGATCGCAATCGGCACCGTGCGGCTTGTGGGATTGCGCATCTTCCCCACAGTGTCGCTCGCCCTGCTGATCGACCCGATCGACCCCGTCCCGACCGAGGCGACCGCCCGTCACGGCATCGGCACCGCCATGGTGGCGGGGGAGCGCCCGTTCGCCGCGGTGTGGCCGGTGATCCAGGATGCGCTGCACAACTGCATCGCCGTCGGCATCGGCATCGACTCGAGCCTTGCCGCCCTGGCGCGGTCGGCCGCTCAGGCCGGTATCACCGATCCGGCGCTGCCGCCGTCGCTTGACCTCGGGGCATTGGCGGCGGCGCTTGACTCTGGTTTGACCAGCGCGTCGCCCGACCGGCTGGCCGAGGCGTTCGACGTGCCCCGCCACCCGCGTAATGGTCCGCAGGGGGAGGCGCTGTTCCAGGCCGAATTGGCCGTGGCTCTGCTGTCCCGCCTGACGGAGCGCGGAATCGTCACCCAGGGGCAGGCGCGGGCACTGACCGCCGGCGCGGGCGGACAAGGCTCCCCGCAAGTCTCTCCTTAAATATCCTCCGCCAGCCTGAACCCGCTCACCGACAGCCGGGTCTCGGGCCGCAGATAATGCCGCGTCCAGGGGCCGGCATGATCGAAGGGCGTCAGGCAGCTGCCCCCGCGCAGGACCATGCGGTTGCCGGCGAGTCGGCCGTTGACCGCCTCGTCCGGGACGGCCTTGTCGGCGCCATGGGGACGGCGGTAGCCGGGATAGGTCAGGAAGGCGTCGCCGGTCCATTCCCATACGTCGCCGCACATCTGCCAAGGGCCGGTGCCGTGACAGGTCCCGGCGCGGGGATGGCGGTGGCCGGTGCCCAGCAGATTCCCCATGCTGTCGCAGCCTGCGGCGACCGTCTCCCACTCCGCCTCCCGTGGCAGGCGCTTGCCGGCCCAGCGGGCGTAGGCGTCGGCCTCGTACCAGCTTACATGGCAGACCGGCTCGTCGGGGTCGAGCGGCTGCATGCCGTAAAGGGTGAAGACCTGCCAACGGGAGCCGGATCCGAAGCCGCCGCGCTCCCAATAGAGCGGGGCGCTCCAGCCTTCGCCTCGGGCGGTCTCCCAACCGTCGGTGAGCCACAGCGGGCGGTCGCTGTAGCCGCCGGCCTCGATGAAGGCGAGGTACTCGCCGCAGGTGACCGGGCGGGCGGCCAGCCGGTAGGGCTCCAGCCAGACGCGGTGACGCGGTCCCTCATGGTCGAAGCCGGGCAGCGGCATCGGCCTGCCGACCTCGACGAGGCCGCCGGGCTGCTCCAGCCAGCCATCGGGCGGGGCGCCCAAATGCGGGTGGTCCGGCGCCTGTTCATAGGCCGGGCGCAGCGGGTTGCACCACAGGGCATGCTTGATGTGCAGCAGCATCCGCTCCTGGTGGCGCCGTTCATGGGCAATGGCCATCATCAGCGCCGATTCGGCGGCGTCCCACAGCGACTCGTCTAGCGCGTCGATCAGATGCAGCACCGCGCCGTTGATCTGGTCGCGGTGGCGCATGATCTCGGCCGCCGTCGGGCGTGACAGCACGCGGGGTGGCGGGGCACCGCCATCGGTGCGGGCGGCGAACAGGTCGAGGAAGGCCGGGTCGGCCGGCCGGTAGCCGGGACTGAAGGGGATCAGCACCGCGACCTCGAACAGCCAACTGGTGTGGGCGAGGTGCCATTTCGCCGGCGCGCCGTCCGCCACCGTCTGCACCATCAGGTCTTCCGGCGACAGGGTGGCGACCAGTTCGGCGGTGCGGGCGCGCGCCTTCTGGAAACGGGTGGCGAGGGCTTGCCGGCGCTCGGTAACGGATTGGGTAGCGGCCGGGTCGGCGCTCTGGATGGGATGTGTGTCGGGCACGGGCGGTCCCTCCGAAAACCGAATCTTTCGGAGAGTGTCCACCCGGAGCGCCCCTTTTGGAATGCATGCATCCGTGG